>JAEWHT010000074.1 GCA_023387695.1 Pseudomonadota bacterium | reverse complement strand
CGGCGGAGGTGCGGCTGGTGGCTTGGGCGGAGCGGGCGGCGGTGCAGCCGGGGGAGGCGGAGGCGCCGGGCGCGCAGCAGGCGGCGGTCCCTTCGGCGCTTCCTTCGGAGGCTGCTTCGGTTTTCCGTCAGGGCCCAATTCTGGCTGGGCCTGCGCCATCACGAGCGGCGGTGCGCTTTGGGCATGCGATGCAGAGCTTGCGAATTGCATCGCGGTCAGAGCCGTCGTGGCAAGCAGCACGAAACGAAGGTTGGTCATGTGGTTCAACTTCCCCGGAAGGTTCTTTGACGAAGTTTGGTGATGAACGGCTACGCGTTAGGCCGCATTGTGGCGGGCGAAGCGGTCGCGGCCCGATTTATTTCTGCATGCAAATCACGTCACTATGACAACGTTCATTGCGCATTCAGGCGTGAGTCGCAATCGCCTCACATGGGATCACGCGCCTGCGGCGAATTGGCATTCGTGGCGGGATTGGGCGTCAGCGGGCCATCCGGTCCGCGCGAAGGAATCTCCTCGGGCACGCGACCTGGCAACTCATCGGGCCGAGGTGATTCGCCGGGCTCGCGCACCGGCGGTGTGATCTCAGGTTGCGGATTGCCCGGCGGAATTCCAGGCGGCGGCTCAGTCGGCGTACCCGGTGTCGATGGCGGTATCTCGGGCGGTTCAATCGGCATCGGCGTCACAGCGATCAGTTGTCATGAGAACGACAACGATGATGCCGCGCCGATGTTCCTTATGCCGGCGCGTGACAGACGGCTTCGATATTGTGGCCGTCGGGATCTAGCACGAAGGCGCCATAATAGTTCGCGTGATAATGCGGACGGATGCCGGGCGCTCCGTTGTCGCGGCCACCGGCGGCCATCGATGCCTTGTAGAACGCATCGACCGTCGCGCGATCCTTCGCCAGGATCGCGACATGCACCGGCTTGTTCATCGCGCCTTTTCCGTCGATCCAGAAATCCGGCTTGCCGCCGGCGCCGAAGCCGGCTGCTGCGGCGTGGCCGGTCTGCTCTTCCGTCACTTCCATGATCAGGCTGTAATCGAGCGGCGCCAGCGCCTTGCTGTAAAATATTTTCGCTCGCTCATAGTCGGAGACGGACAAACCCAAATGATCGATCATCGCAAGCTCCGTGATTGGTCGTCAGCGCGACAGGAACGTGTTGCTTCTCGTCTTGCGCGCGATCGCATAGCCGCGCGCGACCATGTCAGCGATACAATCCTGCTGCCATTCGTTTTGTGACAGATGCTCGATCACGACCGCGCGCGGCCACAGCGATGGCGGCGCATCACGGAAGAAGCCGATCAGCACGCGGTCCTCAAATCCCTCGACATCGATCTTGAGCGAATCGACCTGTGTGACGCCGGCCTCTTGAAGGATTCGCGTCAGCCGCAGCGACGGTACCTTGATCGCTTCCGCGCTGGCAGGGCCGGTGACGACGTGCGTGGCGCCGAGATTGCCGCCGCCACTTTCGATCATCAGCTCGCCGTCGCTGTCGCCCGCAGCAGCCTGCACCAGGCGCACCTGCGTGACTTTCGATGCAGCATGATTGAACGAGAGCCGTCCGTATGTCAGCGGATGCGGTTCGATCGCGACCACCTTGCCGTTGGCGCCGACCTGCCGCGCCATGACCAGCGCGAAGGTGCCGACATTGGCGCCGACGTCCACGAATGTGCCGCCGGCCTGCGTGTGCTGGCGCAGGAAATCGAGCTCATCGAGATTGTAGTCGGGGTTGAACAGCGCGCCGCGCTCGGTCGCACTGCCCTGATGATAGAAGCGGAACGAGGCGCCCTGGTATTGCACGTCGATCGGGCCACCGCGCAGCAGATTGACGAGCCGCGACATCCACGGACGGAATGCGCCGCGCTTCAGCCCCGATCCCTGCGCGAGGCTGATAACCGCAGCCTGCGCAGCGTTCGGTGCAAACGCGCCGAACGGCGCGGTCGAAAGGTCGTTGTCGGGCGTCAAGCAGGCGGTCCTCGTTGCAGGCGGCGCATGCATAGCCGGTTTTGCCGGGGACTCCAACGGCGCTTAAGCCGCCTTTTTCCCCGCCGGCTTGCGCTGGCGCAGGAAGCGTCCGAGCAGCTTGCGTTTGCCCTTGCGCGGGATCAGGTCGATGTCGCTGACGAGCTTGGCGCCGCCTTTGCGACGCTCGAGCACGATCTTGCGGCTATGGAAGGCCTCCAGCTCCACGCGATGCGCGACGCTGACGATGGTCGCCTTGGGCAGCTCGTCGGTGACCATCTGCATCATCTTGTCCTGGCTCTTCTCGTCGAGCGCTGAGGTCGCCTCATCCAGCACGACGATGTCGGGGTTGTGCAGCAACAGCCGCGCGAAGGCGAGGCGCTGCTTCTCGCCGCCGGACAACGTCTGGTCCCACGGCGCCTCTTCCTCGATCTTCTCCTTGAGATGGTCGAGGCCGACCCTGTGCAGGGCTTCGCCGATCTGCTCGACACTCCAGTCGTCCTCGGCGCCGGGATAGGCGACCGCGCGGCGCAAACTGCCCGAGGGCACATAAGGCCGCTGCGGCAGCATGAACAGCCGCCGGTCGGGATGGAAGTTGACGCTGCCGCCGCCCCAGGGCCAGAGGCCTGCGATGGCGCGCACCAGTGTGCTCTTGCCGGTGCCGGATTCGCCGGCGACCAGCAGCCGCTCGCCAGGCTCGATGGCGACCTCGGTCTCGCCGACCACGGCGGTGCCGTCGTCGAGCGTGACAGAGAGGTCGTTCAGCTCCAGCATGGCGTCGTTGCTGGTCTCGCCGCGCTTGATGCGGCCAAGGCCGTCGCCGTGTTCGGCACGCTCGAGACCGTCGAGCGACATCATCAGCGAGGCGATGCGGCGCGCGCAGGCGTTCCAGTCGGCGAGCCGTGGGTAGTTGTCGACCAACCAGCCGAATGCGCTCTGCACGATGGTGAAGGCGGAGGCCGCCTGCATCACCTGTCCGAGGCTCATGCTGCCGTCGAGGAATTTTGGTGCGCAAAGCAGGAGGGGCACCACAGGTGCGACGAGGCTCGATCCCTGCGACACCAGCGTCGTGCGCATGTGCTGGCCGGCGAGCCGCGCCCACTGCCGCAGCACGCTGGTGAAGTCACGATCGATGCCGCCGCGTTCTTCTTCTTCGCCGCCGAGCAGCGCGATGCTCTCGCCGTTCTCGCGCACGCGCGTCAACGTATAGCGGAAATCGGCTTCGGCCTGGTTCTTGTCCTCGGAGACCTGCACGAATTGGCGGCCGATCACCAGGATCGATCCGGAAGCGATGGCGGCGTAGAGCATCGCGGCAATCACGAGGAAGCCGGGAATGGTGATCGTCGATCCATCGAGTGTCATGGTGAGCGCGCCGCCGATGGTCCAGAGCACGACGATGAAGGTCGCGGCCGACAACAACGCCGAGGTCACGCCGGCGAGAAAATCGACCGGTGAGTCCGTTGCAATGCGCAGATCCTCGGCGATCCGGTATTCCGGATTCTTGTGATCGCCGCCGACGAGGTTGAGCTGATAATAGCGTCCGTTCTTGAGCCAGCGCGTTAGCACGCTGTTGGTGAGCCAGGCGCGCCAGCGCCGCTGAATGCTCATCCGGGCAAACACCTGCGCGACGCCGAGCACGATGCTGCCGATCGCGAGCGGGAAGAACATTGCGGTGAGATGGAAGACAGTGGTCGCATCGCGCTTCTCGATGGCGTCGAAGATCGCGCGATTCCAGACGTTGATGCCGTATTGGAAGCCGACGGTCAGAACGATCAGCACGACGAGACCAATCGAGAACGGCCAGGCGAGCCGGTCGCCCTTGCGGCTCCAGAAGCCGCGCGCGCTGATCCAGAACCGCGTCAGCAGATAATCCTTGCGCGCCTGCTCGACTTCCTCGGGCGTCAGCTCAGGATCGGGCTCCAGCACTTCGGGCGGCGGCGGCGCGACCTCCTCGCCGTCCTCACCCTTGATCTCGACAATGGGCGGCTTTCTGCCCTGTGCGCGCTTTGCAGCTGGCTTTTGCATGGCCGGGTAACGCGATAGAAATCAGCCGGTTCCCTCGGGTTCCCCGAGCCGACTATTCCGCCGCGCCGTCGCGCACCCGTCGTGGCCGCGCGGCGTGATGCAGGACCCGCGACAGCTCCTCGATCGAATAGGGCTTTTGAACGAGGTCGAAGCCGGCGACGCCGCCCTGGGACAGGGCCTGGCTGTAGCCGGTGGTCAGCACAACAGGGACGGCGACGCGGCGGTCGCGGATCGCCTGCGCAAGATCCAGGCCGGACATGCCGGGCATCACGACGTCGGAGAATACGACGTCGAAGCGATCGGGCTCGCCGAGAAGCTCAGAGAGCGCATCGGTCGCGTTGTCGACCAGCGTGATGCTGTAGCCGAGCTCGGTCAGCCCGTCGGCGGCGAAATTGCCGAGCTCGATATTGTCCTCGACGATCAACACCGACATGCCGCTGCCGGTGACCGCAGGCGCCGTGCTCGGCGCCAGGCTCCGGGGCAACAGAGCTGCCGGTACGCGCGGCAGATAGAGCGAGAAGGTGCTGCCCTGGCCGACCTCGCTGATGACGGTCACCTCGCCGCCGGACTGGCGGGCAAAGCCGAACACCTGTGACAGGCCGAGGCCCGTGCCCTGGCCAACCTGCTTGGTGGTGAAGAACGGCTCGAAGATGCGTCCCAATTGCGCAGTGGGAATGCCGACGCCGGTATCGCTGACCGCGACGCAGACAAAGCCAAGATCCTTCAAGATCTGGCTTCCTGACAGATGCGCGAGCGTGTCCGGAATGGTCGTCGCCGCGTGCACCGTAAAGACGATCCGGCCCTTGCCCTGCATGGCGTCGCGCGCGTTGGTCGCCATGTTGATGATGGCGGTCTCGAACTGGCCGGCATCGGCGCTGACGAGGCACGGCTCGGCCGGCAGTTGCGTGACGATTTCGATGGCGGGTCCAAGCAGCGTGGCGAGCATGTCGCGTAACGACTGCATGCGCTCGCCGACGTCGAACACTTCCGGCTTCAACGTCTGGCGCCGGGCAAAGGACAGCAATTGCGAGGTCAGCTTGGCCGCGCGCGCGACCGCGTCCGCGATCGCCGTGATGTAGCGCTGCCGCCGTTCCTCGCTCAGCTGCGGGCGGTTCAACAGATCAACCGACGCGCGGATCACGGTCAGCAAATTGTTGAAATCGTGTGCGACGCCGCCGGTGAGCTGGCCCAGCGCCTCCAGTCTCTGGCTGTGCTTGAGTGCCTCCTCCGCCTCGCGCCGTTTGGCTGCCTCGAGCTGGAGATGCTGGGTGCGCCGGAAGGCGAACACCAGCAGGATGAACAGCAGCGCGGTCGCGGGCAGGCCGAACACCAGATGCTGGCTCATGGTCGAAAGCCACCGCGCGCGGATCGCCGAGGTCTCGAGGCCGGCGCTGACATAGATCGGATATTCGGCGACGCGCCGGTAGCCGATGCGCCGCTCGATCCCGTCCGATGGCCAGGCGATGGTCATGAATCCATGGTCGGGATGGGCCGCGATGCTCCGGCCGACCGGGCCGTTCGGATCGAGCTGGAAGTCGTGATCGAGCCGCGGGTAGTGTGCCAGCAGCACGCCGTCGGTCCGCCCCATCGCGAAGAAGCTGCCAGGGTCGACGCCGATCCTGGCGTAGAAGCTCTCGAAATATTCCGGCAGCACGGACGCCTGGATCACGCCGGTGAAGTTGCCGTCGTCGGATTGGCGGCGGCGGCTGACGCCGAAGAAGCGCGCGCCCTGATAGGGCTGGCGCGGCGACAGCGTGGCGCCGATATAGGTGCCGATGGCCTGGTCGACATGGGCGTAAAAGTAATCGCGATCGGCAAACGTCTGCTCCGGCGGCGGTGACGCCAGACTGTTGACCAGCGATTTGCCGTTGGCATCGAAGATCCAGGCCGATTTGAGCTGCGGCAGCGAATCGGTGAGCTGTTTCAGGCGCCGGTGCAGCGCGCCTTCCCGCGAGCGGATGACGTCGTCGGGAAGGTCGTGCACGATCTCGTTGAGCTCGGCGAGGCTCCGGTCGATGGTCTCGAACACCTTGAGCGCGTGCTCATGGGCGACGTCGAGCGAGCGCTCGATCTCGCGGTCGGCGATGCTGATCGTCGAATTGTAGGAGATCGTGGAGGCGAAGACGAACAGCGCAATCGGCAGCGCCAGGGATGCCGCCATCATCCACTGCAAGAGTCTCAGAGAATTGCGTTGTGCGCCCTGCACGGTCGCTCCGGTCCCTCGACCGGAAGCTTACTTGAATCTCGCGCCAGGAAGGAAGCGACTTGTGGCGGGAACCGGAGGTTGTGCTTTTATGGTTCGCTCGCGACGCGGGACGGGGTGAATTTTACTCAAAATCGCCCCGGCCATACAAAAAACCCCGGCCGCGCGGGCCGGGGACGAGAGCGTGAACGGGGCCTAGAGCATGATCCGGAAAAGTGTGAAGCGGTTTTCCGAAAAGATCATGCTCAAACAATAACCTAAAGCGCGATGACGATTAATCCCAATCTCATCGCGCTTTAGATCTGGCGTTCGACCATCTTGAGCTTGAGCTCGGCGATGGCTTCCGCCGGGTTCAGGCCCTTTGGGCAGGCCTTGGCGCAGTTCATGATGGTGTGGCAGCGATAGAGCCGGAACGGGTCCTCGAGATTGTCGAGCCGCTCGCCGGTGGCCTCGTCGCGCGAATCGGACACCCAGCGGTTGGCCTGCAGCAGGGCGGCGGGGCCGAGATAGCGGTCGCTGTTCCACCAATAGCTCGGGCAGGAGGTCGAGCAGCAGGCGCACAGGATGCACTCGTAGAGGCCGTCGAGCTTCTCGCGGTCCTCGTGGCTCTGGCGCCATTCCTTCTGCGGGGTCGGCGACGTCGTCTTCAGCCACGGTTCGACCGAGGCGTACTGGGCGTAGAAATTGGTCAGGTCAGGGACCAGATCCTTCACCACCGGCTGGTGCGGCAGCGGGTTGATCTTCACCGCGCCGTCCTTCACGTCGTGCATCGAGCGGGTGCAGGCGAGCGTGTTCTGGCCGTCGATGTTCATGGCGCAGGAACCGCAGACGCCTTCGCGGCAGGAGCGGCGGAAGGTCAGCGACGGGTCGATGTGGTTCTTGATCCAGATCAGGCCGTCCAGGACCATTGGACCGCAATCATTGGTGTCGACGTAATAGGTGTCGACGCTGGGATTCTTGCCGTCATCCGGATTCCAGCGATAGACGCGAAACTCGCGCGTCTCGGTCGCGCCCGCGGGCTTCGGCCAGGTCTTGCCGCTGGTGATCTTGGAGTTCTTCGGGAGTGCGAATTCAACCATTTCGATAAAGCTTTCGCTGTTCGCTCAGTACACGCGCGCTTTCGGCGGAATGTACTGCACGTCGTTGGTCATGGTGTAGTCGTGAACCGGGCGGTATTCGATCTTGACCTTGCCGTTGTCGTCCAGCCAGGCCAGCGTGTGCTTCATCCAGTTCTTGTCGTCGCGCTCCGAGAAGTCCTCGCGCGCATGCGCGCCGCGGCTCTCGGTGCGGTTGGCGGCGGAGTTCATCGTCACCACCGCCTGCGAGATCAGATTGTCGAACTCGAGCGTTTCGACCAAGTCCGAATTCCACACCAGCGAACGGTCGGACACTGCGATGTCGGTGATGCCGCTGTGGACCTTCTCGATCAGGTTCTGGCCTTCGCTCAGGATGTCGCCGGTGCGGAACACGGCGCAGTTGTTCTGCATCACGTGCTGCATGCCTTCGCGCAGCTTCGCGGTCGGCGTGCCGCCCGAAGCGTAGCGATAATGGTCGAGGCGGCCGAGTGCGAGGTCTGACGAGTTCGCCGGCAGCTCGGGCTGCTTGGCGTTCGGCGTCAGCTTCTCGGCGAGACGGAGCGCTGCGGCGCGGCCGAACACGACGAGGTCGATCAGCGAGTTCGAACCGAGGCGGTTGGCGCCGTGCACGGAGACGCAAGCGGCTTCGCCGATCGCCATCAGGCCCGGGATGATCGCGTTGTCGTCGCCGTCCTTCTTGGTCAGGACTTCGCCGTGATAGTTCGTCGGGATGCCGCCCATGTTGTAGTGCACGGTCGGCACGATCGGGATCGGCTCGCGCGTCACGTCGACATTGGCGAAGATCTTCGCGGATTCGGAGATGCCCGGCAGGCGCTCGGCGAGAACCGCGGGATCGAGATGGTCGAGATGAAGGAAGATGTGATCCTTCTTCTTGCCGACGCCGCGGCCTTCGCGGATCTCGATGGTCATCGCGCGCGAGACGACGTCACGTGACGCGAGGTCCTTTGCGGAAGGCGCGTAGCGCTCCATGAAGCGCTCGCCTTCGGAGTTGACGAGATAACCGCCTTCGCCGCGCGCACCTTCAGTGACGAGACAGCCCGAGCCGTAGATGCCGGTCGGGTGGAACTGCACGAACTCCATGTCCTGCATCGGCAGGCCGGCGCGCAGCACCATGCCGCCGCCGTCGCCGGTGCAGGTGTGTGCCGAGGTGCAGGAGGCGTAGGCGCGGCCATAGCCGCCGGTCGCGAGGATCACGGTCTGGGCGCGGAAGCGGTGCAGCGTGCCGTCGTCGAGCTTGAGCGCGATGACGCCACGGCAGGTGCCCTGATCGTCCATGATCAGGTCGATGGCGAAGAATTCGATGAAGAACTCGGCCGCATGGCGCAGCGACTGGCCATACATCGTGTGCAGCATGGCGTGACCGGTGCGGTCCGCGGCAGCGCAAGTGCGCTGCGCCTGGCCCTTGCCGTAGTCCATGGTCATGCCGCCGAACGGGCGCTGATAGATCTTGCCGTCTTCGGTGCGCGAGAACGGCACGCCCCAATGCTCAAGCTCGTAGACCGCGTCGGGCGCGTTGCGCACCATGTATTCGATCGCGTCCTGGTCGCCGAGCCAGTCCGACCCCTTCACGGTGTCGTACATGTGCCAGCGCCAATCGTCCTTGTGCATGTTGCCGAGCGAAGCCGAGATGCCGCCCTGCGCCGCGACCGTGTGCGAGCGGGTCGGAAACACCTTGGTGATGCAGGCCGTCTTCAGGCCGGCTTCGCTGCAACCGACCGTGGCGCGCAGGCCCGCGCCGCCGGCGCCGACCACGACGACGTCATAGGTGTGGTCTTCGATCGGATAGGCTTTGCCGTTGGTGGCGGGAGCGCCGTTGCCCTTGCCATTCGTCTCATTGGCCATGGCTTACACTCCGGATGAGATCTTGATGATCGCGTAGATCGAGGCGAGTGCCACGGCGATCGAGAAGAAGTTGTTGAGCATGACCGAGACGAGCTTCAGCTTCTCGTTGTGGACGTAGTCCTCGATCACGACCTGCATGCCGATCTTCATGTGCCAGGTGCTGGCGACGATGAAGAGCATCATGATCACTGCGATCGGCAGCGAGCCGAGGATCACCTTGGCGCCGGCCTGGTTGCTGCCGAGCGTCATCATGATGACGATGATCACCGGCAGCATCAACAAGGTCATCGCGACGCCCGTGAGGCGCTGGCGCCAGAAATCAGAGGTTCCCGAATGCGCGGCGCCGAGATTGCGGACGCGGCCAAGCGGGGTGCGCATGCTGCGCTTCGGCGTGTCGGCTGCGCTCATCGCACACCTCCGATCGCGTAGGCGATGATCCAGATCAGGATCGTCAGCGCGATGCCGCCGATCAGCGCGCCCCAGGTCAGTGCTTCACGCTCATTGGCCTTGAAGCCGAAGCCGAGATCCCACACGAAGTGCCGAATGCCGCTCAGCATGTGGTGCATCAGCGCCCAGGTGTAACCGAACACGATGAGCCGGCCGATGATGCTGCCGGTGAAGGCCTGCACGTTGGAATAGGCGGCGGCTGAGCCGGAAGCGGCTGCGATCAGCCACCAGGCCAGCAGCAGGGTCCCGACGTAAAGGGCGATACCGGTGGCGCGGTGGACGATGGACAGCGCCATCGTCAACGTCCAGCGATAGACTTGCATGTGTGGTGAAAGCGGTCGTTCGATCCGTGCGGTCATGGGCTTTTGATGTTTATGGCGGCCCAGCAGGGGGCGCGCGGGGATCGCGAAAGGTCGGCTCTATTTACGGAGTCGATTTGGCCTGCGCAATCACCAAATCGCCATAAATCGAACCGGCGTTCAGCTCTAGACCCTTGATGAACCAAGGCCAATCAGGGGCTTGGTATACCAGAGAGATGGTGCACCGAGGAAGGATGGAACATCAATTCATCCTTTGGACCGATCGGCGAGGCGCATTGAAATTACTATTGGAACGGCTCTAACCCGCCAACCGGAGGCGCCGGTTCGAACTAGTCAGTTCATGACCCCTGCCGCTATGCGGATGGCCGCTCGTCGACTTCAGATTTCCGTCCTGCGCATCGATTTTCCGTCAGGCGGAGGATATGCGGACTCTGCAATCCACCCTAGCCGGAAAGTTGAGTGCGTCGACCGCGTAAATCGGATCGCCTACAGCTTCAAACGCAGCGCGTTCCGGGCAAACGAACCGGAAGGGATTGCGGCTAGTCGTCGGGGGCAGGTCCGGGTGATCGCAGGTCTTGATATCAGGGAGCTCGTCGAGCTCGCATTGCTGCTGATCGCAGTCGGCGCGCTCTCCGGATTTTTGGCCGGCGTGTTCGGCATCGGTGGCGGCGCGATTCTCGTGCCGGTGTTTTACGAATGCTTCCGCATCGCCGGCGTGCCGCTCGAAGTACGCATGCCGCTCTGCGTCGGCACGTCGCTCGCCGTGATCATTCCGACGTCGATCCGTTCGTTCCAGGCGCATTACAAGCGCGGCGCTGTCGATCTATCGATTATCCGCGTGTGGTGGCTGCCGATCCTCATCGGCGTGGTCGCGGGAAGCGTGATCGCGCGCTACGCGCCGGAGCGGCTGTTCAAGATCGTGTTCGTTGCGGTCGCTTATTCGGCGTCGGCCCGGCTCATCTTCGCCCGCGAGAGCTGGAAGCTCGGTGATGATCTCCCGCAGGGCCCGTTGATGCGCATCTACGGCTTCTGCGTCGGCATTTTATCGACGCTGATGGGCATCGGCGGCGGACTATTTTCGAATCTGCTGATGACCTTCTACGGCCGCCCGATCCATCAGGCAGTGGCGACCTCGTCAGCACTCGCCGTGCTGATCTCGATCCCCGGCGCGCTCGGCTACATCTATGCGGGTTGGCCGGCGGCTGCGACCTATCCCAGCGTCTCCGCGCTGCAAATCCCGTTCGCGCTCGGTTACGTCTCGCTGATCGGCGCCGTGCTGGTGATGCCGATGAGCCTCATCACCGCGCCGCTCGGCGTGCGAGCCGCGCATGCGATGTCGAAGCGGACGCTCGAGGTCGCGTTCGGCTGTTATCTGTTTCTCGTGGGCAGCAGGTTTGTGATAGGTCTGATCGGCGGGCATTAGTCATCGCCCCACCTCTCATAGGGGCGCAATGCATGATCGACACGACCGTTGACGGGGCTGCCAGATGAGGCGGCGCGATCTCCTGCTGGCGATCGGTGGCGCGGCCATCTCGCCGATCGCGGCGCGCGCGCAGCGAGCACCTGCCCGTCTCGGCTTCCTTTTTGCTGGCGCCGAGGGCTCTGCGATGGCCAGGGCCTATCTCGCAGATCTGAGCGAAGGTTTCAGCGCCAAGGGGCTTACCGAAAGCCGCGACTACGTAATCGAAGGCCGCTATGCCGTGGGACACTATGATCGCTTCCCCGATCTGGCCCGCGAGTTGGTGCAGGCTGGCGCCAGGATGATTCTCCCGACGACCATCGCCGGCGTCCGCGCAGCCCAGGCGCTCAACCCGCCGATTCCCGTCGTGATGGCGGCCATCAACGATCCCGTCGGCACCGGCCTGATCGCGAGTCTTGCGCATCCGGGCGGCTACACCACCGGCGTCGCAACACTGAATGAGGACCTGACGCCGAAGATATTGGAATTCTTGCGCGCGATCCTGCCGAAGGCCAGTACGCTCGCCGTCATCTCGAATCCGGCCAATTCATCCAATACGTTGATGCTCGACAACTTCCGCACGCGCGCCGGGGCACTCGGCATGACGGTCACTTCGGTCACCGTGCGGTCGCCCGAAGAACTCGATCCGGCGTTGGCTGCGCTGAATTCGTCAAAGCCGGATGCGCTTCATTTGATCTCGGATGCGGCCAATATCGATCTGGGTGATCGAATTTCGGCGTTCGCCATGGGACACAAACTCCCGTTCTTTTCCACCTACCCGGAGATGGTCGATCTAAACGGATTGCTCGCTTACGGCCCGCCGCGCCGAAAGCTGCTGGTCCGCGTCGGCGACTATGTGAAGCGGATCCTCGACGGTGCTAGTCCGGCCGACCTGCCTGTCGAGCAGCCGACCGGCATCGAGCTCTGGCTCAACCTGAAGACCGCAAGCGCATTAGGGCTTTCCATGCCGCCGACATTGCTGGCGATCGCGGACAAAGTGATCGAGTAGGGCGCGCGCTCCGTCATTGCGAGCGCAGCGAAGCAATCCAGAATCCGTCCGCGGAGGCAGTCTGGATTGCTTCGTCGCAAGAGCTCCTCGCAATGACGGCGGAGAGAGCAAAGTCCAAAAACCGTAAGGCGATTAGTCCTTCAATCGCACTTCGCTGTGGAACCACGATTGGAGATTGCCGATGCCTTCGATGCGATCGGAATCCGAAAGCACTTTCAATCGCGCCGCAATCATCTTGTCATCGATCGGCAATCCAAGCTCTTCGCAGCGCTCCATCCCACAGGTGGCCATCATCGAGGTCTTCCGCCACGTCGACTTCAGGACCGAGAAAATGATCTCGTCCAGTTGCTGCTCGCTGACTCCGGGCGGGAGCTGCACCTCGTCCCACGTGAGCTCGCAGATGTATTCGTAAGCTTCTCGATCTGACTTTGGAGGCTCGAGGTCCAGATACTGGTCGTAAATCGGCTGGAGTAACTCGTCCTCCAGTGCGTCAAGGATGTCGTAGAGCGAGTCCCCCAGCTTGATCCGCTCGGCTTTGGCGAGCCCTGCGATCGCCATTCGGGCTCGATCCAATGCCGCGTAGGCATCAAGGAGGTGATCATTAATCTGGACCGCCTGCTCTCGTTTCATGTTCCCCCCGGGCCCGGAGCATTCGCCCCTATTTCTTCGCGTAAATATCCCTGTACGTATCCCGCAGCACGTTCTTCTGCACCTTGCCCATGGTGTTGCGCGGCAGTTCGTCGACGACGAAGACGCGCTTGGGCATCTTGAATTTTGCCAGACGGCCGTCGAGTGCCTTCAGCACCGCGGCTTCAGTAATCTCCGCGCCTTTGTTGCAGACGAGAACGGCGGTGACGCCTTCGCCGAAGTCCGCGTGCGGCACGCCGATCACGGCGGACTCGACCACGCCGGGCATGGCGTCGATCTCGCTCTCGATTTCCTTCGGATAGACGTTGAAGCCGCCGGAGATCACGAGATCCTTGCCGCGACCGAGAATGTGGACGTAGCCCTTGTCGTCGATCTTGCCGAGGTCGCCAGTGATGAAGAAGCCGTCGGGCCGGAATTCGGACTTGGTCTTCTCCGGCATGCGCCAATAGCCTTTGAACACGTTCGGACCTTTGACCTCGATCATGCCGATCTCGTCGCGCGGCAGCTCCTTGCCGGTTTCGGGCTCGGTCACGCGAACGGAAACGCCGGGCAAGGGAAAGCCGACCGCGCCGGGAACGCGCTCGCCGTCATAGGGGTTCGACGTGTTCATGTTGGTCTCGGTCATGCCGTAGCGCTCGAGCACGGCGTGGCCGGTGCGCGCCGACCATTCGCGATGGGTCTCGGCCAGCAGCGGGGCGGAGCCCGAGATGAAGAGACGCATGTGCTTGGTCGTCTCCTTCGACAGCGCGGGGTTCTGAAGAAGCCGCGTGTAGAAGGTCGGCACGCCCATCAGCACCGTGGCGCGCGCCATCAGCTTGACGATCAGGTCCGAGTCGAGCTTCGGCAAGAAGATCATCGACGCGCGCGAGAACAGCGTCACATTGGTCGCCACGAACAGGCCGTGCGTGTGATAGATCGGCAGCGCGTGGATCAGCACGTCCTTGTGGGTGAAGCGCCAGTAATCGACGAGCGAGAGCGAGTTCGACGCGAGATTGTCGTGGCTCAGCATGGCGCCCTTGGAGCGTCCGGTGGTGCCTGATGTGTAGAGGATCGCGGCGAGATCGTCGTTTGTGCGCGAGACGGTGGTGAACTCGCTGCTCGCCTTGTCGGCTGCTTCGGTTAGCGAGCCCTTGCCGTCAGCTCCGAGCGTCTCGACCTTGGCCTTCACCTTGGCGGCGATCGGGGCAAGGCCCTCGGCCTTGGAGGGGTCGCAGACCACCAGCGACGGCTCGGCATCGCCGATGAAGTAATCGAGCTCGTTGAGCGTATAGGCGGTGTTGAGCGGCAGATAGACCGCGCCGGCCCTGACAGTGCCGAGATACAGCACGATATTGGCGACGGATTTTTCAACCTGCACCGCAACGCGGTCGCCAGGCTTCACGCCGCGCGCGACCAGCACATTCGCCATTTGGCCTGCCCGCGCGATCAGATCACCATAGCTGATATGGGCGCCGTCCTGCGTCTCGATCGCGAGGCGTTTGGGGTTATCGAGGCCATCGAACAGGCGGGAAAACAGGTTGGCGTTGGCTGCTGGGTTCATGCAAGATTTCCTCGACCGCAAGGCTTGTACGACATGGCTTGTACGACAAGGCCGGTCAAACCGAGGGCTGGATTAGCAAAAACCGCCCCAATGAAGCAACGGAGACAGTTTGCATGACCAAAAATGGGAAACGCGTGGCCTGGGTCACCGGTGGCGGCAGCGGGATCGGGGAGGCCGGCGCCGAGGCGCTTGCGGCCGACGGCTGGATCGTCGTGGTCTCCGGCCGCCGCAAGGACGCCCTGGATACCGTGGTTGCGAAGATCACTAAGGCCGGCGGGACCGCCGAGGCGATTGCGCTCGATGTGTCCAATGCGGCTGAGGCCCAGAAGGCGGCCGACGGAATCGTCGCCAAGCACGGTCGCATCGACCTGCTCGTGAACAATGCCGGCATCAATGTCCCCAAGCGCAACTGGAAGGACATGGAACTTGAGGGCTGGGACAAGCTCGTCCAGGTCAATCTCAATGGCGTGCTCTATTGCATGCGCGCGGTGCTGCCGACGATGCGCAAGCAGCAGGACGGCTCGATCATCAACGTCTCGTCCTGGGCCGGCCGTCACGTCTCGAAGATGCCGGGCCCGGCCTACACCACGACCAAGCACGCGGTGCTCGCGCTGACCCATTCCTTCAACATGGACGAATGCGTCAACGGCTTGCGCGCCTGCTGCCTGATGCCGGGCGAAGTCGCCACTCCCATCCTGAAGCTGCGCCCGGTCGTGCCGAGCGAGGCAGAGCAGGCGAAGATGCTGCAGTCCGAAGATCTCGGCCGCACCATCGCGTTCATCGCGTCGATGCCGCCGCGCGTGTGCATCAATGAGCTCCTGATCAGCCCGACGCATAATCGCGGTTTCATTCAGACGCCGAACAACAGGGATTGAGGCGTGAAGGCCGCGCGTCAAACCCTCCTCGTCGTCCCGGGGCGCGACGCAGTCGCGAGCCCGGGACCCATAACCACAGGGAGAAATTGTCGCGCGTGACAGCAACTCCGAACCTTCGCCAAACCACTCCCTGTGGTTATGGATCCCGGATCTGCGCTGCGCTTGTCCGGGACGACAGTGGAGTGCGTCGCGCTGTCTCGCGCACCACACACGGCCACCGCGGCGCATAGTTTCACGCATCACAATAAATTATTCCTCGAAACCCCCACGCAAACCCTCCCGTAGTTCGGCCAACGACGCGCTGCTGCTTCACGTCAAACTGTCGCAGACGCCGTTGTTGAGCCAACGCAAACGCCGGTCATCGCCGGTCACAATCCAAACGGGAGTTCCTCCATGTCGAAGCGCATTGCTTATCTCACCGCCGCTGCCTTCAGCGCCCTGGCCATCACCGCGACCGTCATCGCGCCCGCCCGCGCCGAGGAAAAGACCGTCATGGTTGGCGGCGCCGCGATGTTCCCGTCGAAGAACATCGTCCAGAACGCCGTCAATTCGAAGGATCACACCACGCTGGTGGCGGCGGTGAAGGCGGCCGGCCTGGTGCCGACGCTTGAAGGCAAGGGCCCGTTCACGGTGTTCGCACCGACCAATGCTGCTTTCGGCAAGCTGCCGGCCGGCACCGTCGACACCCTGGTCAAGCCCGAGAACAAGGCGACCCTGACCAAGATCCTCACCTACCATGTGGTGCCCGGCAAGCTCGAAGCCTCTGACCTCAAGGACGGCCAAAAGCTGAAGACCGTCGAGGGCGAGGAACTAACCGTCAAGAAGTCCGGCAGCTCCGTCATGATCGTCGACGCCAAGGGCGGCTCCTCCACTGTCACGATTCCGAACGTCAACCAGTCGAACGGCGTGATCCACGTGGTCGACACCGTGCTGATGCCGGCGACCTAATACCCAGGCGCCTTCGCAGTATCTCCTCCTGCCGGAGGCGCGATCAGCGGGCCGGGGCTTGCCCCGGCTCGCTTTTTTGTGACCGCGATAGCCCTGCGGTATCGAGTCCATTGGACATGCGGACGTAACGAAAGCAGACAGACCAGCGTATAATCAGGACATACGACGTTCAGGACGGACCCACCATGTCGAGCCTTACCGTGACCGACGAGCAGATTAGCGCCAAATCAACCAAGGTGATCCAGCCGGCCTGGGTCCGGGTCATGCACTGGACCAATGCGGTTGCGATGATCCTGATGATCATGTCGGGCTGGCAGATCTATAACGCCTCGCCGCTGTTCGATTTCCGCTTCTCCCATGACATCACGCTTGGGGGCTGGCTCGGCGGTGCGCTGCTCTGGCATTTCGCTGCGATGTGGCTGCTGATGATCAACGGTCTCGCCTATCTCATCACCGGTGTCGTCTCCGGTCGCTTCCGGAAAAAGCTGCTGCCGATCACGCCGTCGGGCGTGCTCCACGACGTCAGGGCGGCCCTGACCTTCAAGCTCGGCCACGACGATCTCAGCGTCTACAATTACGTCCAGCGTACGCTTTACGCCGGCATCATTGTTGTCGGGGTGCTGATCGTGCTGTCGGGCCTGTCGATGTGGAAGCCGGTGCAACTGCATTGGCTGGTGACGCTGTTCGGCGATTATCCGACCGCGCGCTACGTGCACTTCTTCTGCATGGCCGCGATCTGCGCCTTCCTCGTCATTCACGTGTTGCTCGCGCTCTTGGTGCCGAAGAGTCTGCGCGCGATGATCATCGGTCGCTGATTAGGAGAACGATCATGGCCAAGCGTCCCTTCCTGATCCCCGGCGTCGACAAGCGGCTGCTGATCAAGGACTCCATCAAGACCATGCCGGATGTCACCCGTCGCCGCTTCATCGCGGGCGGTGCGAGCCTCGGAGCGCTGACCTTGCTCACCGGCTGCGACGTGGTTGATTCTTCGTCGGCCGATGCAATGCTCGCGAGGATTTCGAAATTCAACGACGCCGTGCAGGATTTCATCTTCAATCCTGACGCGCTGGCGCCGACCTTCCCGGAGAGCGCGATTACAAAACCGTTCCCGTTCAACGCCTATTACGATCTCGACGACGCGCCGGAAGTCGATGGCGACGCCTGGAAGCTCGAGGTCCGCGGCCTCGTGGACAACAAGAAATCGTGGAGCCTGCCGGAGCTCACCAAGCTGCCGCAGTTCACGCAGATCACGCGACACATCTGCGTCGAGGGCTGGAGCGCGATCGGCAGCTGGACTGGCACGCCCTTGCGCGATTTCCTCAAGCTTGTTGGCGCCGACACGCGCGCGAAATATGTCTGGTTCCAGTGCGCCGACAAGGACGGCTACAATTCGCCGCTCGACATGCGCACCGCGCTGCATCCGCAGACGCAGATGACGTTCAAATACGCCGGCGAGACATTGCCGCGCGCTTATGGTTTTCCAATGAAGATCCGCGTGCCGACCAAGCTCGGCTTCAAGAACCCGAAATACGTGATGTCGATGGAAGTCACCAACGACTACAAGGGCGGCTATTGGGAAGATCAGGGGTATAATTCGTACAGCGGGAGCTAGCTATTGGCAGGCCCTACCTTCCGCTGCAACAACGCCAGCACCGCACCCAGTGCCAGCAACGCCGCCGACACATTCAGCGCGTAGCTCAGGCTGCCCAGTGCGTCCGTGATCGCGCCGACGACGATCGGTCCGAGCGTCTGGCCGACGCCGAACGAGATCGTCATTGCCGCGATCGCGCGCGGCCACACCTCCGGCGGATAGTTGAAGCGCACGAACGCGGTGGTCGAACCGACCACGGCGAAGAAGGCGACGCCGAACACCACGGCGGAGGTCGCAAGCCACGCGGTCGAATGCCCGAGCATCGGCAGGCCCGCGCCGATCGCGTTGGTGCCTAGGATGATCGCGGTGGCGAGCCCGCCGCGATCGAGCGCGAGCACGCGGCGCCAGACCCAGGGCGTCACGAACGCGCTCATGCCGATCAGGCCCCAGAATCCCGCTTGCGCCGCCGCCCCGCCGCCGCTGTCGCGCACATAGGCGATCATGAAGGTCATGTAGGCGATGTAGCCGGCGCCAAACAGGAAGTAGGACGCGAGATAAATCAGCACCGGAAGGATCGCGAAGGCGGCATGACCGCCCTCGCTGAAGCGCGCGCCACTCTCGATCCGAACGAGAAACAGCGGCACCGTCATGGCGACGGAGAGCAGCGTCATCGCCCACCAGACGATCCACCACGAACCCGGACCGAAATGCTGCAGCGTGAACGGTGCGATCAGTCCGGAGGAGAGAATGCCGATGCCGGGTCCGGCATAGAAGAGACTGAGCAGGAAATTGGCCCGCTCGGGACGCGACTGCGCGATCGTCGCGGCCAACGCGCCGCCGGCGACGAAGCCGGCCGCGGCCCCCAGGCCGAGCACCAGGCGCGCCAGGCTCAGCGCGATGAAATTGCCCGTCAGCGCGCAGGTCGCGAGTGCGGCGACGCAGGCCAATGTTCCGCCGCGGATCGCGGCCGACCAGCCGACACGCTGGATCAGTCGGGACGCCACCAGCGCGCCCACGAGATAGCCGACGGCGTTGATGGTGTTCATGAAACCGGCCGCCGAGTAGGACCAGCCGAGGTCCTCCCGCATGTCGGGCAGCACTAGCGCATAGGCAAAGCGGCCGATGCCGAGCCCGACGGTGGCCGCCAGCGACAGGGTCAGGATCAGCCGCGCAGGGTGCGCGTCGGGTGGGGCTCTATCTGGGGCGTGCAAAGGCTACTCCGGCCGACGCACTGTGGCAGGCCCCGCCGTCCTTGCACAGCCGCGGCGCGGCAATGGTGTCTTGCCAAGCGCGCAAGGCCGCTCTAGCACTCCGGCCGAAATTCATCCCCGCTCGTCATGCCCGGGCCTGACCCGGGCATCCATCCTTCAAGAAAGCTGGATTGCCGGGTCAAGCCCGGCAATGACGAGAAAAAATTGAGGTGACGACCATGGCGACCCACAAATTGCTGCTGCTCCCCGGTGACGGTATCGGCCCCGAGGTGATGGGCGAGGTGAAGCGGCTGATCGATTGGCTCAATTCGGCCGGGATCGCCAAGTTCGAGACCGATACCGGCCTCGTCGGCGGCTCTGCCTATGACGCCCACAAGGTGTCGATTTCCGAGGGCGACATGGTCAAGGCGATGGCCGCCGACGCCATCATCTTCGGCGCGGTCGGCGGCCCGAAATGGGATGCGGTGCCTTACGAGGTGCGCCCCGAAGCCGGCCTGCTGCGTCTGCGCAAGGATCTCGCTTTGTTCGCCAACCTCCGTCCGGCGGTCTGCTATCCGGCGCTGGCTGATGCCTCGAGCCTGAAGCGCGAGGCCATCGAAGGCCTCGACATCGTCATCGTGCGCGAGCTCACCGGCGGCGTCTATTTCGGCGAGCCCAAGACCATCACCGATCTCGGCAACGGCCAGAAGCGCGCCGTCGATACCCAGGTCTACGACACCTATGAGATCGAGCGCATCGGCCGCGTCGCCTTCGAGCTTGCCCGGAAGCGCAAGAACAAGGTGACGTCGATGGAGAAGCGCAACGTCATGAAGTCGGGCGTGCTCTGGAACGAGGTCATGACCGCGCTCCACAAGCGCGAATATGCCGACGTCACGCTCGAGCACCAGCTCGCCGATTCCGGCGGCATGATGCTGGTGAAGTGGCCGAAGCAGTTCGACGTCATCGTCACCGACAATCTGTTCGGCGACATGCTGTCCGACATCGCGGCGATGCTGACCGGTTCGCTCGGCATGCTGCCCTCGGCCTCGCTCGGCGAAGTCGACGTCAAGAGCAAGAAGCGCAAGGCGTTGTACGAGCCCGTGCACGGTTCGGCGCCCGACATCGCCGGCAAGGGCCTCGCCAATCCGATCGCGATGATCTCGTCCTTCGGCATGGCGCTGCGCTATTCCTTCGACATGGGCGATCTCGCCGACAAGGTCGACGCCGCGATCGCTGCCGTGCTCGCCAGCGGTCTTCGCACCGCCGACATCAAGTCGGAAGGTACGACCGCGGCCTCGACCACGCAGATGGGCGAAGCGATTTTGAAGGAACTGCAGAAGCTGCACGCGTAAGCACGGCTTTTGTAGGGTGGGTTAGCTCTGCGGCTGCGCGAAGCGTAGACGCTGAGCGTAACCCACCTCTTCTGTCTCCGCGGATACCAAAGTGGTGGGTTACGCCGTGCGAACTGCGCTTCGCGCAGCCGCGTGGCTAACCCACCCTACGACACTAGCTCTCGGAGCCCCCTCATGGATGCACCCCGCCCCAAAATCGCGGAAACCTTCATCCATGAAACGGTACGCCAGCGCGAAGCGCAGATCGGGCGTCGCTGCGAAATTCTCGCTCACACGCGGATCGAATATTCCTCGCTCGGCGATTACTCCTATCTCGGCGAGCACTGCGACGTCGCCGACGCCGTGATCGGCAAGTTCACCGCCATCGCCAACTCCGTGCGGATCGGCGCACCCAATCATCCGATGGGCCGCGCGTCCCAACATCGCTTCACATACGTGCCCGAATATTACGAGGCGTCAGCAAGCCGCGACCGCGACTTCTTTGCGGATCGCCGCGGTGATCGCGTCGTCGTCGGCAATGATGTCTGGATTGGCCATGCCGCAATCCTGCTGCCGGGCGTCACCGTCGGCGACGGCGCCGTGATTGGCGCGGGCGCAGTCGTCAGCCGTGATGTCGCGCCTTACACGATTGTCGGCGGCGTACCCGCGCGTGCCATCCGCAAGCGCTTTGACGAGCCTGTGGCGGAAAGCCTGCGCCGCATCGCCTGGTGGGATTGGCCGGATGAGCTGATCTTCGAACGCCTCGCCGATTTCCGCTCCGAGGCGATCGAAGAGTTTTGCCGGCGTTACGATCCCGCGGCCAACATGTGAGACGCACAAACAAAAAGGCCGGGCGTAAGCCCGGCCTTTTGATTCGGTCGATGCGCCGCTCAGTAGAGCGGGAAATTCTGCGGGTAGCCGCCGACATCAGCGGGCGTCGCCAGCGGCTGGCGATCGATCGGACGGTTGAGGTTTTCGCGGGCGAAGGACGGATAACCAACCGCCGGCGGGAAGGCGTAATCGCTGAACTTGCGGTCACCCGGATTGACCTCGGTGCCGCCATCGAGCCAGGAGCGCTTGCTCACGTAAATACGGGTGCGGCCCTGCTGATAGACGGCATTGGGACCGGTCGGGCCGTAATAGTGCCGCCCACGCTCGTCATAGCGCGGCTTGGTCTTGGTGTCGGCCGAGGCCGGCGCAGCGAAGGCCATCGCAACCACGGCGCCCGCCGCAAGCAACGTCGCCAGTTTGTTCGCCGCAAAGAAATTCAAGCTCATCACGTCCCCTTCAGGCGGCAAGCCGCCAGTCGATTTCACCCCATACTAGCCCGGCCGGGGTGGGCGCAACTAGGTCAATTCAGTCACACCGCGCCGGAATAATCGGGCGTGCCGGCAAAAGTTGCATGGATACCAGCTACTTGAGCTTGATGAGGATCAAAGCGCCCCGCGCAATTGCGCATTCGCCGCGCCCAGCAGCCAGTCCGCCGAGCCGCCTGTCTCGCAGGAGCGGCGCTTGAGCTCGGCATGCGCGAACAATTCCGCCAGCTTCGGCTCGTTGCCCGAGGTCAGCAGCGTCAGCCGGTTCAGAGTGCAGGCGATCGCCGCGCGCCGCGCAGGCATGGTGTCGCCCTGGCAGGAGAAGCCGGAGATCTGCAGGGCCGGCTCCTCGTTGCGCTTGAGGTAGCCCAGGCACGCCGGCGTCCCGTCCGCAGTGCCGGTCGGCCGAAACAGGGCCACGGGGCCGAATTTGGTATCGATCAGGCCGGCCTGCTCGAGCGCGGCGGCCGAGCCAAGCCCCATCTGGGCCGCGAGGCCAGCGGCGGCCGGCTGCGTCACGTCGAATTCGCGGCCTTCCCGGTAGATCTCAAGTTCGGCGGCCGGCTTTTCGGCGTCGCCGGCCCAGCGCATCACGTCGCGCCGGCCACCCTCGGGATGCCTCAGGATCGTGTAAGCGGCTGTTTTTTCTATCGAATCGAGCTTGCTGACGGCAAACGCCGGATGCGAGCGGGAGGCCTCGGCCCAGCCAGGCTTTTCCGTAGGCTCATCGGCCCGCAGATCCGGCAGCTGGCCGAGACCGGCCAGCGCCAGGATGGCAAACAGGACCAGAACCCCCACATAGGCGAACAGGCGCGCCAGCGTGCCGACGACCTCGTCGGCGAAATTGGCAAGCGTCAGATGGATCTGGGTGGGGGTTGCGGCCGTGCTGGCCTCAGGCGACTGCATCCACGGCCTTCAGGCATGGTCCAACGTTGTCTTGAGGCCGGTTCTCGCATAGAAGCGCTGCTCTTCCTGTTTAAGCGTCAGCTTCAGGAACGGGCTTTTTCATCGGAGAGTGAACGATGGGTTACAAAGTCGCAGTCGTCGGCGCGACCGGCAATGTCGGACGGGAAATGCTCAACATCCTGGATGAGCGCAAATTCCCCGCGGACGAGGTCGTGGCCCTGGCGTCACGCCGCAGCGTCGGCGTCGAGGTCTCCTATGGCGACCGCACCCTGAAGTGCAAGGCGCTCGAGCACTATGATTTCTCCGACGTCGACATCTGCTTGATGTCGGCGGGCGGCGAGGTGTCGAAGGAATGGTCGCCGAAGATCGGCGCCGCCGGCGCGGTCGTGATCGACAATTCGTCGGCCTGGCGTATGGATCCGGACGTGCCGCTGATCGTGCCCGAGGTGAACGCGGCTGCGACCGAAGGCTTCAAGAAGAAGAACATCATCGCCAACCCGAACTGCTCGACCGCGCAGCTCGTGGTCGCGCTCAAGCCCTTGCACGACAAGGCGACGATCAAGCGCGTCGTGGTCTCGACCTATCAATCGGTGTCGGGCGCCGGCAAGGACGGCATGGACGAATTGTTCTCGCAGACCAAGGCCGTCTACACCAACCAGGAACTGGTCAGTAAGAAGTTCTCCAAGCGCATCGCCTTCAACGTCATCCCCCACATCGACGTCTTCATGGAAGACGGCTTCACCAAGGAAGAGTGGAAGATGATGGCGGAGACTAAGAAGATTCTTGATCCCAAGATCAAGCTCACCGCGACCTGCGTGCGCGTGCCGGTGTTCGTCGGCCATTCCGAGGCCGTCAACATCGAGTTCGAGAATCCGATCACCGCCGATGAAGCCCGCAACATTTTGCGCACGGCGCCGGGCTGTCTCGTCATCGACAAGCACGAGGATGGCGGCTACATCACGCCCTATGAGAGCGCCGGCGAAGACGCGACCTATATCAGCCGCATCCGCGAGGACGCGACGGTGGAGAACGGTCTCGTGCTGTGGTGCGTCTCGGACAACCTCCGCAAGGGCGCCGCGCTCAACGCGATCCAGATCGCGGAAGTGCTGATCAACCGCAAGCTGATCAGCGCGAAGAAGAAGGCGGCTTAAAAAGGAAATGTAGGGTGGGTTAGCCGAAGGCGTAACCCACCACTTCTGCCGCTGCAGAACGAAAAGAGGTGGGTTACGCCCAGCGAATTGCGCTTCGCGCAATCGCAAGGCTAACCCACCCTACGAACCACGAATTCACACCACGCTCCGCGCGCTCTTGAATTCCTTGCTCGCCTTGTCCAGCACGAACAGCGTTCCCTCTGCGACGCCGAAATAGGCGCCGTGCAGCTGCATCTGGCCGCTCTCGACGGCCTTGCGTACGAACGGGAACGTCATCAGGTTTTCCAGGCTGCGGAACACGGCGGCCTTCTCGATGCGCTCGACGAATTGCGCCATCGACTCGTGGTCGCGCTGCTCGACCACTTCGCCCGGCTTGATGAACATCTGCATCCATTTGCCGATGAAGTCGCCCGGCGTGAGCGGCTCGATCTTGTCGACGAAGGCGCGGATGCCGCCGCATTGCGCGTGGCCGAGGATGACGATGTGCTTTACCTTCAGCACCGTCACGGCATATTCGAGCGCGGCGGAAACGCCGTGCGCATTGGCGTCGGGCTGATAGGTCGGCACCAGATTGGCGATGTTGCGAACCACGAACAGCTCGCCCGGACCGACATCGAAGATCGCCTCGGGCGCGACGCGGCTGTCGCAACAGCCGATCACCATCACTTCGGGGAACTGTCCTTTCACCGACAGCTCGCGATAGCGGTGCTGCTCAGCCGGCAGCCGGTTGGTGGCGAAGGCGTTGTAGCCGTCCAGCAGGGACTTCGGGAATGTGATCATGGCCTATGCCTAATCATATACCGCCGGGGCGAACAAGCCTTTCGAATAGGCAGGCCAGGTGCTATCGGCTTCGGCCATAATGGATACGAGGAAACTGGAAGGATCGCCTGCATGACCCGCCCGCGCCGCAGCCATCTGTTCATGCCCGGCTCCAACCCGCGCGCCCTCGAAAAGGCGCGGAATCTCGCCGCCGATGGCCTGATCCTCGACCTCGAAGATTCCGTCGCTCCCGATGCCAAGGCCGCGGCGCGCGACGGCATTGCCGCTGCGATCGCCGCCAAAGGCTTCGGCAAGCGCGAGATCCTGATCCGGACCAACGGCCTCGACACGCCATGGTGGGCAGAGGACGTCGCGATGGCCGCCAAGGCTTCGCCTGATGGCATTCTGGTTCCAAAAGTTTCAAGCATCGAGGATCTCCAGACCATTGGCCGCGACCTCGCCGGGCTTGGCGCCGCTCCGACCGTAAAAGTCTGGGCGATGATCGAGACCGCACGCGCGGTGCTGCATGCCGAGGAGCTGGCAGAGGCCGGTCGTGATCCCAAGACGCGGCTCGCTGGCTTCGTGTTCGGCCCGAACGACATCTCGCGCGAGACGCGCATCAAGATGATGCCTGGACGCGCCGCGATGATTCCGATGATCACCCATTGCATCCTGGCAACGCGCGCCGCCGGCCTCGAGATCCTCGACGGCCCCTACAGCGACATCAACAATCCCGATGGCTTCGCCACCGAATGCGCGCAGGGCCGCGACCTCGGCTTCGACGGCAAGACCTTGATCCATCCGTCACAGATCGACGCCTGCAACGTGATCTTCACGCCGCCCGAAGAAGAGATCGCGCGCGCCCGAAAAATCATCGCAGCGTTCGAGCTTCCTGAAAACGTCTCGCGCGGTGCAATCCGCCTCGACGGCGCAATGGTCGAGCGCCTGCACGCCGACATGGCCAGGCGCACGATCGCGATCGCCGATGCGATCGCGGCGATGAGCAAGAGCTAAGGCTTGCTGTCAGCTTTGGGAGCGATGCCGTGCCATACGGCATCCTTCAGGGCAATGAGAGCAGGCGGCGGAATGGTGGGTGGATCGGCAGGTCCGTTGGCCGCTCCTGGTGCCAGGGCGGCAATGTGTATCTCGCCGTCCGTATAGTAGGTGTCGCCGCCACCGTTGCGGCCGAACATCGTCGGGCCTATGCCCGAGATCTGAAAGAAGTTGCTGACGACACGTGCCCCGCGCAGGTCGGTCATCAGGAGATCTCGCTCGGCATCGATGTCGGCATCGATGTGATGGGTCACCTGTCCCGTGTCGTGGCTTAGTCCGACACCCCTGTCGAAGGTTGCTGCGCCGAGCCAGACCGGACGGCCGTCATCGCCCTTGTCGAGGGCCTTCCAGAACCGGACGTGATTGCGCCGATCCGCGCTGCGTCCCGCAGGCTTCTCGAAAGCGTATTGCTCCTTCTGGCCCAGATAATAGAGCGGGCTGACGGGAGCGTTGCGATAGGGACGATCGAGCACCACGCTCCCGACGATCTCGATGCTCGAGCGCAGGGTCACGGCGTCGGCCGCAAACCATCCGGCCGCATTCATGGCGCGGACGACATCCTCGCCACTGCCGACAAGTCCAACGTTCAGGGGATCGGCAGGGATATCGTCCGACGTCCTGGTGACCATCGGCAATGATGCGAGCCCGGCCTCACGCTCGTGGTGAATCCACAGCAGGGGCACCAGAAAGTACGCCAGGGTCAGATAGGCGAGCACGACAATTGCGAGACGGGTGCGCCACCGTCGCTTCTTCGTCCCGCTCCCGGCGACATTGGTCATGCATGATGGCTCGAGCTTGATGCTCGACCATACCTAACCAGCACGCTCGGTAACAGCAACCGCGGTTCGCACGAAATGTCGCGCGCCGCCTCAGTGCGATGCGACCTCGGTGCGATCGAGCGATTCCATCGTGGCCGCGTTGCCGCAATAGCCGTGATAGTTTTCCGGAGCGGACCCATCGGCGAGATCGCGGTCGCATTGGGCCTTGTGCTGGCAGAGCGAGCAGACGCGTTCCATGTCGCGTAGCAACAGAGGTTGCGTCTGTGCGAGCCGTTCTTCGCTGATGCCAAGTTGCTCCAGCATCTTCGGCAGTTCGTCGGCGGCATGGTGGCCGTGACGAACGAGTTCCTCGAGATCGTCGGGCGCGACCCTGAGATCGTTGGCGATCCGGTCGAAATCGGAACGATCGAGCTGCCGCAACTCGTTCAGCTCGCGGCGATGCTTCAGCCAGCCGGCAAAGGATTCGATCAGGTCCTGGACGATGGGATAAGGCCTGCTTGCGGTGCTCATGACGAAGCTCCCTGGGGTCGTGCGATAGGAGCAAGACTAGGCACAATGATGCAGGAGCGCGTTGCGCTGGATCAAATTGGGAAGCGGTCTTGCTCGTGTCCCGGACGCGCTGCAGCGTGCAACGCTGCTGCGCAGAGCCGGGACCCATCTCACTGTTTTGCTGGGTCCCGGCTCTGCGGAGCGGCACTACGCGCCGCACCGCGTCCGGGACACGAAACCTCAGCTAAACCGCTCCGTCGCCCAGGCATACAGGCTGCCGTGGATCGGCTTCTCGCCGCCGCGGCCTTTGGGCGAGATGTGCAGGCCGATGATCTCGGGGTTGGTGACGAGGCCGAGATAGCTCGAGGGATCGAAGAACAGTTTTGGCTCGGCGTGCACGGCGTAGAACGACTGCTTCGGCAGCGCGTTCTGCAATTCGCCGGTGCGGCGCGCCAGTGCGGTCAGCGCGGCGGGTCCGTAGATCGCGACGCGAATATCAGAGAGACGGTTCGAGCCGCCGCGCAGGCGGCGCATGATGAAGGTGATGCGATGGCGGACCGACAGCCAGTTTGGTGTCAGCTCCTCCTGCTCCATGAGATCCTCGAACGCGGTGACGATGCCGTGCTCGGGCGGAAGATAGATCACGGAGTTGCCGAGCTGCCGCGGCCGTTCCCAGGCGAAGTAAGGTTTGGCCGGATCGATCTCGACGGGTTTCAGCAGCAGCACGTCGGCATCGAGCCAGAGGCCGAGGCCCTTCGCCATCAGTTTCATACGGAAGAAATCGCTGAACTGCAGCGTGGTCCAGTCACGCCAGCTGCCGTCCGGCTGCGGCGGCCGCAAGCGCTCGGAGAATGTATGCGGCAGGATCGCTTCGGCATCGGCATTGTCGACGCCTGGAGGCAGGCCGGGGATGGTGTCGAAGCTGTAGACCGTAACCTTGTGGCCGGCAGCGAGCTGCGAGCGCAGACAGGTCTGGCGCAACGCGTCCATCGGGCCATGCCAGAAGGTGACGATCTCGGGCAGCATGAGGCAGAGATATACGGGATATCCAGGGCAAAGAAAAAGCCCCGGCGCGGGTCACGCACCGGGGCTTCGCAGGAAACTTGAGATTAAGCCCAGGCGCGTTCCTGCTTGAGCTTCTCTTCATAAGTGTCGATCGAGGTTTTCTTCTCCATCGTGAGACCGATGTCGTCGAGTCCGTTGATCAGGCAGTGCTTGCGGAACGGGTCGATCTCGAACTTGATCTTGCCGCCATCGGGACCGCGGATCTCCTGGTTCGGCAGGTCGATCGTCAGCGTCGCGTTGGCGCCGCGCTCGGCGTCGTCGAAGAGCTTGTCGAGGTCTTCCTGCGACACGCGGATCGGCAGAATGCCGTTCTTGAAGCAGTTATTGTAGAAGATGTCGCCGAACGAGGTCGAGATCACGCAGCGAATGCCGAAGTCGAGCAGCGCCCAGGGCGCATGCTCGCGGCTCGAGCCGCAGCCGAAATTGTCGCCGGCGACGAGCACCTTCGCATTCCGATAGGCGGACTGGTTGAGGACGAAGTCCGGGTTCTCGCTGCCGTCATCCTTGTAGCGCTGCTCGGAGAAGAGCCCCTTGCCAAGGCCGGTCCGCTTGATGGTCTTGAGGTACTGCTTCGGAATGATCATGTCGGTGTCGACATTGATGATCTTCAGCGGCGCCGCGACGCCTTCCAGCGAGGTGAACTTGTCCATTATGGGCTTCCCGGTTTGTCGTCAGGGGAGGGCTGTTTAGCCCGGTTGGTGCACGAATCCTAGGTCAAATTTGGCACCTATAGTCTCCCAGGGATGACGATTGAGGTGAGCTGCAGAAATCGACCTCCGCCGAAGGCGCAGGAGCTCAAGCGCAACGGAATGGCAGGTTGCTCACCCCTTTTGAGTGGGCTCTTCATCTGTCCCGAAATATCCAATCAGATTTCCAAGGGTCTCCTTCGCGGCAGAAACGCCTGCGACGACATCGTTGACGCTTGCGCCTAAGCTTTGCAACGCGGACGTCAGATCGTTAGGCTGCGCCGAGAGTGTCTCTGCTTGCGCTGCCAATGCAGAAGGTGCCTGCGAAATCTTGGAGAGTCCGGCCGTAACGGTTGCCACGCTTTCAACGCGCTTCGACAATTCTTGAATTGCAACCTCTTGATTTTTAACGTTCTCTTCCAACGCGCCTAGGCTTTTACCGAGGCTTTCCCCGACGGTTTTTATGACAATGCCAGTTTTCGAGAACGAAATGGTACTAAACGTTCCTGCACCGCAAAGCGCCATCGATAGGACTGCAAACGCAATCGGATTCCAATCGGTTCGTCCCTCGAACACAGCATAAGCCGAACCCAAAAAGCCGACGGCGCCGATGGCGATCGGCAAAACCAACTGAAAGCGTTGGATGTGGTTGTTCATGCGCAATCCGTTCTACTGAAAGTAGAAAGATTAGTTCCAGAATGCGCACTGTCAAGCTATCCGGCCTTCGCTTCTATCGCTTCCATATCGTCATCGGAGAGGCCGAAATGGTGGCCGATCTCGTGGATCAGCACGTGGCGAACGATGTGGCCGATGGTCTCGTCATGCTCGGCCCAGTAGTCGAGGATCGGCCGGCGATAGAGCCAGACCATGTTGGGCAAGCGAGGGATGTCGCCCGAACTCTGCTGCGGCAGGCCGATGCCCTGAAAAAGGCCGAGCAAATCGAACTCGCTCTCGCATTCCATCTCGTCGAGGACTTCCTCGGTGGGGAAGTCGTCGACACGGATGATCAGGCCTTCACAGAGGCTACGAAATTCTGCCGGCAGGCGCTCGAAAATGTCGTGCGCCGTCACTTCCATCTCGGCCAGCGAGGGCGCTTTCAGGTCGATCCACATGCGTCTCTATTACCGTGGGTTCCGCGGCGATGCATCTGGCTTTATAGGAGCGGTCGGAGAGTTGACGCCGCGCGTGAAAACGAGGAGCGTACGGCGCTTCAAGGGGTTGGCTGAGCCGGGTGGTGGTGTGATGCGGGCAAGAACAGCAATAGCGATACGCGTTCTACTGTGCATGGGGTTGTTTTCGACGTTTGGCGTTGGCGCGCAAGCCCAGACCGCTGGCACGAGCGTCCGTATGGCCCAGGCGACCTCGCCTGACGCGCCGCCGCCACGCAAGCGCCCGCAGAGCCGCCTGCGCGTCACGCCCTATTACAACCCCGACGGCGTCTATCCGCGTTACAATCCCGGCCCGGATGCGGTCCGCGAGTGCAACGCCACCTATGTTCAGGAATATCGGCCGAGCGGCACGGTGATCGTGCCGCATATGAGCTGCTACTGGCGTCGCGGCTGATCGGGTTCAGTGCCCGCGCAGCGCGCCGATCAGGCCGGCGCCGACGACGAGCGCGGATCCACCATAGACCAGGATCGCCATCACGGATTGGGTCAGCGGGCTCGCAGCCCCAGCCTCGACGCCGGGCCCCTGCGCGGCGAACGCCGTGCCCGCGTCGAGCAGAACGCCCGTCGCGATCGCGACGCGAGAGGTTCGCAGTCCGTGAAAACCTGGCATGCCCATCTCCCTTAGTCGCTCGACCAGAAGATACGTTCGCCGTTGATCGCCGGTTCTAGTCGGCTGCTGAAATCGTGCGCCGATGCTTGTGAACTTGGCCCGTGCCCCCTGCAATCGAGTCCGGGGCACGTTCATCCATAACAGATTCAGGCCCGGGGTTCCAGATTGGGCTCATTTAACTTGCAGGTGGCCGTGTGATCGCCTCAACTTGCGGGCGGAGGTCGTCATGACGAGATGGATCGTATTGGCTGTTGCTGTCGAGCTTGTCGCGGGTGCGGCCAGCGCTTCGGCAGCGCAGAGGGTGACGTATTTGCCGGATGCCTCCGCAGGACGCGCGGTGTTCGATGGGCGACGACATATGCGATACGACAGTGCGCGGTACATTCCGCGCCCCGATCCGCACTATTACGCGCGGCCGGTTTATTATCGTCCCTATCCCTACGGCGTGCCTGCGCCGTTCGTGCTCGGTTACGGGCCGTTCTGGTGACGCGGCTCAAGCCGCTGGCGCAAATCCCTTGACCAGCAGCACGGTTGCTTGCGCGCCCGCTTTGCGATCGCGCGAGATGTCCTGATAGTCGGGCGAGGTCGAGAAGGCGAGGAACGATGCCTCGTCGGGAAACGACATCATGACAAGCTTGTCATGCGGCCACGCGCCCTCGAGCACGCGCGGATGCTCGTCGGCGGCAAGCAGTCGCCCGTTGAACTTGCTGAAGACGTCGAAGAACCGCGCCTGATAGCGATCGTAAGTCGCGCGGTCCGTCATCTTCAGTTGCGCAATCGCGTAGACGGTCATGGTGCGAATTCCTCTTGGCACGGAACTGCGCTTGACGTCGTTCATTCATGGCGCGTTCACGTCGCTGTTTCTAATTTAATCTTGGGCGCGACTGCAAATGAACAGCGACGGTGCGAAACGTTGCGCAACCGTGCCGCTGTCCACATTCAGGGAGACATTCCATGCTGAGGATATTGCGTCCCGGGACAAGCTCGTTGCGCTTGCTCGGGTTAGCTGCCGTTGCGACGTTGATGCTGGCGGCCGGGACTGTGCACCGCGCTGAAGCGATGACGCCGATCAATCCCACGGCGCTGCCGGCAGCGAAGGCCGCAAGTGGCGATATGGTTGAGGTTCGCTTTGGCGGCGGCGGTCATGGTGGTGGTGGACACGGCGGCGGCGGACATTTCGGCGGCTTCCATGGTGGTGGTGGCGGAGCTCACTTTGGCGGCTTCCATGGCGGTGGAGGCTTCCGTGCCGCACCGGCCTTCCATGGCGGCGGCATGCGTTACGGCGGCGTCCGCTATGGCGGATATGGCGGCTATCACCGTCACTGGGGCGGCGGTGGCTACTATCGCCCGTATTACGGCTATCGCCACTTGCGCCGGCCCTATTATTACGGCGGCTACTATCCGGCTTACCACTACCCGCGCCGCTGCCGGGTCATCTGGACCTATTACGGCCCGCGCCGGATCTGCCACTGGCATCATTGGCACCGCTGGCACCGTCCGTACCGCTATTGGTAAGTGCGGTCGAAATGAAAAGGGCGCCCTAGCGGCGCCCTTTGTCAGACCTAGTCCTTCGGTCTCCATGATGCGGATTTCCACGGCATCAAAGTCTCAATCTTCCACTGCCTGAACATCGCGGGAGGCCAGCGGCTGAGCCTCGACGTCTCCTCGACCTCGGGCTTGGCGACGATGCGCAGCGGCGATGCGCGCCGCCGATGCTGGCGGGTCGCATCGCTGATCAGATCGACATATTCAGGCTTGTTGGCCATGAGGTGTCCTCGCGAAGCTGTCGCGAGGACACAATGTGGGCGAAGCCGCTTAAAGGCGGTTTGCCGCAATCACTACAATTGCAGCGATTGGCTTAGCGCCAATCCCTGACGTCGACGAAGTGACCCGCGATCGCCGCTGCTGCCGCCATTGCCGGCGACACCAGATGCGTGCGTCCCTTGAAGCCCTGGCGGCCCTCGAAATTGCGGTTCGAGGTCGAAGCGCAGCGCTCTTCCGGAGCCAGCTTGTCCGGGTTCATCGCGAGGCACATCGAGCAACCGGGCTCGCGCCATTCGAAGCCGGCCTTGATGAAGATCTTGTCCAGACCTTCAGCCTCGGCCTGCTCCTTCACGAGGCCGGAGCCCGGCACGACCATGGCGTTGACATGGGCGGAGACGCTCTTGCCTTCGGCGATCTTGGCCGCAGCGCGCAGATCCTCGATGCGGCCGTTGGTGCAGGAGCCGATGAAGATGCGATCGAGCTTGATGTCGGTGATCTTCGTGCCCGCCGTCAGGCCCATATATTTCAGCGCACGATGCTTGGAGAGACGCTTGGCCTCGTCAGCGATCTTGTCGGGATCGGGCACGATGCCGGTCACCGAGATCACGTCCTCAGGTGAAGTGCCCCAGGTCACGATCGGCGGCAGCTTGGCGGCGTCGAGGCGCAGCTCGTTGTCGAAATGCGCGCCGTCGTCGGAGCGCAGCTTTTCCCAGTAGCGCATCGCCGCATCCCAGTCGGCACCCTTCGGCGCCTTCGGACGGCCGCGCAGGAAGTCGTAGGCCTTCTGGTCGGGCGCAACGAGGCCGGCGCGGGCGCCGCCTTCGATCGACATGTTGCAGACCGTCATGCGGCCTTCCATCGACAACGCGCTGATCGCGTCACCGGCGTATTCCAGCACGTAGCCGGTGCCGCCGGCGGTGCCGATCTCGCCGATGATGGCCAGAATGATGTCCTTGCCCGTCACGCCGTCCGGCAATTTGCCGTCGACGGTGACGCGCATGTTCTTCGCCTTCTTCTGGATCAGCGTCTGCGTCGCCAGAACGTGCTCGACCTCGGAGGTGCCGATGCCGTGCGCGAGTGCGCCGAACGCGCCATGCGTCGAGGTGTGGCTGTCACCGCAGACGATGGTGGTACCGGGCAGCGTAAAACCCTGCTCGGGGCCGATGACGTGGACGACGCCCTGGCGCTTGTCGAACTCGTTGTAATACTCGATGCCGAATTCCTTGGCGTTCTCGGCCAGCGCCTTGATCTGCTCGATGCTCTCCGGATCCGGATTAGGCTTGGTGCGATCGGTGGTCGGCACGTTGTGGTCGACGACAGCGAGTGTCTTCTCGGGCGCGTGGACCTTGCGGCCGGTGGCGCGCAGGCCTTCGAACGCCTGCGGCGAGGTGACTTCGTGCACCAGATGGCGGTCGATATAGAGCAGGCAGGTGCCATCCTCGGCTTCGTGCACCAGATGGTCGTTCCAGATCTTGTCGTACAGTGTGGTCGGCTTGGACATGAGCTTAAGCTCCGGGAATGTTGGTAACGGATATGCGCGGTCACGCGCGGGGCAACAGAGTCGTTTGCAGCGCAGCCTTTAAGCTGCGGGACTAAGCTCTGACGTTGCCGAGGTCGCGAAGCGTCCGAAGAACCGGCCAGGCAGCCGCGAGCGATCGTCGATGACGATGCGCTGGGGCGACACGAAGCTGGTCAGATCTGGAAACATTCCAAGAATATATAGCAGGCCGAATTGGAAGCGCGAGTAGTTTGACGCGCACGGCTGACGCAACAAAAAAGCGCGGGGTGTTGCCCCGCGCTCTCGAAAACTCGTCTGGTAGCGGAGCTTACTCGTTGACGGCCTTGGCGTGCTCGGTCTTCTCGACGATACGAGCCGACTTGCCGCGGAGATTGCGGAGGTAATAGAGCTTGGCGCGACGCACCTTGCCGCGACGCACCACCTTGATCGAGTCGATCATCGGCGACATCACCGGGAATACGCGCTCCACGCCTTCGCCGTAGGAGATCTTGCGGACGGTGAAGCTCTCGTTGAGGCCAGCGCCGGAACGGCCGATGCAAACGCCTTCATAGGCCTGCACGCGGGTGCGGTCGCCTTCGACGACCTTCACGTTGACGATCACGGTGTCGCCGGGACCGAATTCCGGAATCTCCTTGGTGGCGGAGAGCTTGTCGAACTGCTCTTTTTCGAGCTGTTGGATCAGGTTCATGGGTAAATCTCCATCGGCGCGCCCAGCCGTGAAACGGGGACTGCGCGAAATTCGTTGATCCAGCTATTGCGGATGTGGCCGCTCCTATAAGGCAAGCCGGAGCGTTTGTCACCCGTCTGTCTTGTTTTTTGGCGTTTTTTGGCGCCGGGGGCGATTCGCAGGTTTAGGCGGGATTTGCGCCCATAAATCGGGTCGCCGGGCCTCTGTCAGGGCCTCGGATTGGGCCCGCCGCCAGCTAGCAACCTTGGCGTGGTCGCCGGAGGTCAGGATCTCCGGGATCGGGGTTCCCTCGAACAGCTGCGGGCGGGTGTATTGGGGGTATTCGAGGAGGCCGTCCGAGAAGCTTTCGTCGGTTCCCGAGGCTTCCTTGCCCATGACACCCGGCAACAGCCGGACGCAGGCGTCGATCAAGGCCAGGGCTGCGATTTCGCCCCCTGACAGCACGTAATCGCCGATCGAGACCTCTTCCAGGTCGCGCCCGTCAATCACCCGCTGGTCGATCCCCTCGAACCGTCCGCAGACGATCAGGGGGCCGGGGCCTCGGGCGAGCTCGGTCACGCGGGCCTGGGTCAATGGCCGACCCCTAGGGCTCATCAGCAGTTTCGGCCGGTCAGGGCTGATCTCTGCGGCGTCGATCGCCGCGGCCAGAACGTCCGCTCGCAGCACCATGCCCGGCCCGCCGCCGGCCGGGGTGTCGTCGACGCTGCGATGGCGGTCCGTGGCGGAGGCCCGGATGTCCCGCGCCTCGATCTCCCAAATCCCCGACGCCAGCGCCCGGCCGGCCAGGCTGACGCCGAGCGGTCCCGGAAACATCTCCGGAAACAGCGTCAGCACCGTCGCGCGCCAGGGTGAGGGATTGGTCATGGCCGCTGGTTAGGGCATTGCGGCCGGCAGGTCGAGGCCCCCGCGGGGCTCAGCTCCTGCGGCCGTATTCGACGACCTCGTAGCTGTTGTTGGTCTTCAGGTGGCCGTTAGCTCGCGAGACGAAAGTGCGTTTCACCCAATGGTCGATGACCGGCGCGTACCAGTTCACTATGCTGATGTCGTTCTTGCGCGTCGGATCGTTGGTCGGCTTCTGCAAATACGTCGTTTCGATCTTGTAGGTCTCGAACGTGCCGGCCTTGGTGGTGATGGTTTCCTGACCGACCACCTTCGAATGACCCGAGCGCTTCCAGATGTAGCCTTTGCCGGTGTTCACTTCGTCGCCGGAGAAACTCCAGCTGTCGCCAATTTTCAGTGGGGTACGGATGCCGCTGCCGTCACTAGGCTGATATTTCCATTCGCCCGAGTTCTTCAGATTCCACGATCGATCGTAGACGACCAGGCCCTCGGAGTCTTTGCCCTGGGTCGCGACGCGTACGCTGATCTCGGTTGGCGAGACCTCGGTGACGAGGTGTGTGTGGACGGCAGTGACCTTTCCACTGATCTCATCGTGCACCTCGAAGGTCCAGAAGTCGCCCTGGAGAGGCTGTTCCATCGCTGTCACCGGCTTTGCGTCGGCAGATGCCGCCGGCGCTGCGGGCGCATCCTCGGCAGCCCAGGCAGCTGGGCTCGCAGCAAGCAGGCAGGCGATCACGATCATCGATTTGCGAAGCATCAGAATGTCCCCCATCAACGGCAGTCCGCTTGGCTAGCGGCGCCCGTATTCGACCATTTCGAGCGCGCCCCGATCACGAACCTGGCCATCCGAGCTGCGGACAAAGGTGCGCTTCACCCAATGGTTGATCTCGGGCACGTACCAGACCTGCTGTTCGAACTGGTATTTCCTGGTGGCATCGTTGGCATTTCGCATCTCGATCGACGTCTCGATCTTGTAAGCCTCGAAAGTGCCAGCGCGGGTGGTGACGTTTTCCTTGGCCGTGACTTTCGAGGTGCCAGTGCGTTTCTGGCTGAGACCGGCTGTGCTGTTGGAGTCGCTCGATTTGAATGTCCAGGACTTGCCGACCGCGAGCGGCATGCGGACGCCCGAACCGTCGTTTGGCGTGTAGCGCCACGTGCCGGTGTCGATGATGTCCCATGAGCGATCATAGGTCTGGTAGCTGTAACCGGACTTGCCGAGGACCTCGAACCTGATGCTGATCTCGGTGGCCGAGACGTCGCTAATGGTGTGCGTCGTTATCGATTTGAGGTCGCCCGTGATGTCGTCGCGGAGCTCGTAAGTCCAGTGGTCACCGACTTGCGGCGCCTCCATCGAATCGCGCGTGGGGGCTTGCTCGGCTGCTGCTGGAGGCGGGCTTGGCGGCGTCTGGGCATGAGCAAGGCCCACGGACGCGAGCAAGCTGATCGTTGCCAGAAGACAGCGGCGCAGCATGGATAACTCCGGATGTCGGGAAAACGCCGGGCTGGAGATGCAACCCAAGCGTGAACCAGCCGGATGACAAACGCAAGTCTTAGTTGGCGGGGATTGCGCGCGAGCCGTCACGGCTCCTTCATGACGACGACGTGTTGTCCGCGTCCCTGTCGCCCTCGATCTCCTGCGGCAGCGCGATCACGACGCGGCCGTTTGCGAGATCGACCTCGGGCACCACTGCGTTGGTGAACGGCAGCAGCATCGTCGCCCCCTTCGGCGGCGCGATCTCGATGATGTCGCCGGCGCCGAAATTATGGATCGCGAGCACGCGGCCGAGCGCATCGCCGTCCGTGGTGACGGCGGCGAGCCCGATCAGATCGGCGTGGTAATATTCGTCGTCATCGGTCGCAGGCAGTTTTTCGCGCGCGACGTAGAGTTCGATGCCGTTGAGGCGCTCGGCCTCATCGCGGGTCGTGACGCCCTTGAAGGTCGCGACCAGATGGTCCTTGGCTTCGCGGGCCTGCGCCAGTTCGAACTGGCGCTTGCCGTCCTTGGTGAGAAGCGGACCGTAACGCTTCACGGCAAAGGGATCTTCGGTGAAGGTCCACAATTTGACCGCGCCGCGTACACCATGCGCGGCGCCGATCCGCGCGACGCAGATCAGCGCCGACATGGTCTAGCCTTAGCCCTTCGCAGCGGCTTCGGCCTGCGCCTTGCGCTCCTTGCGCGGCACGGCCTTCTCGGGATTGTTGCGCGCTTCGCGCTTCTTGACGCCGGCGGCATCGAGGAAACGGGACACGCGGTCCGACGGCTGCGCGCCCTTGGCGAGCCAGGCCTTGACCTTGTCCATGTCGAGCTTCAGGCGGGTCTCGTTGTCCTTCGGCAGCAGCGGGTTGAAATAGCCGAGACGCTCGATGAAGCGGCCATCGCGGGGGAAGCGGGAGTCGGCGACAACGACGTGATAGACGGGACGCTTCTTGGTGCCTGCGCGGGCGAGGCGGATAACGACGGACATCTAGTTCTCCTTCAAAGTACGTTCTGTTCGGTTGATTGGTATTCCGCGTTGCGCGAGACCGACGCGATCCCGTGCGACGAATTCCTCATTTCTTCTTGCCCGGGAAACCGCCGAGGCCCGGCAGCGTCGGCTTGCCGCTCAGCCCGGTCAGTCCGGGCAGGTTCGGCAGGCCGGTGCGAAGACCCGGCGGCAAATCCTTCGGCAGGCTCGGCAGACCCTGTCCGCCGCCGCCCTGCATTTTTTCCTGCATGGCCTTCATCTCTTCGGGAGACGGCATCTTCATGCCGCCGCCAAAGCCCATCGCCTGCGCGATGCCGGCAAGCGGTCCGCGCTTGCCCGAGCCCATGGCCTTCATCACGTCCGCCATGTTCCGGTGCATCTTCAGGAGCTTGTTGACCTGCTCGACGCTCTGGCCGGAGCCCGCGGCGATGCGCTTCTTGCGGCTCGCCTTCAGGAGATCCGGATGACGGCGCTCGTCGCGCGTCATGGAATCGATCACCGCGACCTGGCGCTTCAAAATCTTGTCGTCGATCCCTGCGGCTGCGATCTGGTTCTTCATCTTGGCGATGCCGGGCATCATGCCCATCAGGCCGCTGATGCCGCCCATGTTCGCCATCTGCAGCAGCTGCTCGCGCATATCGTTGAGGTCGAACTGACCCTTGCGCATGCGCTCCGCAG
>JAEWHT010000017.1 GCA_023387695.1 Pseudomonadota bacterium | reverse complement strand
ATGCGGAGGAGTCGTACACCGCCTTCAAGGCCGAGGTCAGCCTGGCAGCGATCTCCGGGGGCAGGCCCCTTGGCGCGCCGAGGCCGCGCCATGAACTGGTGGAATAGTCGACGCCGAGCGCTTCCTTCAGCGTCGGGACATCGGGGAAGATCGGATTGCGCGCCGGCGCCATGATCGCGAGGCTCCGCGCCTGACCGGCATCGATCGTGGCGCGCGCCTCCGGTGCCGAGCAGGTGGTGAGATCGATGCTGCCCGCGACGAGATCCTGCATCGCCGGTGCTGCGCCATTTGACGGTAGCCACGCGACCTGGTTTGCCGGCAATCCCATCGCCTGCATCCAGCCGACCAGCGCAAGATGCCAGATGCCGCCTTGTCCGGTGCCGGATGCCTTGAACCGTCCCGGTGGCGCCAGCTTGATGGCCTCCGCGAGCTCCTTCACCGTCTTGTACTCTGAGGACGCGGCAACCTGGATGCCCGGCGGGTCTTCGTTCATCAGCGCCAACGGCGTGAAGTTCAGCGGCGTCAGATGCGTCACGGCCTGCCAATGCAGCATCGCGATTTCCACGGTCAGCATGCCGATCGTGTAGCCGTCTGGCGTGGCGGTCGCGATCTCGGCGTGGCCGACGACACCGGACCCTCCGATGCGGTTGACGACATTGAAGGGCTGACCGAGTTCTTTCTCCAGGAGCGTCGCGACGATGCGCGCGGTCGCGTCCGTGCCGCCACCCGCGCCCCAAGGCACGATCAAGGTCACCGGCCGCACCGGATAGGCTTGCGCACGGGCAGGCGTGAGGAGGGCGGACGTGGCTGCAGCCACAGAAGAGGCCGCGAACACGCGGCGCGTAATTCCTGACATCAATGGTCCCGGCATTGCCCGCGGGAGTCGAGCTGGCATGGAGGCCGCATGCTACGCGGGTTTGCGCCGATGTCGCAAGCCGCCGCCCGCGGCTTCGTACGCAACAGGTTCCATCGGAACTTATTGCTGCTCGTCAGCGTCGCCTTTTGGCCGTGCTCCACCGAAGATGCGCGCGCCCTCCGGTGTGAGGTAGGGCTTCAGTGTTTCCCAGGAAACATAGGCAACATATTGCCCCTCGGCGTAGGGACCGACCGCATAGGGTGGATAGTGGAAGGTGAGACCGGAACTCTTGCCTGCTTCAGTCGACGGCGCCAACGTCACGGCGCCGATCTTGAGCAGGCTCGGTGTGAGACCCTTGAACCACTCTTCTGTCGCGGTCTCGCTGCTGTCGCGCTTCTTCTTCTCGATCTTCAGCGATGCGATTACGGCCTTCACCATCGCCTTCATGGTCGCGCCATTGTCGGCGGTCTCGGTGAAGAACGGACGGATCGAAATAGGCTTGTTCTCGGACTTGTCCCACAGGATCGTGTTGACGTCCGTATTGGGATGGGCGCCGTGGGTGTCCATGTAGTCGTCGCGCAGGACGCTGACATAGCGGTCGGCGACGACGGAACGGATCGAATATTTGCGCTCGAAATCCCAGCCGCCCTCCTTGAAGAATTGCGGATCCTGCTTGCGCGAGGTCGCGGCGTCAGCCGCGTTCTTGTCGAGCCATTTTTTGCCGTCGGCCAGGCAATCGGCTGCAAGCGCCGGATCGGCCTTGATCTTGTCGTCGAGAAAGACGCGCGCCTCGATGTTCCTGTTCTTGACGATGGCGTCGGGCTTGGGATCGGCGGCGAGGGAGGGAGAGGCAAGGGCGATCGTCGTGACGGCAGACAGGATAGCGAGCAATCCTGCCCGCACATTTGCGCGATGAGTTGTCACTTCAATATCCATCAATTTTGTATCCGAGCGCGACCCGACCGTTCGGACATCGGCATCAGCGTAACGATTGCAAGATGAACCCGCGCAGAACGCGCGATACGAACACCGGGACGTGAAGATTGGTCGCAGCAGCGCGCCCGTAGGTTTGGTCCTGCGAGCCAAATGGCGGCGGAATTACTCCGCCGCCTCGCTATGCCCTAGCCGCGCATTCAGCTTGCGGATCAGCTCTTCGGCGGCCTCCGCGATCACGGTGCCGGGCGGGAAGATGGCCTCGGCGCCCGCCGCATAGAGCGCGTCGTAATCCTGCGGCGGCACCACGCCGCCGACGATGATCATGATGTCCTCGCGGCCCTGCTTCTTCAGCGCGGCCTTGAGTTCGGGGACGGCGGTGAGGTGGGCTGCCGCGAGCGACGAGACGCCGAGGATGTGGACGTCGTTCTCGACCGCCTGGCGCGCGGCCTCATCAGCGGTGGCGAACAGCGGTCCGATGTCGACGTCGAAGCCGATGTCGGCAAAGGCGGATGCAATCACCTTCTGGCCGCGGTCATGGCCGTCCTGGCCGATCTTGGCGACCAGGATACGCGGGCGGCGGCCCTCGGCTTCCTCGAAGGCGTCGATCAGCGCCTGAACCTTCTCGACCTGGTTGCCCATGCTGGACGCCTCCCGCTTGTAGACGCCGGTGATGGACTTGATCTCGGCGCGGTGCCGGCCGAACACCTTTTCCATCGCGTCCGAAATTTCGCCGACGGTCGCCTTGGCGCGCGCCGCGTCGATCGCGAGCGCGAGCAGATTGCCGTTGCCTTCGCCGGCCGAATGCGTGATCGCGGCAAGCGCCGCATCGACGTCCTTCTGGCTGCGCTCGGATTTGAGCCGTGTCAGCTTGTCGATCTGCAAGCGCCGGACGTTGGTATTGTCGACCTTGAGGATGTCGATGGCAGCCTCATCCGATGGCTTGTACTTGTTGACGCCGATCACCGCCTGCTTGCCGGCATCGATCCGCGCCTGCGTCTTGGCTGAGGCTTCCTCGATGCGCAGCTTCGGCACGCCGGCTTCGATGGCCTTGGCCATGCCGCCGAGCTCCTCGACCTCCTGGATGTGGCTCCAGGCCTTCGCGGCGAGGTCGCGCGTGAGCCGCTCGACATAATAAGAGCCGCCCCAGGGATCGATGATGCGGGTGGTGCCGCTCTCCTGCTGCAGAAACAACTGGGTGTTGCGGGCGATGCGCGCCGAGAAATCCGTCGGCAGTGCCAGCGCCTCGTCGAGCGCGTTGGTGTGCAGCGACTGGGTATGGCCTTGCGTTGCGGCCATCGCTTCGACGGTCGTGCGCATGACGTTGTTGAACACGTCCTGCGCGGTCAGCGACCAGCCCGAAGTCTGCGAATGGGTGCGCAGTGATAGCGAGCGCGGATCTTTCGGGTTGAACGGCTTCAGGAGCTTCGCCCAGAGCAGCCGCGCGGCGCGCAGCTTGGCGACCTCCATGAAGAAGTTCATGCCGATCGCCCAGAAGAACGACAGGCGTGGCGCGAAGCGGTCGACGTCGAGACCGGCAGCGAGACCAGCACGAAGATATTCGACGCCGTCAGCGAGCGTATAGGCGAGCTCGAGGTCCTGCGTCGCGCCGGCCTCCTGCATGTGATAGCCGGAGATCGAGATCGAATTGTATTTCGGCATCTTCTGAGAGGTGTAGGCGAAGATGTCCGAGATGATCCGCATCGATGGCGCGGGCGGATAGATATAGGTGTTGCGCACCATGAACTCTTTCAGAATGTCATTCTGAATCGTGCCCGACAGCTTTTCCGGCGCTACGCCCTGTTCGCCGGCGGCGGCGACATAGAGCGCAAGGATCGGCAGCACGGCGCCGTTCATGGTCATTGACACGCTCATCTGGTCGAGCGGGATGCCCGCAAACAGCGTGCGCATGTCGTAGATGGAATCGATGGCGACACCGGCCATGCCGACGTCGCCGCCGACGCGCGGATGGTCGCTGTCATAGCCGCGGTGGGTCGCGAGATCGAATGCGACCGAGAGGCCCTTCTGCCCCGCCGCGAGGTTGCGGCGATAGAACGCGTTGGAATCCTCCGCCGTCGAGAAGCCGGCATATTGCCTGACCGTCCAGGGCTGGTTGACGTACATGGTCGGGTAGGGGCCGCGCAGGAACGGTGCGATGCCCGGATAGGTGTCGAGGAAATCGAGCCCGGAGAGATCAGCCTCGCCATAAGCGGGCTTCACCAGAATGCCCTCGGGCGTCAGCCACGGTTCGGCGTTGCCTGATGGTGCGGCGGTTGCGGTTCGCTCGAAGGCGACATCGGCGAAGTTGGGAATGCGGCTCATGGCTTCAACCATATCAGGGCGTTCAATCATGATCCGGATGCTGATGGCTGACGATGGTCGCCATCTTCTCCGGCCCGTAATTCTGCTGCGTGGTCTGGCTCGGCAGGTTGGAGATGCCGACCACCCAGCCCAGGCGAGACTCGCTTCCATATTGCCGCGTCGGCACGAGGCGATCGGGCCGGTCGAAGGCGCCGGTCATGATCTCGATCCGCTCACCGTCGATGCGGCCAAAGCTGAGCGGCGTGCCGCAGGCGGCGCAATAGCCGCGGTCGGCGATGGTGGAGGAGCGGAAGAACGACGGCTGTCCCTTGGTCCAGGCGAAATCGGTGCGGTTGATGTCGGCGAAGGAGGCGAACGGCGCGCCGCTGGCTTTTTGGCACATCCGGCAATGGCAGATCGAGATCTTGTTCGGCGCCGCCGAAATCGCAAAGCGCACCGCGCCGCATTGGCAGCCGCCGGTGAGTACGGGTTTGCTCGCGTCGGTCATGCCTGTTCCATCCGCAAATAAGCGTCTTGCAAGGTGGCAAGCGCGTCACCGCCGGCAAACACGAAGCCCGTAACGCCGGCCGCACGGAGTGCCGCCTCGGCCTCAGCCGGACGGCCTGCCAGATAGATATGTCTGCTGGCCGCAGTTTGCAGGGCGCTTGCCGCGGCTTCGGCGTGTTCCGCATAGACCTTGTCGCTGGAACAAAGGCAGGCGAGGGTCGCGCCGGATGCCCTAAAGGCGGCAGCGAGCTTGGCGGGATCAGTAAAACCTTCGCTGTCGATCGCCTGGATACCGCCGGCCTCGAAGAAGCTTTTGGCAAAGGTCGCGCGTGCGGTGAAATCCGCAGGGCTGCCAAGATTGGCCAGGAACACGCTCGGCCGTTTGCCGCGCGCCTTCAGGGCCGCATCGGACTTGTCGCGCAGCGCCTCGAACGGCTGTGCGAGCCGGATCGGGGTGAGCGCGTCGAATTTGTATTTGGCCTCGCCATAAGGAGCCAACGCGATCGGCGTTGCCGTCAGCACGGCCGTCTCGCTGTCATGCAGGTTTGGAAACTCGCTGGCGCCGGTCAGTACGTCGCGACGTTTTGCGATGTTGGCATCGCGCGCCTTGCGTGCGGCTGCGACCTTTCCCTGGAACAGGCCCTGCTGAAGTGCTGCGAACGCACCGCCGGCTTTCTCGCTCTCCTGGAACAGCGCCCAGGCTGCGTCGCAGAGCTGCGCTGTAAGCGTCTCGATGCCGCCGGATCCGGCTGCGGGATCGCTAACCTTGGCGAGGTTGCTTTCTTCGAGCAGCAGGAGCTGCGTGTTGCGCGCGGCGCGCCGTGCGAATGGATCAGGCAGCCCGAGCGCCAGCGTATGCGGCAGCACGGTGATCGCATTGGCGCCGGCAAGCCCGGCGGCGAACGTCGCCATGGTCGCACGCAGCATGTTCACATAAGGATCGCGCTGCGTCAGCATGCGCCACGCCGTATCGGCAGCAATGAACAGCGGCTTCGGCGTCAGTCCACAGGCGGCCTCGACGCGCGCCCACAGCAGCCGAAGCGCGCGGAATTTTGCCATGGTCAGGAACTGATCGGCATCTGCAGCAAGCCGGGCGTAGACCATGCCCTGCGCTTGCTCCAGCGGAATGCCGGCGCTCTCGATCGCGCGCAGATAAGCGACGCCGCAAGCGAGCACAAAGGCGAGTTCCTGCACCTCCGATCCGCCGGCATCGTGGATCACGCGGCCGTCGGCCGGCGCAAACGGCCCCTTGAAGCCGAGCGCTGCGAGACCCTTGATGGCGCCAGCGACAGCGGGCGTGATTTCTTCCCAGGTGAAGGGGCTATGACCCCACACCGCGCAGCCGGCGATCGGGTCGAGACCAAAGCGGATGTTGCAGGCGGCCGGATCGAGACCCTTGCTCTTCACATATTCCGCGACATGGATCGCAGCCATCCGCGATTGCGGACCGACTTGAAGCTCAATGCCGATACCGGCATCGAGGTGAATGTCCTTCAAGACTTTTGCGACGGCGTCGGCCGTTGGTTCCAGGCCAAAGCCGTGGCTGCCACTGCCGCCCGCGAACACCAGCGCGAGCCCCGTTGCGCCGTTCTCGAGGTCGGTGAGGGCCTGCGCATTTGCGATCCCCGCATCTGGATGATCGATCCGCTGCATGATCTGCCACGGCGCGGCAGCCGGCCGTCCTGTCACAGCCGCAACGCCCTTGGCACGGGGATAGAGCGGCTCGATCTTCAGGCCATCATAGGTTTTGCCGACCAGCTTCTCGAACGGCGCGCCCTTCAGCACGCCATCGACCAGCTTGCGCCAGTCCGCGTCCGTCGCCTTGGGAAAATCGGCCGCCAGCGGCAGATTGTCAGTCACGGAGGTCATACGGCCAAGGGCTCCCAAACGTCTCATTTTTCGCAGGCGAAATTGCCACGGCGGCCCGTCGCTGCAAACGGTTGTTTTTGGTTAACCGGTATCCGGAAGCCGCTCAATGCCTTGCGTTGAGACGCTGGCAAGGCCGTCACGCACACGAATGCCTGATATCACGCGATCAGGCGCGATCTCGGCCAGTGGCACCAGCACGAAAGCGCGCTCGAACAGCCGCGGATGCGGCAAGGTCAGGTCGGGCTTGTTCATTGACACATCGTCATAGGCGATCATGTCGAGATCGAGTGTACGCGGACCCCAGCGACGACCCTTGTCCCGCGTGCGGCCGAATTTCTGCTCGACTTTCTGCATCACGAACAACAGCGCGTGCGGATCGAGGTCGGTCTCGATCTCGACGCAGGCGTTGATGAAGGGGTCCTGGTCCTCGTCGCCCCAGGGCGGTGTCGTATAATCCGACGAGCGCGCGATCATTGCGGCCTGCGCCATACCGCAGATATGGGCGATCGCCTTGCGGAACGTCGCGCGGACATCGCCGACATTGCCGCCGAGTGCGATCAGCACGCTCGCCATATCAGGGATGCCGTGAGCGCGTCAGCATGATGCCGACATCGTCGAAGATCGCGGCGATTGGCGCATGCGGCTTGTGCACGGTGATCTTCACGGCGCGGATGCGCGGAAAGTGCGACAGGATCGCGTCGGCAACTGCGCCGGCAGCACGCTCCAGCAGCTTGTAATTGGTGTTCTTGAACGCCGCCGTCGTGGTTGCAACGACATCGGCATAGGAGACCGTGTCGGAGAGGCGGTCGCTGCGCGATGGCTCCGACAGGTCGGTGTAGAGTTCGAGGTCGATGACAAAGCGCTGGCCGACCTGGGTTTCGTGATCCAGCACGCCATGACGTGCATGGATCGACAGGCCGGTTACAAAGATCGTATCGGTCATTGCTTGCCCTCGATTGCGTTGGCGACCCGCAGGGCCTGCAAGGTCTCCGCCACGTCATGAGTCCGGATGATCCTAGCACCCTTTTGCACGGCGATCAGATGCGCGGCGATCGACCCCGGGAGCCGTTCTTTCGGTTCCGACGGCGCCACCGAGGCAATGAAGCGTTTGCGGGAGGCGCCGACCAGGATCGGCAGGCCGAAAACCTCGAGCTCGCGTAAGCGCGCCAGTGCAATCATACTCTGCTCGGCGGTCTTGCCGAAGCCGATGCCGGGATCGAGCACGATCTTGTCACGCGCGAGGCCGGCCTTTGCGGCGATATCCAACGAGCGCAGGAAGAACGCCTTCATATCCGCGACGATGTCGATGGCGGAATCGACGCTGTCGCGGTTGTGCATGACGATGACGGGGACGCCCTTCGCGGCGACGACCCGCGCCATGTCAGCGTCGCGCTGCAATCCCCAGACGTCGTTTGCGATCGCCACGCCCTGCTCGAGCGCGAAGGCTGTGACCTCCGCCTTCATACTGTCGATCGAGACCGGCACGCCAAGCGCAACCACGGCTGCCAGCACCGGCTTCAACCGCGCAAGCTCGTCCGCGACGGTGACCGGCTTGGCACCTTTGTAAGGACGGGTGGATTCGGCACCGATGTCGATGATGTCGGCGCCAGCCTCGACCATAGCCCGCGCCCGCGCCAGCGCCAGGTCCGGCGCGATGAAGTTGCCGCCGTCCGAAAAGGAGTCGGGCGTCACATTGAGCACGCCCATCACCGCAGGCAGAGACCGCGCCAGCAGCGTCCGCAGCGCATCTAGCCCGGCCGAGCCGGCCGGCGGGACGGATGGGGAGGGCGAGGCATTCATGCGGCCCGCTTTGCGCGGTCGGGCAGGGGGAGTCAAGACGGGATTGCCGGCAGCGCCGTGCCGGGTGGCGTCGATGTTGCGGCAATCCTGCGCATCAATCTTCGCTGTCGTCCCGGCGAAAGCCGGGACGACGCAAGGCTCTAATAAGTGATCTTCGGCGGCAGCTTCTTGGCCTTGGCGATGATGTCGCCGACCGACTTCTCGGACGGAAGGATACGGACGAGTTTCTTCCGGTCGTTGGCCTCGCGCATGCTCTGCGCCAGCCTCGCCGGATTTCGATAGGCGAGCTCGCGCACCGTGGTGACGCCGGCAGCGCGCACCAGACCGACCTTGGCGCGGCCCATGCCGGGAATGCGCATGTAGTCGGAGACGTTGGCCCACTCCAGGAGTTGCTGCTCGCTGATGCCGGTCCTGGCCGACAGTGCCTTGCGGCCCCTGGCGGTACTCGCTGCTTCCAGCAGCGCATCAGTGGTACGGATACCCTGCGCCTTCAACTTGTTGGCGGCAAAGGCCGCCAGGCCTTCAATCTCGGAGATCGGATATGTCATGATACTCGACGTGAAATGCGACAGCTTCAGGCGAACTGGCTCAGGCCCGGCGTCCCGGCGATGATCTTGCCCATCTGATCCGCTCCGATTTTGTCTCGGCCAAAGCGGAAAAGTTCACGTGCCACGTTCTGAATGTCGGACATGCCAAGGCCGAGACCCATCAGGCGCGTGCCGACGGCCATCAGGCCGCCGCCCATCAGCCGCGACAGACCACCGCCGCTCTTGGATGCTTCGATTGCACCTTCTGCACCGGGGATCTGGTCGATCAGGGCCTGTACGCTGTCGGAAGGACCTTCGCTGCGGAGGAAGCCCAGGATAATGCCGACGGTCTTTTCAGCCACAGCACTATCTATGCTGGCGTTTGTCGCCAGCCGTCCGATCAGCTCGTCCATATTAGCCCGCCCCTCAGCCGGTTCACATGCCGGAGTATTATTTCGAAAAATGATCTTGATCCGGTGCGATGTGAAATACAAGCGATGAACGCACGCAACATTCGATTCATACTCGAAGACGCGAAAAGTGTTGCAGCGATGCAAGAGCGGAGAAGAAATTCGTGAAAATTTGCCGCGGTGCGAATGTAAGCTTCCGACTTTTGGCGCATGCCGCACACGCATTCTCCGACAATGTCGCATGTCAACGCCGCCTTGAACGGTTTCAATCGGCTTGCGACATGCGTTAAACTACGGAACTGGCGGGCACTAAGTTTCAATACGCGAAACAAACCATAGAGAGAATGATGACGGCGCAGGACAACAAGCTCGGCGATACCGACGACAAGATCTTCGTCGGCAAGGGAGACGAGCAGGCCTGGCTGACGCTGGCACTTGCCAATCGCCATGGCCTCGTCACCGGCGCGACCGGAACAGGTAAGACGGTCACGCTGCAAGTGATGGCGGAAGGATTTGCGCGCGCCGGTGTTCCGGTGTTCGCCGCCGACATCAAGGGCGACCTCTCCGGTATCTCCGAGATTGGGGAAGCAAAAGATTTCATCGTCAAGCGTGCCACCGAGATGGGCCTCACATTCCAGCCCGACCAGTTCTCGACGGTGTTCTGGGACGTGTTCGGTGAACAGGGCCATCCGGTGCGGGCTACCATCACCGAGATGGGGCCGTTGCTGCTGGCGCGCATGCTCGATCTCAACGACGTGCAGGAGGGCGTGCTCAACGTCGCCTTCCGTGTCGCCGATGACAACGGCCTTGCCTTGATCGACATGAAGGACCTGCGGGCATTGCTGGATGCCATCGTGCCCGACAGCAGCAAGAAGGGGCCGGACGCGGAGGACGATCCGCTCGCCTCGATCCGCAAGGCGGCCCAGGGTTTTGGCAACGTTACCAAGGCCACCGTCGGCACTATCCAGCGCCAGCTCTTGGTGCTTGAGAACCAGGGTGGCACGAAGTTCTTCGGCGAGCCGGCGCTGACCCTGAAAGACTTCATGAAGACCGACCGCGACGGTCGCGGCATGGTCAACATCCTTGTCGCCGACAAGCTGATGCAGAGCCCACGGCTTTACGCGACATTCCTGCTGTGGATGCTGTCAGAGCTGTTCGAGGAATTGCCCGAGGCCGGCGATCTGCCCAAGCCCAAGCTGGTGTTCTTCTTCGACGAGGCGCATCTGCTGTTCAACGACGCGCCGAAGGCGCTGATGGACAAGATCGAGCAGGTGGTCCGCCTGATCCGCTCCAAGGGCGTTGGTGTCTACTTCGTCACGCAAAACCCGATCGACGTGCCCGACCGCGTGCTCGGGCAGATGGGCAACCGGGTGCAGCACGCGCTGCGCGCCTTCACCCCGCGCGACCAGAAGGCGGTCGCGGCTGCCGCGCAAACCTTCCGGCCCAATCCGAAGCTCGACACCGCCAAGGTGATCATGGAGCTCGGCAAGGGCGAAGCGCTGGTGTCGTTCCTCGAAGGCAATGGCACGCCGGCGATGGTCGAACGGGTGCTGATCCGTCCGCCCTCGGCCCGTATCGGACCGGTCACGCCGGAGGAGCGCAAGGCGATCATGGATGCGAGCCCGATGAAGGGCAAATACGACACCGCTATTGATGCCGAGTCAGCCTATGAGATCATTCAGAAGCGGATCGCGGGCACCGCGGCGCCGGCCGACGGCCAGGCCGGCGGAAGCGGCGGCGGTATCCTCGGCCAGATCGGTTCGATGGTTGGCACCATCTTCGGCACCAACACCGGACGTAACCGGTTGACGACGGGACAACGCATCGCGCGCGACGTGACACGCACCGTCACCGACAAGGTGGTGGGCGGTGTCGTGGCCGATCTCGGCAAATCGGTTGGCGGCCAGCTTGGCGGCTCGGTCGGCCGCGCGCTGGTCCGTGGCGCACTTGGCGGATTGCTACGAAGGTAGGGCAGGCGGCCTGACTGCGGGTAACCGGTCTCGCGACTCCGCCCCGGCGGAGCGCGAAAAGCGGCATTCTTGCAAGGAACAAATTCGAGTGAGGGGGACTCTCCAAGCGTCCACTGGTCTGCTACGTGCTATTTATTGCCAACCGGACACAATGTGACACCGTCGAATCTCCCAGACAAACCGCGCGCACTTCGGCTCCCATCACTGCGCGCGCCGCTGGATGTGCTTTTCCTGCTTTGTTGCGTGATCCTCACCGCCGATGTCCTCGGCCCGGAGATCTTCGGCCACGGCAAGACCAAGGATTATTCGCTCTGGTACTGGGCCGGGCAGCAGGTGCTGCATGGCGATCCGCTCTACCCAAAAGCCACCGAGCTGTTTGCCTATATCTACCCGCCATTGCCAGCGATCCTGCTGGCGATCCCGAGCTGGTTCGGCGTGATCCCGCTCTACGTGGTGCTATCGGTCCTGAACGTGGTGGCGTGGTGGTACACCGGCATGATCTCCAATGCGATGACCGGATCGGACCGCAAGCCGGGCCCATGGCTTGAAGCGCTGCCGGCCTTCGCCACCGTCACCTTCGTGTTCGACATGTTCGATCTCGGCCAGCCGAACCACGTTCTGCTGGCGATGATGCTCTACGGCTTCTGGTGCCTCAGGGATCACCGGTCCTGGTTCGCCGGCTTCATGTTCGCGCTCGCCACCGCCATCAAGGTATTTCCGATTGCGGTGCTGCCTTATCTGGTATGGCGCAGGCAATGGGCGGCGGTCGTCAGCATGCTCGCTTTCATCGGCATCCTGCTCTACGTCGTGCCGGCACCGATCCGTGGTTTCGAACGCAACGCAGCTGAGCTCGACACCTGGTACCAGGGCATGGTCGGGTCGAGCTCGGAAAAGGGTTTTGGCCAGCGTGACGAGCAGAACTGGTCATGGGTCAACCAGTCCATCATTGCAGTGACGCATCGCCTGGTCAGGCCGATCAACTACAATTTGGAAGATGTCGACAAGCCGCCGCACACGATGAACCTCATCGACGTCAGCTTCAGGACGGCGAACTGGATCGTGCTGGTGATATCGGTGTTGCTGGGGCTCGGC
>JAEWHT010000384.1 GCA_023387695.1 Pseudomonadota bacterium | reverse complement strand
GCATGATCGCGTCCCTGCGTTCGCTCGATCGTGAGGGGCGAGTGATCTATTTCGGCACCTTCTCGAAGATCATGATGCCGAACCTGCGGCTCGGCTACATGGTGGCGAACCGGCATTTCATTGAAGGATTTTCGAAGGGCCGCGCGCGGATCGACGTGCACACCTCCGGCATCGGGCAGCCCGCGCTCGCCGAGTTCTTGCGGGAAGGGCACTTGCTGCGGCATCTGCGCGCGATGCGGCGGATCTACGCTGCACGACGAAAGGCGCTGATCGATGCGATCACTGCGCAGATGCCAGGTGATCTGACGGTGTCCTCCGCCGTCACCGGATTGCATCTGGTGGCGCTGTTCACCGACGCGATGCGGGCGCGGATGAGCGACCGCGACGCGGTGGCCATGTTGAAGCAGGCCGGCATCCATGTGCAGCCGCTGTCGCAAAACTTTTTGGAGCAGCCGACGCGACAAGGGCTGGTGTTCGGCTATGGGCGCCTGCGCGTCGAGGACGCCGCGCCGCTGCTTGCGAGAATCGCGGCTTGCGTCGGCAATAACCACCGCACCGCACCATCCAGCCCGGCAAACCCTTCGCTTACTGTTCGTACAATAACGAAAAGCTGAGCCGACGTCCGTGCATAGCTCGTAGGCATTCGACCCGCCGGCAGTGCCGTTCGATCGCCTGCAAATTAGACAGGTGATCTCAAGCGCTGCGATTGCAGCGCAACGAGCGGCGCAATTTGCGCCGAAGAATCCTAGGGTGCATCGCACATTTCCGGCTCGAGACGACACGCGTCATGCCTGCACTCTGCGCAGGCACCGCTGCACCAAAACGTGCAGTAGGTGGCGCGGCCGGCGGCGCAGGTCGCGCTCTGGTCTAGTGGTTTGCGACAGCTCTGGCCCTATCCTGCGCCCGCCGCTCTGTCGCACGCTCGCGGCTGGTGGCATGACAGGGACGCATGATGAGCGCGCGCGAGGATCATTGGGAAGTCGGCACCGATATCGGTGGTACCTTCACCGACATCATCGCCATCAGGCGTGACTCCGCTGAGGCGCGGATCGCCAAGGTACCGTCGCGGCCGCAGGCGCCGGTTCAGGCGATGCTCGAGGCGATCGAGGCGGTGGGCCTGCGCAAGAGCGAGGTCAAACGCTTCGTCCACGGCACCACGCGCGTCACCAATGCCATCGTCGAGAATCGGCTGCCGAAGGTTGCGCTGGTCGCGACCGCAGGATTTGCCGACGTCCTGGAGATCGCACGCTATCGCCGCCGCGATCTCTATCGTCTCGACATTCCGCCGAAATCGCCGCCGCTCGTGCCGCCTGAGCGCTGTTTTGGGCTAGCCGAGCGCCTCGATCACGAGGGCCGCGTGCTGAAGGCGCTGGACGACGCCGAGATCGCGCGTCTGGTGGCGTGGTTGAAAGAGACCGGCGTGCAGAGCGTTGCCGTGGCGTTGCTTCACGCCTACGCCAATCCCGTCCACGAGAAGATGCTTGGCGAACGGCTTAGGGATGTCGTCGCCCATGTCTCATTGTCGCACGAGGTCAATCCCGAGGCGCGCGAATATGAGCGGACCTCGGCGACCGTGTTCAACGCGGCCGCGATGCCGATCGCAGTGGAATATCTGAGCGAGTTGGAGCAGCGCTTGCCGATCGGCCCCGGCTTGCAGGTGTTCCATTCGGCCGGCGCCATGATCCCGATCTCGGCGGTGAAGCGGCGACCGCTGGTGATGGCGATGTCGGGCCCGGCGGCCGGCGTGTCGGCATCCGTCAGCATCGCGCGTCAGCTCGGCACGACGCGCATGCTCACATTCGACATGGGCGGCACCACGACCGATGTCTGCCTGATCGTCGATGGTCAGGCCGAAATGACCGATGGCCGCATGCTCGGCGACAAGCCGTTGCGCCAGCCGATGCTTGCAGTTCATTCCATCGGCGCCGGCGGCGGATCGATTGTGCGTAATGGTCCGGGCGGCCTGACGGTCGGCCCCGAGAGCGCCGGCTCCGAGCCGGGACCGGCCTGCTACGGCCGTGGCGGTATCGAGCCGACCATCACCGATGCCAACGCTGTGCTCGGCTATCTCAATCCCGAGACCAAACTCGGTGATCGCATCGGCATCGATATCGAGTCCGCTAAGCGCGTCATTGCGCCGATCGCGCATGCGCTTGGACTTAGTCTGACGGAAACCGCACTCGGTATCATCAAGGTCGCCAACGCGACCATGGCCCGCGCGCTCCGCCGCGTCACCGTCGAGCGCGGTATCGATGGCCGCGACTGCACGCTGCTCGCCTTTGGCGGCGGTGGCCCAATGCACGCCGCAGGACTTGCCGATCTCTATGGGATTTCGGCGGTGGTCGTGCCTAGCGCGTCGAGCGCGTTCTCGGCGCTGGGATGTCTGACCGCCGATTTCAGCTTCCTCCAGCAGCAGACGCTGCGCGCAGCCCTCGACGGCATCGATCTCGCCCGCGTGTCGGAGCGGATCGAGACGCTGATTGAGGATGCTTCGGCCCCGCTGATTGCCAATGGCGTTGCGAAGGGAGAGATCCAGATCGAGCTAGTGGCCTTGATGCGCTACGCGGCGCAGAACGATGCCATTCCCGTACCCTTCACTTTGCCGCTCGATGTAGCCAAGCTGAAGACAGACTTCCTGGCGCGACATCAAGAGCTGTTCGGCTACGCGACCAGCGAGGCTTGCGTCATCGAATCCGTCCGCGTCCAGGCGCGCCGTCCCTCCACGACCGTTGTGAGCCGGCCGGCGACGGCAGTGAGGGCGGTGTCGTCAGGCAAACGCATCTGTTCATTTGACGGTCTCCACGAGACCCAGACCGCGATCATCGACCGCGCTGCGCTGACCGACACGGTCAGCGGTCCGGCCATCATCGAAGATGCCTGGTCCACGGTGGTGGTGCCGCCCGGATGGCAGGCAAAGCCGGACGATGCCGGCAATCTGTTCCTGACGCGGAGGGCAGCATGAAGCTCGATCCGTTCGTCGTCGAGGTCATAAGACACGGCTTGTCGGCCGCTGCCGAGGAAATGAGCCTGGTGATGACGCGCTCGGCGCGCTCGCCGTTGTTGCGCGAGGCCGGCGATTTGTCTTCGGCGATCACCGACGGTCACGGCGGCCTGGTCGGGCAGGGCCGTGATATCCCGATCCATCTCGGCGCGATGGCCTACACCATTCCCGAGTTGCTGAAGGTCGTGCCGCGCGAGAGCCTGAACGACGGCGATGTCCTGATCTACAATGTCGGCGCGCTCGGCGGCAATCATCTCAACGACGTCAAGGTTGTGCGTCCGGTCTTCTTCGAGGGCGAGATCGTGGCCTTCGCGATCAGCCTCGCGCATTGGCCTGATATCGGCGGCACGTGGCCCGGTAGCTATTTTGCCAAAGCCATCGATACGTTCCAGGAGGCGATGCGGATTCCGCCGGTGCTGATCGCCACTGCGGCGGGCCTCAATACGGCGATCGTGCAAATGCTCAAGGCCAACGTTCGCGACGCCGAGTCTGGCGAGGGTGATCTGCTCGCGCAGATCGCGGCTACCAAGGCCGGCGAGAAGCGCATCGTCGAGCTCTGCCGCGAGCACGGCAAGGCGGTGTTCATGGCGACGCAGTCGCGCCTGCACGATCTCTCCGAGATCGAGATGCGCGAGGCGATCCGCGCGCTGCCCGATGGCGTCTACGAGGGCGAGGACTTTTTGGACGATGGCAGCGTCAACAACGACCCGGCGCGGATCCACGTCAAAATCACTATTCGTGCCGACGAGGCGACCTTCGACCTTTCCGGAAGCTGCGATCGCGTCTCGAACTTCTGCAACACCACACCGTTCATGGCGCGCTCGGCGGTCGCCTATGCCGCGCGCATCATGAGTGGACGCGACATGCACCAGAATGCGGGTGCGCTGCGGCCTCTGACCATTATCACACGTCCGGGCTCCATCCTGGAGCCGGGCTGGACGGCGTCCGTCGCGGCCGGCAATCACGAGACGTCGATGCGCATTGTCGATGCGATCTTTCGCGCGATGCAGGACACTATTCCCGAGCGCCTGTCGGCCGGCGGCGCGACCACTGCGGGCGTGCTGTTCTTTGCGGAGCCGCGGCAGAACGGCTCGTGGAAGATGCTCTATGAAGTGCATGGCGGCGGCGAAGGTGCGCGGCACGATCGCGCCGGCATGTCGGCGACGCGGGTGCATCTGTCCAACACCTCCAACACGCCGGTCGAGGTGATCGAGGCGAACTACGCAATCCGGCTCGAGCAGCAGGCCATTCGCTGGAATTCAGGCGGCGCGGGCGCTCATCGGGGCGGTGACGGCTCGGTTCGCACCTATCGCATTCTCGCGCCCTCGATGCATCTAACCACCTGCATCGAGCGGATGGTGATTGCGCCCTGGGGCCTGCAGGGGGGCGAAGCCGGCAAGGCCTGCCGCATCTCGCTGGTCCGACTGGGTGAAGACGTCGCCATCGACGGCAAATCGAACCTGGTATTGCAGCAAGACGATCTCGTCACGATCGAGATGTGCGGTGGCGGCGGCTACGGCGCCGCGGCTGGAAAGTGAGGGGACCTGCGATGAGCAGATTGCTGCGAACCGGATTGAATGCAGGCGAGGCCGCGCCGATGGCCGTGGTCGGCGGCGAGGGGGTCTACTTCCATCTGTCGGATGGCCGCAAGTTGATCGACGGCAGCAACACCGGCGGTGGTCTCGGCCATCGTCATCCCGCGATGGTGGACGCAATCCGCCGCGCCGCCGATACGCCAGTCGTGAACGAAGGCTGGACCTGGGTCGGCCGCGAGCAGGCGGCTGATGATCTGATGGCCACGGCCTTCAAGGGCGAGGAGGATTGGGTCGGCGCGGTGCGCTTCTGCATCAGTGGCAGTGAGGCCAACGACATGGCGCTGTCGCTCTGCCAGGCGCTGACGGAGCGCTCGGCGCTGGCTACGCGCGAGCGGGCTTACCACGGCATCACCGGCCTGTCGCGAAGCATGACGGTGCAGCCGCAATGGCACGGCGGCTTGGCGGTGCATTCGGGCGGCTCGAAGCTGCCGGCGCCGATGGCACCTGTTCGAATCCTGCCGGCGCCCGATGGCGCGATCTATGGCGGGCCGGCGAACAACACGCCGCCGAGCGAATATCTGGCGGACGCGACGCGTCTGCTGTCGGATACGGCTGCGACAATCATCGACTACACGCAAGGCGGCATCTACTACGATGGCGCCTATCAGGACGAAGTCGCGCGTCACGCCCGGCAGGCCGGCTCATACTGGATCGCGGATGAGGTCGTCACCGGTGCGGGGCGCTCCGGACGTTGGTTCGCGTTTCAAGGCGCGCAAAGCCGTCCGGACATTGTGACGCTCGGCAAGTCGCTCGGCGGTGGTGCGGCCGCGGTGGCCGCAGTCGTGGTGTCGAGGGACATCGTCGAACGTCTCAAGGGATCGAGCTGGCAGAATTACGGCACGCTGCGCGGTCATCCGATCAGCATGGCCGCCGTCAGCGCCTATCTGAAAGTCGTCACCGACGACAAGATTCTGGAGCACGTCCAAAAGCTCGAGAAGCTATTCATCCGTCGCCTGCTAGAGATCGCGCAAAAACATCCGAGCGTGCAGCGCGTGGCGGGGCAGGGGCTGCATTGGACGGTGGAGCTGCATGGCCCGGACTGGCGCACCTGGCATGCCGACACCACGGAGGTACCGATTGCCTCGCGCGTGGCGGAGCGAGCGCTGGAGGCTGGTGCCGTGATTGGAACGAGTGGCGAGCAGACCTCGCTGTTCCTGGCACCCCCGCTGGTGATCTCCGAGCGTGAAGCTGGATTGCTGCTCGATGCGCTCGATCACGGTCTGGATATTGCCGACAAGGAGCACGGGTGAACGCGGACCACGCATCGTCCCGTCGATCGCCGGCCTGGCCGGCGGGTGAGCCCTGGCATCTAGCGATGCCGGAGGGGACGCTCTACGACGCGTTGGTGCGGGCGGCCGAGGCGCGTCCGTCGCACCCGGCGACGGTATTCTATGGGGCGACGCTGAGCTATGCAGAGCTACGTGAGCGCGTCGATGCGTTGGCTGGCTTTTTGCAGGGCGCTTGCGGCGTCGAGCGCGGCGATCGTGTCATGATCGCGCTGCAGAACTCACCGCAGTATGTCATCGCTTATTATGCGGTGATGCGGGCGGATGCCGTGATCGTGCCCGTCAATCCCATGAACAAGACCGCCGAGATCGCCTATCTCGCGGAGGACAGCGGCGCCAAGGTCGCAATCATCGGCCGCGAGTTGAAAGACGTGTTCGCCCCGCTCGTTGGGCAGGCGGTCACGCACGCCATTGTGGCGCAATACCGCGACGAGATTCCGGAGGGAACACCGTATACGTTGCCCTCCTGCGTGACTGAAGCACCGGCGGAAGTGCCGTTGTCACCGGGCTGGCATTCCCTGTTATCCGTGAACGAAGGGATGCGGCCCAGGGCCATGAGTGCAGGGCCGGACGATCTCATGATCCTCCCCTACACGTCGGGGACAACGGGCAAGCCCAAGGCGTGCATGCACACACATCGCAGCGCGCTATTCACGGCCGTGTTGCAGGCGCGCTGGTATGGCATGGGCACCGACGACGTGATGACGGGCTTCATGCCGCTGTTTCACGTCGCCGGCATGCAGGGTTCGATGAATGCCGCGATGGTGGCGGGCGCGACGCTGTTGCTGATGGCGCGCTGGGACAAGGACCTGTTGCCGGATCTGTTCGAGACCTATGGCGTGACGTTCTGGAACGCAGCGCCGACCATGATCGTCGACGTGCTCGCAAGCGCGGGGTTTCGCGATCGCTGCTTCGCCAAGCTGAAGGTACTGACCGGCGGCGGCGCGGCGATGCCAACCGCGGTCGCCGAGCGGCTGAAGAGCCGCTTCGGCCTGGATTTCGTCGAGGGCTACGGCATGACCGAGACGATGTCGCCGACCCATATCAGTCCGATGGCCGCGCCGAAGCGGCAGTGCCTCGGCATTGCCGTGCATGAGACCGACGCGCGGGTGATTGATCCCGAGAGCCTGATCGAACTTGAGGACAATGTCGTCGGCGAAATCGTCGTGCACGGTCCGCAGGTGCTGCAGGGCTATTGGAACAGGCCAGAGGCTACCGCCGAGTCCTTCATCGAACTCGCTGGCAAGCGATTTCTCCGCACGGGCGATCTCGGCTATCGCGATGCGGATGGCTATTTTTTCGCGGTCGATCGTCTGAAGCGGATGATCAATGTCAGCGGCTTCAAGGTGTGGCCGGCCGAGGTCGAGGCGGCGATGTACCAGAACCGTGCCATCCGGGAATGCTGCATCATCTCGGCGCCGGACGACTACCGCGGCGAGACCGTCAAGGCGCTCGTCGTTCTGGACGAGGACGCGCGCGCAACGACGTCGCCGGACGAGATCGTGAGCTGGGCGCGTGAAGCGATGGCGAGCTACAAGGCGCCGCGCGCGGTGGTCTTCGTCGATGCCTTGCCGCGCACGGCCAGCAACAAGATCAACTGGCGGCTTCTGCAGGACGCCGAATGGGGGCGAACGGCATGAAAACTGCTTGGCTGGAAAACCGGCGCAAGACGGCGTTATGCTGCACGCGCCGATACCCCCTTGAAGCTGGAAGCTTTGCCAAGAAATCAGGAACTCGCTGATGCGTATCGTCACCGTTGCCGCCGCCCAGATGGGCCCGATCCAGAAGGCCGACAGCCGCGAGGCCGTGGTCAAGCGCATGATCGCGCTGATGGATGAGGCGAAAACAAAGGGCGCCGACCTGATCGTCTATCCGGAGTTGGCGCTGACGACGTTTTTCCCGCGCTGGTATTCGGAGGATCGCGCCGAGGCTGACATCTGGTTCGAGCGCGAGATGCCGAACGCGGCGACAAAGCCGCTGTTCGAGCGTGCGGCGCAGCATCAGATGGCGATGAATTTTGGCTATGCCGAGCTGACGCCGGACGGCCACCACTTCAACACTGCGATCCTGACTGACAAATCCGGCAAGATCGTCGGCAAATATCGCAAGGTCCATCTGCCAGGCCATGTCGAATACGACACCAAGCGCTCGCACCAGCACCTCGAGAAGCGCTATTTCGAGCCGGGCGATCTCGGCTTCAACGTCTGGCGCGAACTGGGCGGAATCATCGGCATGGCGATCTGCAACGATCGCCGCTGGCCCGAGACCTATCGCGTCATGGGTCTGCAGGGCGTCGAGATGGTACTGATCGGCTACAACACGCCGTCGGTTAACGCGGAGAAGAGCGAGGAGGGCGTCGAGAAGCGGCTGTTCCACAACCGCCTCTCGGTGCAGGCCGGCGCCTATCAGAACGCGACCTGGGTGGTCGCCGTCGCCAAGGCCGGCAATGAGGACGGACACCCGCTGTTCGGCGGCAGCCTGATCGTCGATCCCAACGGCGAGATCGTTGCCGAAGCCAAGACGGAAGGCGATGAGGTTCTGGTCCACGCCTGCGACCTCGACGCCACCACCTTCGGCAAGACCACGATCTTCGATTTCGCCCGCCACCGCCGCATCGAGCATTACGGCCTGATTACAAGCCGCACCGGCGCGGTGCCGCCGCCGGAGAAGTGACGCCGATGGCGGGCAAGGGCATATCCTTACACGAGCTCGATCCGCGCGATCGTTACAAGCTGCTCTGCGGCGTGATCGTACCGCGGCCGATCGCGTTGGTGACGACGCTGAATGAGAATGGTGCGGTCAACGCCGCGCCGTTCAGCTTCTTCAATGTCTTCTCGGAGAGACCTGCGCTGATCGTGCTCGGGCTCCAGCACAAGCCGGATCACTCGCCGAAGGACACGACCCGCAACATCCATCGTGACGGTGAGTTCGTCGTTCACATGGTGGACGAGGCATTGTCTGGAGCGATGAACGATTGCGCAGTCGATTTCCCCTCCGGCGACAGCGAGGTCGCGGCGACCAGGCTGGCGACGCTTCCGTCGGTCGACGTGAAGGTCCCGCGCCTTGCTGCAGCACCTTTTGCACTCGAATGCCGGCGCCATCTCGTGCTGAACTTCTCGCCGGATCGCGAACTGCTGATCGGCGAGGTGCTCAGGATTCACGCCCGCGAGGGGCTGGTCGACGAAGCCAGCATGTATGTCGATCTCGACGCTTACCGACCGATCGGCCGCATGTTCGGCAATCTCTACACCACGCAGCGGGACACATTTGCGCTGTCGCGCGAGAGCCACGCGCAATGGCTCGCACGCACGCAAGAGCTGAAGGACGCCTAGTGAGCCGAGAACTGCACCGTACCCAGCGCCATGGTGACGGCCGCCTGTGTCGGGTCGATCACGGGAATGCCGAGCGCGTCTTCGAGCGGACGGCGGTGGCGCGCCATGCCGGCGCAGCCCATCACGATGGCGCGGGCGCCGTCGTCGTCGCGCAATGCGCGACCAACCTCGATCATTTTCGCCAGCGTGCCTTCACCGGACGCGGTTTCCGCAACGCTCATGTTGAGCGGACGCTCGCCGGCGAGGCGCTCGGTCAATCCCATCTGACGCAAGTAGCGCATGTGGCGCGGGATCGGGCGCTGCGCGATCGCGATCACACCAAACGTCTCGGCGCGGGCCAGCGCCGTCAGCACGCCACACTCGGCGATGCCGAACACTGGTCGGTTCGTTCCTTCGCGACAGACCTGAAGCCCGGGATCGCTGTAGCAGGCGATGACGAAGGCGGCCGAGCTGTTGTCTCCTTCGACAAGCTTTCGCAGCGGCATGGCGACGCCATCGACATCGGCCTGGCTTTCAATGCCGAACGGCCCCTCGGCCAGCGACTGGCAGACCAGTTCGGGACCGCCTTCGAAGCCGAGTGGCTTCAACGCTTCCTCCAGCCCGCGTGTGACCGCAGGGTTGGAGTTCGGATTGATAACGAGAATGCGCGGCCGGGACATGCTGGTCTTCCTGCAAAGGGGCGATCACTTGGCTTTAGTCTATCATGGAGTGCCTCATGACTGAACCCACTTTCGATCTGATCATTCGCGGCGGTCGCGTCGCCACCACTACCGATGTGTTCGAGGCTGATGTTGCCATTTCCGGCGAGACCATCGCGGCCATCGGTAAGGGTCTTCCTCCGGCCAAGCGCGAGATCGACGCGCGCGGCAAGCTGGTGCTACCCGGTGGCGTCGACAGTCACGCTCATATTGAGCAGCTGTCCGCCGCCGGCATCATGAATGCCGATACGTTCGAGAGCGCAACCGTCTCTGCCGCTTTCGGCGGCACCACCACGGTGATCCCGTTCGCCGCCCAGCATGTCGGCATGAAGCTGCCGCAAGTGGTGGAGGATTATCACGCACTCGCGAAGAAGGGCGCCGTGATCGATTACGCGTTCCACATGATCATTGCCGACGCGACCAAGGAGACTGTCGAGGAGCACATTCCCGCGCTGGTGAAGCAGGGCCATGCGTCGATCAAGATCTTCATGACCTACGATCGGCTCAAGGTCGATGACGAGCCCTTGCTCGATATTCTCCTTGCGGCGCGGCACTCGGGCGCGATGTTGTGCGCGCATGCTGAAAATCATGGCATCATCGCCTGGATGGTGAAGCGGCTGCTCGCGCGCGGCTACACCATGCCGAAATACCACGCCGTCAGTCATGCTCGCGTCTCGGAGGCCGAAGCCTTTACCCGCCTGATCGGCATGGCGGCGCTGATCGACCAGCCGATCATGATCTTCCATGTCTCGACCGCCGAAGGCGCCAAGGTGATCCGCGATTCCCGCGGGCAGGGGCTCAAGGTGTTTGCCGAGACTTGTCCGCAATATCTGTTCCTGACTGCCAACGATCTCGACAAGCCCGGCGCAGAAGGCGCCAAGTGGATGTGCAGTCCACCGCCACGTACGCATGCGGATCAGGAGGCGCTGTGGCAAGCGTTGTCGCTCGGCGATCTCCAGACCATATCGTCGGACCATGCGCCGTATCGCTATGACGACACCGGCAAGCTGCGCGCCGGGCCCAATCCGAACTTCAAGCAGGTCGCCAACGGCCTGCCGGGGCTGGAACTGCGGCTGCCGCTGCTGTTCGATGCGATGGTGTCGAAGGGGCGGCTCGGCCTGGAAAAATTCGTCGAACTGACTGCGACGGCGCCGGCGAAAATCTACAATCTGCATCCGCGGAAGGGTTCGATCGCAGTTGGCGCCGATGCCGATATTGCGATCTGGGATCCCAACCGCGAGACCGTGATCGCCGATGAGATGATGCATGACCTCGCCGGCTACACGCCGTTCGCTGGCCGCAAGCTGAAGGGATGGCCGGTGTCGGTGCTCTCGCGCGGTCGCGTCATCGTCGACGGCAATAAATGTCTTGCGTCGGCCGGTAGCGGCAAATTCCTCGCACGCAGCGGCGGCGAGGCCGCGAAGCCGACTGGCCGTCTCGTGGCTGACATGGATCCGGAGCGAAATTTCGGGGCAAAGCTGCTGTGATGGTGGGTCACACGCGATGAAGGTTGTCATCTTCGGCGGTGCCGGCTTCGTCGGCCTCAACGTTGCGGAAGCACTGCTCGCGCGCGGCCACGACGTGACGCTGTATGATCGCGCGGAGTTACCGCCATCCGCGCGACGCGCGCTGGCTGACTACGGCGCTAAGCTCAATGTGGTGCAGGGCGATATCCTGGATGCGGAAGGCATCGATAGCCTCATCGCAAAGGGCTGCGACGCGATCGTGCTCGGCGCGGCCGTCACCGCCGGCGATGCGCTCGAGCGGGCGTCGACCGCACGGGTGCTCGAAATCAATGTGATGGCCCAGATCCCGATCCTGCTCTCGGCTATCCGCCATGGCGTTCGTCGCGTCGTCAATCTCTCGTCAGCGTCAGCCTACGGTGCCACGGGCGCGCGGGTTGAGGTGTTGGGCGAGGAGACACCCTGCGATCCCGTCTCGTTCTATGCGATCAGCAAGTTTACCTCGGAACGCTCCGTCGCACGCCATGCCGAACTCTTTGGCGGTGATTTTCTGAGCGTACGGCTCACAGCCGTCTTCGGGCCGTGGGAACGTCCCGGTTCGGTGCGCGATACGCCGAGCCTCCAGTATCAGATCCTGGCCGCGTTCGCGCGTGGTGAACCCGCCATCATGCCGGAGCCGGGTCTACGAGACTGGACCTACGCGCCGGACGCCGCCGATGCCGTCGCGATTCTTGTCGAAGCCGAGCGCCCTCGTCACAGGCTGTACAACATTTCGAACGGCGGGGCGTGGCCTGCATTGCAATGGGGCGAGGCGTTCGCCGCGTTGCATCCAGGTCTGGAGTGCAGGCTCGCGTCACCCGGAGAAAAGACGGCTATCAAGCTGCACGGGCCTGCTCGCGCGCCGCTTTCGGTGACGCGGATGGCCGATGAGTTCGGCTGGCGTGCGCGCTTCGGTTGCGCCGAGTCGGCCGCGGCAATGAGCGTCTGGCTGAAGCAGCACGAGGAGTGGATCTGAGATGCGGCTTCAGGGACGCACGGCCATCATCACCGGCGCGGGCTCCGGCATCGGCCGGGCCAGTGCAAAGCTGTTCGCAGAGGAGGGCGCACGTCTTGCGCTGGTCGACCGCGATGCTGCCGGTCTTCAGGAAACGCTGAGCCTCGTCGGCGAGGCATCGACGCATGTCGGTGACGTCGGCGATGCCGCTTTCGCGGAGACCGTCGTCGGCGATGTCGTTTCACGCCTTGGCCGGCTCGATGTCCTCATGACCGCCGCCGGCTTCTCTGTCGGCGGCACCGTGCTGACAACGAGCCCTGAAGACTGGGACGCGGTGTTCCGCGCCAATGTCGGCGGCACCTGGCTATGGGCGCGGGCCGCGGTGCCGCAGATGCAGCGGCAGAAGAGTGGCTCGATCATCACGCTGGCCTCGCAGCTTGCGATGGCCGGTGGAAAGGGCAATAGTGCCTATATCGCCGCCAAGGGCGCGATCGTTAGCCTGACGCGGACGATGGCGGTGGATTTCGCGACCGACGGCATCCGCGTGAATGCGATTGCGCCAGGTGCGATCGATACGCCGATGCTTCGCCGCAGCTTTGCCCGCCACGCCAACTCTGACGAAGTGCGAGAAGCCTCGCGCAACCGCCATGCCATGAAGCGGTTCGGCCAAGCGGAAGAGATCGCGCTGACCGCGCTGCACCTCGCGAGCGATGCATCCTCATTTACGACCGGCACTGTGATGGTGGTCGACGGAGGCTGGCTCGCGGCATGAGTGATGCGCTGACAGAGCTTGAAGCGGGCGTTCGCGCGGATCTTGCGAAGATCGCGCATCCCCACGCCGCGTGGTTAGAGCCGAAGACGGGGCCGGATGGCAAGCCGGCGCTGGATGTGCTGATTGTCGGTGCCGGTCAATCCGGCATCGCCATCGGTTTTGGCCTGATGCGCTCCCGCGTCAGCAACATCCTGCTGCTCGACAAGGCCGAGGAAGGGAAGGAGGGCCCGTGGCTCACCTATGCCCGCATGCCGACGTTGCGCAGTCCGAAGGACTATACGGGACCTGACCTCGACATCCCCAGCCTGACCTATCAGTCCTGGCACGAGGCCCGTTTCGGCAAGGAGAGCTGGCAGACGCTGAACCTGATCCTGCGAGAGCATTGGGCGGAGTATCTGCTCTGGCTGCGACGCACGATCGGCTTGCCGGTTCGTAATGGCTGCGAGCTTCTTGAGATTTCGCAATCAGCTGACGGCCTGCTCGCCGCGCGCGTGAAACGGGGCGACGTCGTCGAGACGATCTACGCCCGAAAGATTGTGCTTGCGACGGGGCAGGAGGGTATGGGCGACTGGATGATTCCGGAGCCGCTGCGCGATCTGCCCGCAAGCTCAGTCGCGACCGTCGCCAACGATATTGATTTCGAAGGCTTACGCGGTAAGCGCGTCGCCGTGATCGGCGCTGGTGCATCCGCGTTCGACAATGCGGCCACTGCACTAGAGTCAGGCGCGGCGGAAGTGCATCTGCTCTGCCGCCGCGCACAGATCCAGGTGATCCAGCCCTATCGCTGGCTGACCTTCCGCGGCTTCCTCCGTCATCTCAGCGATCTCGACGATGCCTGGCGCTGGCGTTTTATGCGCACCATTCTCGAAATGCGCGAGGGATTTCCGCAGCCGACTTTTGACCGCTGCGCCCGTCACGCCAACTTCACACTGCATGAGGGCGCGCCGCTCGAGGCCGCGCGCCTGACAGCCGACGGTGTTGAACTGCGGACACCACGCGGAGCCATCACCGCTGATTTCGTCATCTGCGGCACTGGTATCGACATGAACTTTGCCGGCCGCGGCGAGCTACGCGCATTTGCCGGCAACATCGCAACCTGGGCCGACCGCTACCAGCCGCCCGAAGCCGAGCGTAACGCACGGCTCGGGCGCTTTCCTTATCTTGCTGACGACTACGCTCTCACTGAGCGTGTGCCGGGCGAGACGCCGTGGATTTCCGACATCCATCTTTTCGCCATTGCGTCCACCATGAGCTTTGGTGCGTCGGGATCGTCGATCAATGCGATGACGACAGCGGTGCCGAAGCTGGTGAATGGCCTCACGCGCAGCTTGTTTCGTGCCGATGTCGAGCGACACTGGGCCTCGCTCAGCGCCTATGACGTGCCGCAGGCCGTTGTCACGCGGCCGGCGCGAACGATGGGGCAATCGCGATGATCATCCATGCGCCACCGCGACAGTACGTCCGCGTCTGCGCGACATGAGTTTGGCGCGCAAATTGCTTTCTTCTTAACCAGCCTTGCTGGCGTTTCCAGCGGAAATCTTGGGGAAAACGAATGCGTTTTGTATCTTTTGGGCCAGCGACCTCAGTCCTCGCCACCACCGCGCTGTTGCTCATTGCGAGCGCGCCTTCGCAGGCACAAACGCGGGCGGAAACGTTGCGCTATGTGACAGGTTCGGCCGTTAATACACTCGATCCCAACATCCCCGGATCGACCCGCGAATCCTTCGCACTCAGCATGAGCACTTACGACCGCCTGGTGTCATTCGGCCGCAAGCAGCTCAATGGCAAATGGGTGTTCGATCTCGACACGATCACCGGCGAGCTCGCTGAGTCCTACGATGTCAGCCCCGATCGTCTCAAGCTGACCTTTCATCTGCGCAAGGACGCGAAATTCCAGGACGGCTCGCCTGTCACAGCCGACGACGTGAAATGGTCGCTAGATCGCTGCGTCACCGCGCCGATCCTCGGCAAGGCGCAGCTGCTGACGGGATCGCTGACCTCGGCCGACCAGTTCAAGGTGATTGATCCCCTTACCATCGAGGTGACGCTCCCCAAGCCCGATAAGCTCGCACTGCCGAATTTGGCCACCGTCTATCCCATGATCATCAACTCGAAACTCGCCAAAGAGCATGCGACGGCGGATGATCCCTGGGCGACCGCATGGTTGAAAGAGCACACCGCAGGCAGCGGTGCGTACACCGTCGAAACCTTCAAGCCCGGCGAGCAGGTCATCATCAAGCGTGACGAAAGCTGGAATCGCGGTTCGGCGAACAAGCCCGCGTTCTTCAAGCGCGTGATCATCCAGTCCGTGCCGGAGCCGGCGACCCGCGCGAACCTCGTCGAGCGCGGCGATGCCGATCTCGTCGTCGATCTCCAGGCCAGCGACGTGCAGTCGCTCGAGGCCAAGGGCAAGCTCAAGGTGGTCTCGACGCCGCAATACAACGCGATCACCTATGTCTCGATGAACAACCAGATGCCGCCCTTCGACAACGTCAATGTCCGCCGCGCCATCGCTTACGCGCTGCCCTATGACGACATGTTCAAGGCCGCGCTGTTTGGCCGCGGCGCGCCGCTGTTCGGCGCGAGCTGGCCGGACGGCAAGCCGTTGAACGGCATCTATCCGTTCCAGCAGCCGGTGAAGCTCGATCTCGACAAGGCCCGCGAATATCTCAAGGCGGCGGGTTTGCCTGAGGGCTTCTCGACGACGTTCAGCTTCAACGTCGGCCAGTCCTCCACCGCTGAGCCGATGGCCGCACTGGTGAAGGAATCGCTCGGCAAGATCGGAATCAAGGTCGACATCCAGAAGCTGCCGGATGCGCAGATGTCGACTCAGATCAACGAGAAGAAGCTTCCCTTCTACACCGAGGGCATCGTAGCCTGGCTGCCGTCGACCGATTACTTCTACCGCAATTTCTATACCGGCAATCAGCGCTGGAATTACAGCTCGATCAACAATTCCGAGCTCTCTGCGATCGCGCAGGAAGCCCGCTTCGAGCCGGATAAGGCGAAGTATGAAGAGGATGGCCGCAAGCTCAACGCCATCCACAACAGCGAGATGCCGCAGATCATGCTGTGGCAGCCGAACCAGGATGCGGTGATGGCGGCCTCGGTCGAAGGCTATACCTACGAGTTTCACCGTCAGGTTGATTATCGCGACGTCAGCCGCAAGTGATAGCGGTGAATTTGGAGAGCTCCGAATGGTGAAGACGGGTCTTGGCGCAACGATGGTGCGGGCGGGCAGGCGGCTTCTGTCGTCGCTGCCGGCGCTGTTCGGTGTGCTGGTCTTCACCTTTCTCCTGATGCGCGTCCTCCCCGGCGACCCCGCGGTGTTCTTCGCCTCGGGGCCCAATGCCGGCAAGGAGGAGATCGAGCAGATCCGCAAGCAGATGGGGCTCAACAAGCCGGTGCCGGAGCAGCTCATGTACTATCTGTCCGACATCGGCCACGGCAATCTCGGCCGTTCCATGATGACGGGGCAGCCGGTGCTGAAGGATTTGCGCGAGCGGCTGCCGGCCTCGCTGGAGCTGACCTTCACTGCGCTCCTGATCGCGCTGATCGCCGCGGTGCCGCTCGGCGTGATGGCGGCGCTCCGGCCGGGATCCGTGGTCGATCACGGGGTTCGGCTGTTCTGCGCGCTCGGTGTTTGCGTGCCGACCTTCGTATCTGGCCTGCTTTTGATCTACGTATTCTACTATCTGCTCGGGCTTGCGCCTGATCCCACGGGACGGATCGACGTCTTCACTTCACTGCCACCGTCACGCACGGGGTTCCTGTCGATCGATTTCCTGCTCGCCGGCGATGTCGATGGCTGGTGGGCGGCTTGCAAGCAGCTGATCCTGCCGGCGGTGAGCATGGCCTTGTTCGTCATTGCACCGCTGGCGCGGATCACGCGCGCCTCAATGCTGGTCTCGCTCGGCAGCGATTTTGTGCGTACGGCGCGTTCGGTCGGATTGTCCTGGCGCAAGGTGGTCGTCACTTATGCGCTTCGAAACGCGATCCTGCCGGTCATTACCATTGCCGGTATCGTGTTCTCGACCATGTTGGGCGCCAACGTGCTCGTCGAGAAAGTGTTCTCTTGGCCGGGCGTTGCCTCTTATGCGCTCGATGCGCTGCTGTCGTCTGACTATGCACCGGTGCAGGGCTTCGTGCTGCTAATGGCGAGCCTGTTCGTGCTGGTCAATCTCGTGGTCGATATTTGCTATGGCATCGCCGATCCCAGGGTGTCGATTGAATGACCAGCGCAACTCTCCGCCACTCGGTCTGGATCCTGCGCGGCAACCCGCTCACCGGCGTTGCCGCGGCCGGCGTTGCACTGTTCGTCTTGCTTGCGATCTTCGGACCCTGGATCGTTCCTTACGATCCCGTGGTCTCCAATGTTTCGGAAGCGCTGCTGCCGCCGAGCGCGGCGCATATCGCCGGTACGGATCAGCTTGGCCGCGACGTCTTCAGCCGTCTTGTCATCGCGGCGCGGCTTGATCTTGCCATCGCGGTCTCGGCGGTCGGTATTTCCTTCGTCATCGGTGCCGTCGTCGGCGCGTTCTGTGGCTATGCTGGCGGCAAGCTTGACCGTGGCGTCGGCCGCTTTGTCGACGTGATGATGGCCTTTCCGCTGTTCGTGCTGGCCATGGCGATGGTAGCGGCGCTGGGCAACCGGATCGAGAACATCGTGATCGCGACCGCGATCATCAATCTTCCGTTCTACATCCGCTTCGCGCGTGCCGAGGTGAACGTCCGCCGCAATGTCGGCTGGGTCGAAGCCGCGCGCGCATGCGG
>JAEWHT010000219.1 GCA_023387695.1 Pseudomonadota bacterium | reverse complement strand
GCCGTAGAGCACCCAGTAGCGTGATCCCGCGGCAATGCCCTGGCCAAGGCCGCGCGCAACGAAGTCGACGATGAAGACCATGTGCGGCACCAGCGCGACCGCGTTGAGGCCGTATTGAACCAGCAGCGCGCGGGCGGCAGTCGAGGTGGGGCGCTGCTTCGCATGATGCGACGGCGGAGCGTCAGCCTTGGTTTCCGCCGGCCAGTTCCACCAGCTCGCGAGCGTCAGCACGGCCGAGAGCACGCCGAGGCCGTACCAGCTCTGCTGCAACCCCTGCTGCAGCAACAGCGGCACCAGCGTGCCGGATGCGGCGACGCCGAGGCCGACGCCCGCAAAGATCACGCCGCCAACGATGCCGCGCCGGGCGGGCGAGGTGTGCGGCAGAATGACGGAGGCGGCCAACACCATAATGATGCCGCCAGTGAAGCCAGAGAGAAAGCGCCAGGCGAAGAACCAGGTGAAGGACACCGGCGCCGAGCTTGCAAAGAAGGAGAGGGTGGCCAGCAGCATCATGGCTCGCAACGCGCGGACTGCGCCGATGCGTGCGGCGACAGCCCGCGCCGCGAGCGCCCCAGCGAGATAGCCCGCCAGGTTCGCAGCGCCGAGATAGACGACGTCAGAGGCGCTGAACCACTTCGCCGCGATCAAAGCGGGGATGAGCGGCGTGTAGGAAAAGCGAGCGAGGCCAAGTCCGACCAGCGATACGGACAGCCCCGCCACTGCATACCGCCAAGTTGATTGTGAATCCGATCCCGGCTGCGGGTGCAGCCGAGTCTCGGTATGCTGCTTCGTGCTTGCGTGGGTCATGTAATCCTCCTGCCCGCCATGGGCGCGCGTGCCCCTATCGACCGGCGACCTGGCCACCGTCGACATGCAGGATCTCGCCGGTCACGAAAGAGGCGCCCTCGAGATAGAGCACGGCGTCGACGATGTCGGACATCTCGCCCATATGGCCGACCGGATGCATCGCGCCGAGTTGGGCGTGCGTCGCGACCGGATGCATGGGCGACTTGATGATGCCGGGCGAAACCGCGTTCACGCGGATGCCGCGCTTGGCATATTCGATCGCGAGCGATCTGGTCGCGGCGTTCAGCCCGCCCTTGCTGAGCGAGGCCAGTACCGAGGGCACATTCGAATTGGCTTGGTCCACCAGCGTGGTCGTGATCTGGACGACGTGGCCGGACCCCTGCTTTTCCATCTCGGCGATGGCGAGCTGGGTGATGTTGAAGAAGCCGGCAACGTTGGTGCCCATCACGGCCGCGTAGTCCTCTGCGGTGTATTGCGTGAACGGCTTTGCCAGGAAGATGCCCGCGTTGTTCACCAGTGTGTCGACACGGCCGAAGCGGGCCACGGCCTGCGCAACCACGCGCTCGGCGGTCTTCCGATCGGCGATGTCGCCGGCGACGGCGAGAACGTCGTCGTCATTAGACGGCTTGACCGAGCGCGAAGTTGCGACCACGCGATAGTTGCGATCGCGAAAACCCTGCACCAGGGCGGCACCGATGCCCTGCGATGCACCGGTGATGACGGCGACCTTCTGTTCGATACCCATGATGGGCTCCTGCTGTTGATCCGTGCCAGCACTGGCTGGCTTGGGTGCTGAGGTACGCCGCGGCGGCCCGCTCGCGAAGACACGCTGTCCGACAGACACTCTTTCGCGGCGCGTATGAATGCCGGCCGGGCGCCTGGCGGTGGTTGTCGCGGCCAGCGCAAATGCCTAATTTGCCAAGGGAATCGTGGGCGCGGCGGTAAGGCATGGATCGTCTGGATGCGATGAAGGTGTTCGTGCTTGCGGTGGACGAGGGGAGCCTCGCGGCCGCAGGCCGCAAGCTTGGCCGCTCGCCAGCGGCGGTCAGCCGCGCGATTGCCTTCCTGGAAGAGCGAGTCGGCGTCGAGTTGCTGCACCGGACGACGCGGTCGATCAAGCTGAGCGAGGAAGGCGAGCGCTATGTCGCAATCTGTCGCCGCGTGCTCGCCGAGTTAGAGGAGGCCGACGATATCGCTGCCGGGCCGCGAACCGCGCCGCGCGGTCTGCTCACGATCACGGCTCCTGTCGTGTCAGGCGAGATGGTGCTACGGCCGATCCTCGATGCGTTTCTGGACGCTTGTCCGGCAGTGTCGGCAAAGCTGTTGTTGTTCGATCGCGCGGTCAATCTGATCGAGGAGGGTGTGGATGTCGCGCTGCGCATCGGACCGCTCGCGGATTCGGCGATGGTGGCGACACGGATCGGCGAGGTCCGCCGCGTCGTCGTGGCGGCGCCGCGCTATCTGAAGCAACACCCGCGCATCGTGGAGCCCGGCGATCTCGCCAAGCATCAGGTCGTGGCGATGGCCCATCTTCCAAACTCGTGGACGTTCAAGCCACCGGCAAGCTCGTCTGTACCTCGCACGGTCCAGTTCACCCCGCGCCTCACCGTCAGCAGCACCTATGCCGCTGTGGCCTCTGCCGTCGCCGGGCGCGGCGTCGCGCGGATGTACTCATACCAGGTCGCCGAACAGGTGGCGCGCGGCGAACTCGAGATCGTGCTGGCCGGTGACGAGGATCCCGAGATGCCGGTCCACCTCATTTATCCGCAAGGTCGGCTTTCGGTGCCGAAGGTGCGCGCATTCACCGACTTCGCAGTCCCGCGGCTCAAGAAGCAGTTCGCGCTTCTCAAGAAGAGCCTCGCTGCGCGCTGAACATCACCGCGGCGCTGTGGCTGCCAATGCGTTGTTTTGCGTATACGGCCTCTGGCCGGAATCGGCGATGGTTCCCAAACGGTTAACGCCGATTTAACGGATGAGTCCTAGCCTGTCTCGGCCGGGGTTACTCGCAAGGCCGAGGTGAGCCCAATGGAAGCCCAGAAGATTGCGGTCGACGCCGTCGTCGCGCTGACCGATTGCGACCGCGACGCGGTCATCGCCTTTATTCGCCGGCTCTATCTCGCCGGCGTCACGGATCCCAAGCGCCTGACATTCAAGGGTTTGCAGGCGCTGTCACGGGCGTAACTCGACCGTTTCCTCCGGATTTTAGTCCCGGGTTCCATTGTAACGCTCTCCCCAGCGTGATCGCGGTCCGCCGGCGGATATCTTGCCGCCTATGCTGGGTCGGGTTACACGAGTCCCCAGCTGGATCGCTTGGGATCGGGGAAATGCTGAAACAGCTTTTTGCGCCGCAACTTGTCATTTTGTACGTGCTTGTGGCCTCGACGATTTACGTTCACTTCCGCGGTAAGCAGCGGCTGCGCTTCGCGCGCCAGCTTGGCGACCATTCGACCTATCTCGCCCCCTACAACGTGCTGATGTATGCGGGCTCGGCAGTGCCGAACAAGCCGGTGATCTCGGTCGAGCAGTTTCCGGAGCTGAAGCCGCTCAGCGAGAACTGGGAGACCATCCGCGACGAAGCGGTGCGTCTGTTCGACGAAGGCTTCATTCGCGCGGCGGCCAAGAATAACGACTGGGGCTTCTATTCATTCTTCAAGAGCGGCTGGAAGCGCTTTTACCTGAAATGGTACGACGACTTCCTGCCCTCGGCGAACACGCTGTGTCCGAAGACGGTGGAGCTGCTCAAGTCGATCCCGAGCGTGCACGGCGCGATGTTCGCGATGCTGCCGCCGGGCGGCAAGCTTGGCGCACATCGCGATCCCTTCGCCGGCTCGCTGCGCTATCACCTCGGCCTCGTCACGCCGAACTCGAACAAGTGCCGCATCTTGGTGGACGGCGTCGAATGCGTCTGGCGTGACGGCGAGGCCTTCATGTTCGACGAAACGTTCATCCACAGTGCCGAGAACCAGACCGACGTCAATCGCATCATCCTGTTCTGTGATGTCGAACGTCCGATGAAGTTCGGCTTCATGACCACGATGAACCGTTGGGTCAGCCATCACATCGTCAAGGCGTCGGCGACCCAGAACGTCGAGGGCGAGCACGTCGGCGCGCTCAACAAGGTGTTCGGCAAGCTTTACGAAATCCACCTCGGCAGCCGCAAGGTCAAGGAGTGGAATCGCAACGTGTACTACACGCTGAAGTACTCGCTGACGGCGCTGGTTCTTGGACTTATCGTGTATTCGGCAATGACGTGATGTGAGTACGTAGGGCGGATTAGCAAAGCGTAATCCGCCATTCTCCCGAGCAGCAGTCGACGGCGGTGGTTGTCTTAAGAAGGTGGCGGATTACGCTTCGCTAATCCGCCCTACAAAAAAGCCCCGGAGTGATCTCCGGGGCTTTGCTTTTGCAGACTTGCTTCGGATCAGGCCGGCTTCGCACCGGTCTGAATGATCGTACCCACATGCTGCCCGCGCAGCGCGGCGCTGATCCGGCCCGGAACGAGGCCGTTGACCACCTGCACACGCGCGATGTGCCGCGCACTGGCCATCACCTCGAGCAGCGCAGGATCGAACGGCAGCGTGCCTTTCAGCTTGGCGAGTTCGGCAAAGCTGGTGTCCTTCAGCAGCTCCGCCTTCTTGCCATCAGCGCCATTGGGATCGTTGGTGTAGACGCCGTCAACGTCTTCGACGATCGTCAGGCCAGCGGCCCCGAGTGCATCGGCGAGCAGGAACGCGCCGGTGTCGGCCCGATGCAGCGGGATGCGCGCGGTCGGGAATTCGTGATGGTGGTAGGGCGGGAAGGCGCTGCCGACGACGGCGCGGGCCGCCTGCAGATGGATCGCGAGCTGGCTCGCGATGGTGCCATGCTCGACATAGGAGACGCCCTCGGGCGCCAGCAGGCTTGCCAGGATATGGCCGTTCTGGCCGGCCTCGCTGGCGGCGAGCGGCGCGAGCGATCCGACCGGCAGGCCGAGATCGAGGCCGACGCTGTAGAGATGACGGGCGCGGATGCCGGCGCCAGTCAGGATGAGCAGGCGATGCTCCGGCAGCAGCGCGCGCAACTCGTCGACGAGCGGAAGAATTGCCTCATGACCACGGTCCATGATGCGGCCGCCGATCTTGATGACCTGCAGCCAGGGTAGCAGCTTGATCGGGCGGTTGCCGGCGACGGGACGGGTGAGGTCGCTGTCGAGCAAGGTCTGGCGCGCGAGCGGCGAGGCGACGTGCTTGATCTGGTTGGTATCAGCCATGACGGTGCCCTCAGCTCGCGGTGATGATGGTGCCGACATGCTCGCCCGCGAGCGCGCGGGTGAGATTGCCGGGAACAAGGCCGTTCACGACCTGCACCTGGCGGACGTGACGCGCTGCCGTGAGCAGATCGAGCACCGGGAATTCCAGGATCGAGTCCTGAAGGCCCTTGGCCTTCATCTCCGTCACCGAGATCTTCGGGATGAAGGTGGCGTTCTTCGAGGTCTTCGGGTTGGCGGTGTAGAGGCCGTTCTCGTCCTTCACATAGATCATCGCCTTGCAGCCGAATTGCTCGGCGACGAGGAAGCAGCCGGCGTCGGTGCGGTAGGGCGGGATCACGCCTTCGGCCGCGGGCCGCATCCACAGGCTATAGGGCGGCATGCCACTGAAGATCACCGCGTTCACCTCGGCGAGGAACAGCGGCACCGACGAAAGCCCGGCGCTGCTGACGGCGGAGATACCGTGCTTGGCGAGAAGCTGCCCGAGCATCGCGGCGTTCTGGTCAGCGACGGAGGCGCCGAGCTGCGACAACACACCGGCCGGCAGACGAAGGCCTGCGGCGATCGAATAGAGATGCCGTGCACGGGTGCCGGCGCCGGTTCCGATCAGGAGCTTGTGTGCCTTGCGGGCGGTCACGATCTCCTCGACGATCGGATAGACCGCGGCACGACCGCGATCGATCATGCTCTGGCCGCCGATCTTGATGACGGTCGCATCGGGCAGGATACGGAAGTCCGAAGCCTTCTCCGCCGCGGCGACAAGCTGTGGGTCGGTGAGCGAGCGCTGCATCAGCAGCCCCTCGAGCTCCGTGATCGTGTTCGACATCCGAGACATCCTCTCGCGTTCTGATGCAGTCTCTGCGGCGGACCCAAACTTGCTGCATGCATTGGTCCGTGGCAACAAGGTTGCAGCGATTTAGCCGCCAAACATGGAGCAGGCAATGGCCCCGTTGCCACTTGCGAACGCCGAGACCGTGCAATTCTTCCGCGCGTGGCTGGAGACCTTCTCGGGCTACGTCCGGGAGGTCGACTACGCCTCGGCGCGGCCGCTATTCCATCCGGATGTCCTTGCGTTCGGCACGCATAACGACGTCATCCCCGGCCTGGACGAATGGGTCACATCACAATGGAACAACGTCTGGCCGAAGACGACCGATTTCCGCTTCTTGCTCGAGCAGGCCTCGATCCTGGCGTCGCCTGACGGCACGACCGCGACCGTGATCGCGCCCTGGACCAGCACCGGATACAATCCCGACGGCAGCGCGTTTCCGCGTCCCGGCCGTGCGACGATGATCTTTTCCAGAGATGGCAATGGCTGGCTGTGCGTGCATTCGCACATGTCGCTCAATCGCGGTGTGCCGCAGGCAAGCCATGCCAATCGGCCGGTGAAGGCCTGGTAGCGTGTAGGGCGGATTAGCGA
>JAEWHT010000206.1 GCA_023387695.1 Pseudomonadota bacterium | reverse complement strand
ATCACCTTGCGGACGGGCTTGCCGTCCAGGGCCAGTTTTACAGCATCGAGGGCCAAAGCGGCAGCCTCGATTTCTGGATTCTGGGCCGCTGTTGCAACCGTGACCTCACCGCGCTTCTTGCCGTTGACCTGGACCACCAGGGTCACGCTGTCTTCAACCAGCAAATCGCGTTCGATTTGGGGCCAATTGGCCTCGGAAACCAGCCCGGGCTGGCCCAGAACCTGCCAGCACTCTTCGGCCAAATGCGGCATCATCGGCGAGAACAGCTGAACCAGGAGCTGGCTGGCTTCCCGGATCGCCCAAGCGAGGTCAGGGGCCGGCTGGCCGGGACGCTGCAGCACCTCGGAGAACGTATTCGTGAATTCGCGGATATGGGCGAGGCAGACGTTGAAGTGCAGCCGCTCCACGCCGGTCGTGACCTTGTCGAGGGCGCCATGGGCGGCCTTGCGCAAGGTGGTCGCATCGTCGCCGAAATTGGCCGGCCGTGCCGCCGGCGCAGCCTTGCTCAATTCCACGGCGTCGTTCACCAGCCGCCACAGCCGCTGCACGAAGCGCGAGGCGCCCTGGACGCGTTCGTCACTCCAGATCACGTCGCGGTCGGGCGGGGAGTCCGACAGCATGAACCAGCGGGCGACGTCGGCGCCATAGGTCGCGATGATGTCGTCGGGGTCGACCGTGTTCTTCTTCGACTTCGACATCTTCTCGATTGCGCCGATCGTGACATCCTCGCCGGTCGCCAGCAGCGTCGCGCGGCGTCCGTTGCCGCCGACCTCGATCTTCACCTCGGCCGGCTGCACCCAGCTGCCGTCGGCCTTCTGGTAGGTCTCGTGCACCACCATGCCCTGCGTGAACATGCCGGCGAACGGTTCGTCCAACGCGATGTGCCCGGTCGCCTTCATCGCGCGGGTGAAGAAGCGGCTGTAGAGCAGATGCAGGATCGCGTGCTCGACGCCGCCGATATATTGGTCGACCGGCAGCATCCGGTTGGCGACGGCAGGCGTCGTCGGCGCGTCCGCGTTCCAGGGATCAGTGAAGCGCGCAAAATACCAGGACGAATCCACGAAGGTGTCCATGGTGTCGGTTTCGCGTTGCGCCTTGCCGCCGCATTTCGGGCAGGTGACGTGCTTCCACGTCGGGTGATGGTCGAGCGCGTTGCCCGGCTTGTCGAAGTTCACATCCTCCGGCAGCACCACCGGCAGGTCAGCATCCGGCACCGGTACCACGTCGCACTTCGGACAGTGGATGACCGGAATCGGGCAGCCCCAATAGCGCTGGCGTGAAATGCCCCAGTCGCGCAGGCGGAAATTGACTTGGCGCTCGCCGACCGGTGCGTTGCCGCGCAGCTCGTTTTCCAGGCGCTTTGCGACCTCGTCCTTGGCCTGATCGATCGTCATGCCGTCGAGGAAGCGCGAATTGATCATGCGGCCGTCACCGTCATAGGCGGTGTCGGTGATGACGAACGATTTCGGATCCTGGCCCTCGGGGCACACAACGGGCGTGTTGCCGAGGTTGTACTTGTTGACGAAGTCGAGGTCGCGCTGGTCGTGCGCGGGGCAGCCGAAGATCGCACCCGTGCCGTATTCCATCAGCACGAAGTTGGCGACATAGACCGGCAGCTTCCAGTTCGGGTCGAACGGATGCACTGCGCGGATGCCGGTGTCGAAACCCTGCTTCTCCGCGGTGTCGATGATCGACTGCGCGGTGCCGATCTTCTTGATGTCGGCGATGAACTCCGCAAGCTTCGGGTTCTTCGCGGCGGCTGCCTGCGCCAGCGGATGGTCCGCCGAAATCGCCATGAACTTCGCGCCGAACAGCGTGTCCGGTCGCGTCGTGAAAATCTTCAGCTCGTCTTCGCCGGCGGGCGTGGTCGCTGCATCGAGCGCGAAACGGATCAGGAGGCCCTCGGAACGGCCGATCCAGTTGCGCTGCATCAGCCGCACCTTGTCGGGCCAGCGATCGAGCCCATCCAGCGCGGACAGCAATTCCTGCGAGTACTTCGTGATCTTGAAGACCCACTGGCTCATCTCGCGCTGTTCGACAACAGCGCCCGAACGCCAGCCACGGCCGTCGATCACTTGCTCGTTGGCGAGCACGGTCATGTCGACCGGATCCCAGTTCAGCTTGCGCTTCTCACGCTCGGCCAGACCCGCGGCGAGCATGTCCAGAAACATCTTCTGCTGGTGCTTGTAGTAGGTCGGATCGCAGGTCGCGAATTCGCGGGACCAGTCCAGCGACAGCCCGATCGAGCGGAGCTGCTTCTTCATCGCGGCGATGTTGTCGTAAGTCCAGGCCTTCGGCGCGACCTTGCGCTCGATGGCGGCGTTCTCGGCCGGCAGGCCGAATGCGTCCCAGCCCATCGGATGCAGCACGTTGAAGCCCTTGGCGCGCATGAAGCGGGCCAGCACGTCGCCGAGCGTGTAATTGCGGACATGGCCGATATGGATGCGCCCGGACGGGTAGGGGAACATCTCCAGCACATAGTATTTCGGCCGCGAATCATCGTTCTTCGAGACGAAGATCGACTGTTCGTCCCATTGGCGCTGCCAGCGCGGTTCGGCGTCGCGGGCGTTATAGCGTTCGGAGGTCATGGAATCGTTGCGTTTTCGTGGTTTCGGCGGCCTGAAGAGGCCGGACTAGGCCATAGAAGTCCTCGGGGGGTCAATGGGTTGCCGCTTGAAGTGGCGCCCTGCAATGCTGCTCCGCAGTAGTACGGATGAGGGTATTGGGATCGGATTAAGGGGTCGGTGCGAATTTGGGTCCCAACAGGCACCGCGTCAGGCGATGGACTCAGATTTCGACGATCCCGATTACGACTATGCCGCATCCATCGCCGGACGGGCGGTGCGGAGCATGGCCGAACAGCGGATTCCGCCGACGCCGACCAATTTCGCCATCTGGTTCAAGTACTATGCGGGCGGCCAGGACGATCTGCGCAACGCCATCGACCTCCTGATCGACCACAACCGTCCCTTCGACAGCAGGACCAATCAGGACCTGTTCGAGACTTATATCGCGCCCCAGGTGAGCGCCTTCGTCGTGCATACGTCCGAGCGTCTGCACGCCTTGATGGGTGCGGCGAAGGACTTTCTCGCCACCGCGATCGCCGACAACCATTCGCAGATCGAGGCGATCAGCCACGTTGCCGACCAGGGCAAGGCCGGCGTCGACCCAAAGGCGCTGGTCGCCCAGCTCATGAACGAGCTGGCGCGGGCCGCCACCCGTGCAACGCGGCTGGAAGCAGGGTTTGAGGAAAAAACCCGCGAGCTCGATGTCATCCGTGATTCGCTCTCCAAGTCCGAAGAGCGCGCCCGGACCGATACGCTGACCGGCCTTGCGAACCGGCGGGCGCTGGATGAGTTCCTGCGCAAAGCGCAGACGACGGCGGAGTGGGGCGAACCGCTCAGCGTGCTGCTCCTGGACATCGACCACTTCAAGACATTCAACGACAATTTCGGTCACGGCGTCGGCGACCAGGTGCTGCGCCTGATGGCCAAGGTGCTGCGCGAAAAGGTTCGTCCGCAGGATCTGCCGGCGCGCTATGGCGGTGAAGAGCTGATCGCGGTGCTGCCGGACGCCGATCTCGCCGCTTGTGCCGAGGCCGCCGAACGCATCAGACAGTCGATCGGGGACGCAAGGATCACGCGCCGTTCGACCGGCGAAGTGCTTCCGAGCATCACGGTTTCAATTGGCATCGCGCAGTACCGCGCCGGCGAAACCATCGCCGATTTGATCGAGCGCTGCGATCGCGCGCTCTATCTCGCCAAGGGCGGCGGCCGCAATCGCGTGGTGACGGAGAAAGAGGTCGATCGCGCCGAGGCAGCGGGTTAGCCGCTAGCCGGCCATCGCGATTTCGGCAGCGCTGCCTTCGATCCGCAAAATGCCGTGTTCGACAACGTTGTTGCGACCGCGATGCTTGGCGGCGTAGAGCGCCGCATCGGCGGCTTCGATCAGATCGCCGGGACGCAAGGTCTCGTTCGGCTTCGTCGCGGCAACGCCGATCGACACCGTGACCACCATATGGGCGGAGGTGATGTGCGGCAGGCAGAGCTTCAGCACCGCCGAACGCACCTTCTCGCCGATCTCGACGGCACGATGCACGTCGGTGTTCGGCAGCAGCAGACAGAATTCCTCGCCACCATAGCGCGCCGCAAAGCCCATCGTGTCAGCGGCGATGCCGGACAGCGATTCGCCGAGCTGGGTCAGGCAGGAATCGCCTTCGAGATGGCCATAGGTGTCGTTGAACAGCTTGAAATGGTCGACGTCGATCATCAGCAGCGCGAGCTCGCTGCCATATTGCTGCGCGCGCATCCACTCGAAATCGAGACGGCTCTGGAAGCCGCGGCGGTTGGCGAGTCCCGACAGCATGTCGATCGACGCCATCACCGTCAGTCGATCATTGGTCGCGATCAGCTCGCGCTCGCGCTGGCTGAGCTGGGCGGCCATCCCGTTGAAAGCGCGCGCCAGCGGCACGAATTCGGAGGGCAGTCGATTGCGCGCGGCGCGGGCCGACAGATCGCCCTCGCCGAGACGCTTGGCCATGTCGGCGAGCATCTCGATCGGCTTGATGACGAGCTTTTCGGCCGCGATCAGCGCGCCGAGCAGCACGAATACGACGACGAAGGCGAGCTGCAGATAAGCGGTGCGGATGTCGCGGCTGACTGCCGCAGACACCTTGTCCTCGTCGATGCTGGCGATCAGGCGGGCATTGGTGCCGGCGATGCGCGTGTAGCTGACTGCGCGACGCGATCCGTCGGCGGCGAGGAACGACAGCGAACCTTCGTCCTGGTCCGAGCGCAGGGCCTTGTCGGCGATGGCCGACATCAACGGCAAATTATCGAGCGGGCGGCCGATCACGCTGTGCTGATCGGCGGGCGCGGCGAGCACGGTGCCGGCGCTGTCGACCAGCACCGCCGTGATGCCTTCGCGGCCACCCAGATTGTTCATCACCTTCGACATCCAGTCGAGGTTGACGGTCGCAAGCACGACGGCGTCTGCGACGCCGCTGAATGCGGAAACCGGATAGACCGCCATGACCGTCGGCGACTGCACGGGACGCGACAGGATGAAGTCGGACAGCACGAAGCGGCCGGTTTCCTGCGCTTGCTGGAAATAGGGCCGGTCGGACAGGTCGAGGCCGACATACATGTTGTTGGTCGCGCACTGGATGCGGCCGTCCTGTCCGGCAATCAACAGCGTGCGAATCCAGGGAAGGCTCGTCGGCAGGCTCGCGCGCAGCACGTCGCAGCTCTTGCTGACGCCGCCGGCGGAGGCACGGATGAAAGCTTCAGATTTGAGGATGGTCTCGACCGACGAGATCACTTCGCGCTGCGCGTCGGCGCTGTGCCTCGCGACGGTGGTGAATTCGGTCGTCGCTTGCGCAATCTGCTTGGTGCGGGTGTCCTCGAGCGAACGAATGCGCTCGAGCATCAAGGGCGCTACGAGAATGACTGCGAGCAATGCAAGCCGGGCCCTGATTCCCAGGACCTGCTTGAGTTTTGCTCGTTTGCGGTTGAAACTAACGTTTGCCATCTTCGCGACCCACCCCGGGGGCAAGGTAAAGCGAAGGGTTCAAAAACTCTTTCTTGAACTCGGTAAAATTGGACCTACCTCCGTTACGACCACGGCTCAATCGACATCATGACAGAAGAAAACACCGCGCCGGTAACCGGCGATTCACCAAATGCGCTCGCCGCGGTCGAAGCGGAGATCGCGCGCGCCTGCAAGGATGCCCGGCGCGATCGTGCCTCCGTGACGCTGATCGCGGTGTCCAAGACTTTCGCGGCCGACGCAATTATCCCGGTTATCGACGCCGGACAGCGCGTGTTCGGCGAGAATCGCGTGCAGGAGGCCAAAGGCAAGTGGCCGGCGTTAACGTCTGTTTACCCAGGGATTGCGCTGCATCTGATCGGGCCGCTGCAATCCAACAAGGCGAAAGAGGCGGTCGCGTTGTTCGATGCGATCCATTCGGTCGACCGTCCGAGCATTTGCCAGGCGTTAGCCAAAGAAATCGAATCCCAGAACAAGCACCCGCAACTCTTCGTTCAGATCAATGTCGGCGAGGAGCCGCAGAAGGCCGGCGTCGCGCCCGGCGAGGCGGACGCCTTTCTCAAGAGTTGCCGTGACACTTACGGGCTGACGATTTCCGGTCTGATGTGCATCCCGCCAGTGGATGAGCCGCCGGCTGCGCATTTCGCCCTGACCGCCAAGATCGCCGCGCGCAACGGGTTGCAGAACCTGTCGATGGGCATGAGTGCAGACTACGCGACCGCCATCATGCTGGGTGCCACGCATGTGCGCGTGGGGAGCGCGATCTTCGGGCATCGCTGATTGCCGTTAGCGAGGGCTCGACCCAGCAACGGCTTTTGAATTCGTCATTGCGAGCGTAGCGAAGCAATCCAGAATCTTTCCGCGGCGGGACTCTGGATTGCTTCGCTGCGCTCGCAATGACGGGGAGAGTTATGCAAACCCCACCGACACCTTCCCCAACACCCCAAAATCCGCGGCAAACTGATCGCCGGCCTGGATCGGCAGTGGCGGATGGCAGGTGCCTGTGGTCACCACCTCCCCTGCCCGCAACGTGATACCGAGCCCGCTGAGCTCGTTGGCGAGCCAGGCCAAAGCAACACGGGGATCGCCGAGCACGTTCTTGCCATGACCGACATAGCGCTCGCCACGCAGCGCGATCTGCGGCCGCTCCTCCACGAGATCGATCGCGCGCCAGTTTGCTGATGTCGCGGTGCCGAGCACAAAGAGATGCGCGCAGGCGTTGTCGGCGATCAGTTGCGCCTCGCCGGCGCTGACGAAATCCGCAAAGCGCGAATCGGGAATTTCGATCGCCGGATGCAGAGTGTCGACGGCCGCGAGCACCTCATCGACGCTGTAGAGCGTCGCCCGCGGCGGCAAATCGCGTCCCATCCGGAAACAGAATTCCGGCTCGCCGACGCGCATCTCGTTGCCCTTCATCGACGCGGTACCGCCGTCGGCGATGACAGTGTCGCTCATGATGCGGCCGGCCAGCGGTCCCGCGACATTGATGTGTTTCTGCCCGGCCTCGCTTGTTGCCGCAATTTTCCAGCCGAACAGTTTTCCGAGCGATTGCTTTTCGAGGACGGCCTGCACCGCGTAGCCGTCAGCGCGCGATTGCGGACGCAGCCGCGTCTCCAGCGCGTCAAGCTTGCTGCCGTCGCGCCAATGTCGGACGAGGACGTGCGAAGCGGCGTTGATCTGATCCCTGTCGAGCATGCGCCCTCACCCGATGATGATTCTTGTTCTTGGTCCCATCCGCCGCAGCAATTGTAGCATCGCCGCGCGGGTCATAGAGACGCAGCCCGCTGTCGGGCCGAAATTGTCGCGGGCCAGGTGCAGGAACACTGCGCTGCCGCGGCCCGCAATGCGCGGTTTGGTGTTGTGGTCAATTTCGATGATGAAGTCATAGAGATGGTCGGCGCGCTTGAGCCGGTCGCCGCCCTCGCCCTCCCCGCGCCGGATCCACTGGTTGTAGTGGCGATCGGCGGGGTCCTCGCACCAGGCGTCCGCGCCGGTGATGATTCGGGCCGGCAGGAAGGTGCTGGGGCGGCTGTGGCGGTCGGCGCGCCACCACAATTGCCGGGGCCGAAAGCTGCCTTTGGGCGTGCCGCCGTCGCCTTCGCGCTTGTTGGCCAGAATGCCGCCGCGCCCCAGCGCCACGGGGATGGTCAGGCTGCCGGCCGTCAGCCAGCCCCGGCGCGGATTCCCGGCAGCAGGCTTAACGCGGATCGCCGAAAGCGGGCCTGAGCCCTGATTTCTGGTATAACTGGCTGACACGGCTTTGCTTTTCATGTGAAATCGCGATGTCGAATTCATTACAGGACATTCATCAAAACGCCCTGCTATTCTGGGTTAGAGTGTTTCTGGCTTGTGAATCGGTAACAGCCCACTACTTCATCACGAACAACAATAAAAACAGCGACCTCAAGACTTCCCACCGCGGCAGGGTGCAGCATCAATGCGCGCCTCGCCGGACTCCAAAAGGATGACCCCCTATGGCCAATGCCCGCAAGATCCTGATCGTGGATGACGATACCGATCTGCGCGACACGTTGGTGGAGCAATTATCGCTGCACGAAGAATTTGAAGCCTCCGCCGTCGATACCGGCGCCAAGGGCGCCAGCGCAGCAAAGGCCAATGCCCCCGATCTCGTGCTGATGGATGTCGGCCTGCCCGACACCGACGGCCGCGAAGTGGTTCGCTCCCTGCGCAAGGGCGGCTTCAAGGCGCCGATCATCATGCTGACGGGGCATGACACCGATTCCGACACGATTTTGGGCCTGGAATCCGGGGCCAACGACTACGTCGCGAAGCCCTTCCGTTTCGCCGTGTTGCTGGCCCGCATCCGCGCCCAGCTGCGCCAGCACGAGGCCAGCGAGGATGCGGTGTTCTCGGTCGGTCCCTACTCCTTCCGGCCGGGCTCGAAGATGCTGACCGCAGCCAATGCGCGCAAGGTCCGCCTTACGGAGAAGGAAACGGCGATCCTGCGCTTCCTTTACCGGGCCGGCCAGATGCCGGTCTCGCGCGAGACCCTGCTCCAGGAGGTCTGGGGCTACAATTCCGGCGTCACCACCCACACGCTGGAAACGCACATCTACCGTCTCCGCCAGAAGATCGAGAAGGATGCCGCCAACCCGGAAATCCTGGTGACGGAAGCCGGTGGCTACAAGCTGGTGCCGTGATACGTTCCAAAAGCGCGCGATTCGTCGTAATTTAGCGCGTTTCACGAGCCACGGACCGGAATGTCAATCGACGACGACGTAGCGCTGCTTGAGCGTGTCCCGACACTGCGGCTGTTGGGAGACGCGTCGTTGCGCATGCTTGCGATCGGCTCCGAGCAGCGTGACTTCGTCCGCGGCGACGTCCTGTTCAATCTCGGTGACGATGCCGATTCCGGCTTCGTCGTCCAGCGCGGCGCCTTTCGCGTCGATGATGGTGCCGGTGCCGAAATGATCGCGGGACCGGGCACGCTGATCGGCGAGCTCGCGCTGGTCGTGCCGATGAAGCGGCCGTCCGGCGCTATTGCGCTGGAGCATTCCTCCGTCATCCGCGTGGCACGCAGCCTGTTTCAGCGCGTACTCGAGAGCGACCCCGCCGCTGCGGTCCGCCTTCGTGACGAATTCGCTGTTCGCTCCAGTCAGATCGCGAGCGACATTTTGATGGCAGGTTCGAAGCTCAGCACGTAGGTCTTTCGTCATTCCGGGGCGTCGCGAAGCGACGAACCCGGAATCCATCGAGCGTCAGCGATGGTGGATGAATGGGTTCCGGGCTCGCGCTACGCGCGCCCCGGAATGACAAAGAGGCCTCAAACCTCCAGCGTCACCGTCACCGGCACATGGTCCGACGGCCGTTCCCAGCTCCGCGCATCGCGCAAAATCCTGAAATCGCTGACCGCATCCTTCAGCGCGCGCGAGACCCAGATGTGGTCGAGGCGGCGGCCGCGATCGCCGACGGTCCAGTCGGCGGAACGATAGCTCCACCACGTGTAGACCTTTTCCGACATCGGAATGCGATCGCGCGCGACATCCACCCATTCGCCCGCTTCGAGCGCTGCCTTCAGCTTTTCGGTTTCGATCGGCGTGTGCGAGACGACTTTCAGGAGCTGCTTGTGCGACCACACGTCGTTCTCGTGCGGCGCGACGTTGAGATCGCCGACCAGGATGTGTCTGTCATCACCGCGCGGATGCAACGGCTCGCACGCCTTCATCTCGTCGAGGAAACGAAGCTTGTGATCGAACTTCTCGTTCAGTGCCGGATCGGGAATGTCGCCGCCGGCGGGCACGTAGAAATTATGCAGCACCAGCGGCTTTGCGATGTTGGCCTTCTCGCCGAACGACACCGAGATATGGCGCGAATCCACTTTGTCGCAGAAGGTGCGGATGTCAGTGGATTCGAACGGGATCTTCGAGACGATGGCGACACCGTGATAGCCCTTCTGCCCGTTCAGCGCGACGTGCTCGTAACCGAGCCGCTTGAAGCGCTTCAGCGGAAAGGCGTCATCGATGCACTTGGTTTCCTGCAGACACAGCACGTCTGGACGCGCGCTCTTGAGAAACTTCGCGACCAGGTCGATGCGCAGCCGAACCGAGTTGATGTTCCAGGTTGTCAGGGAAAGACGCATGGGAGTTGCGTCTTAGCATGGGCGGCAGTTTGTAGGGTGGATTAGCGAAGCGTAATCCACCGACTTGCTTGCCGCAGTGACAGAAGTGGTGGGTTACGCCTTCGGACCGCGCTTCGCGCAGCCGAGGACCGACCCACCCTACGCAGCGTCAGCCGGGTGACGGCACGCTGTAATTGGTGAAGTCGATCTTGAACATGTTGGGATCGAGCTTCTTGCTCGTGTCCAGATTATAGACCGCGAATGTGGTGTCGTAACCTTGCGGATCGGTCACCGTCCACTGCTTCAACTGGCCGTCCTTGGCGCCGAGCATCAGCAAGAGGCGACTGGTACCGACCAGCGCCTGCTTCTCCTCGATGGTGACACTGATGAAGAGGTCGTCGGCAGTAACGCTGACGACGTTGGTGTCCTTCATCAGGTCGATGCGATCGGACAGCAGAAAGCGCAGCGGCGTCTGCGACAGCGGATAGACGTCCTGCGTGGCGAGCTTGCGATCGCGCACCACGACGGAGGATCCATCGGCAACGATGTCGATCGGGCTCGGCGGATCATATTCGACGCGCATCTTGCCCGGCTTCTGGATGTAGAAGTCGCCTTGCGTCTTGCTGCCGTCGGGGCCGACCTGGACGAAATTTCCGACCAGTGTCGACAGCGAGGACAAATAGGCGCTGACCTTGGCCGCCTGCGCCTTCTGCTTGTCGTCGAAGGTCTGGAAGATGCTGGTGGGTACGTTGCGGCGCGGATCGGGAATGACCGGATTCGGTGGCGCCTGCGTTGCGCCCGTGATCGACGGTCCCCCCGAAGGTGGAGCAGCGTCGCGTCCCTTTGGCGCGGGCTTCGGCACCGGCACGTTCTGCGCATATGAGGCTGCGGTCACCGTCACGGCGGCGGTGACGAGAAGCACGCCTGCCACGCGCGCGCTTCGTGCAGCGAAAGAGGCAGCGAATCCAATGTCCGGATGTCTGGTCAACGCGTCGTCCTGTATGTGGCTGGGCGTCGTTTTAACGTGATTTCGGGCAAAAGCAGAGATCGAATTTGCGTGAGAATGGCATTCCGAGGCGGGGTGCCTCACATATGGCTGTCTTCTTCTTCGACCAGAATCTCGCGCTTGCCTGCGTGATTGGCGGGTCCGACGATGCCTTCGAGTTCCATGCGCTCCATCAGCGATGCGGCGCGGTTATAGCCGATTTGCAGACGGCGCTGGATGTAGCTGGTCGAGGCTTTTCGGTCGCGTTTGACGATCGCAACGGCCTGCTGGAACAGGTCGCCGCCACTATCCGCGCCCATTCCACTGGCATCGAACACGGCGCCGCCGTCCTCGTCCTCGCTCGGCTCTTCGGCGGTGACGGCTTCCAGATATTCCGGCTGGCCCTGGGTCTTGAGGTGGCGCACCACCTTCTCGACTTCATCGTCGGAGGCAAACGGTCCGTGCACGCGGCTGATGCGGCCGCCGCCGGCCATGTAAAGCATGTCGCCCTGGCCGAGCAGCTGTTCGGCGCCCATCTCGCCCAAAATAGTACGGCTGTCGATCTTGGACGTGACCTGGAAGGCGATGCGGGTCGGGAAGTTCGCCTTGATCGTGCCGGTGATGACGTCCACCGACGGGCGCTGTGTCGCGAGAATCACATGCAGACCGGCAGCGCGCGCCATCTGCGCAAGGCGCTGAACCGCGCCTTCGATGTCCTTGCCTGCGACCATCATCAGGTCGGCCATTTCGTCGACGATGATGACGATGTAGGGCAGCGGATCGAGCGAGAGCTTCTCTTCCTCGTAGATCGCCTTGCCGGTTTCCTTGTCGAAGCCGGTGTGCACCGTGCGCGTCGGCTCTTCACCCTTGGCTTTCAATTCGCCGAGGCGCGTGTTGTAGCCGTCGATGTTGCGCACACCGAGCTTGGCCATGTTCTTGTAGCGCTCTTCCATCTCGCGCACGGCCCATTTCAACGCGACCACCGCCTTCTTCGGATCGGTCACGACGGGGGTGAGCAGATGGGGAATGCCGTCATAGACGGAGAGTTCGAGCATCTTCGGATCGACCATGATCAGCCGGCACTGGTCCGGACGCAGCCGGTAGACCAGGCTGAGGATCATGGTGTTGATCGCGACCGACTTACCGGAGCCGGTGGTACCGGCGATCAGCATGTGCGGCGTGCGGGCGAGGTCGATGATGACGGGATCGCCGCCGATGGTCTTGCCGAGGCAGAGCGGCAGCTTGGCGACGGTGTCGACGGTTTCCTTGGCGACCAGCAGCTCGCGCAGATAGACCTTCTCGCGATGCGCATTCGGCAGCTCGATGCCGATGGCGTTGCGGCCGGGAACCACGGCGACGCGCGCCGAGAGCGCGCTCATCGAACGCGCGATGTCGTCGGCCAATCCGATTACGCGAGACGATTTGATGCCGGGAGCCGGCTCGAGCTCGTACAGCGTGACCACCGGACCCGGATTGGCCTTTACGATCTCGCCGCGCACACCGAAGTCCTGCAGCACGCCTTCGAGCGAACGCGAATTGGCTTCCAGCTCGGCCTTGCTGAGCGGCTGGCGATCGCCAGCCTTGGGAGCAGCGAGCACGGAGACGGACGGAAGCTCGAACTTGTCGGAGGATTTCTTGGAAGCGGCTTTCGGCGCGGCCTTTTTGCGCGACGCGCGCGCGGGCGCCTCTTCCTCTTCTTCCTCCTCCTCGACTTCCTCTTCTTCTTCCTCGTGCTCGTCCTCGTAGTCCTCATCCTCGGACTGCGGCGAGATCGAGGGCGCGGCGCGGCGGCCGCCGAGATTGGGTTCCTGCCGGCTGAACGAAACGGCCTTGGTCTTCGGTCCGCTCGACACCAGCGAGCGATAGGCGGTGCCGAACAGCCAGATCAGCCGTGCCTTGGTGCTCATCAGCGCGTGGAACAGCCAGCCCAGCGACACCGAACCGCGATCGCTGTCCTCGTCGAGCGGCTTGTCATCGTCCTCGATCTCGGCAAGCTCGTCGTCGTGCGCGCGTGCGCCGAGACCGCATGCGATCAGGAAGGTCGCGGCCAGGGCTACGAACAGGATGGCGCCGAGCACCATGCGATAGATCGCGCCGGGCGGTCCGAAGATCACGGCGGGCGCGCGCACCAGCGCATCGCCGACGACGCCGCCGAGTCCCGTGGGCAATGGCCATGCGCCGCCATGCGGCCAGCAGCTGACGAAACCAGCCGCAATCACGGTGCAGAGAATCCAGGAGCCGAGCCGCAGCGCCTCGCGATCGAACGGGCGGTGGGTCATCATGCGCCAGCCCCACACGGCGATCGTCAGAATCAGCATGATCGCGCCGAGCCCGAGGATCTGCATCGCGAGGTCGGCGCCGATGGCGCCGGCATAGCCGAGGATGTTGTGGATCGGTCGTGAGGTCGCGTGGCTGAGGCTTGGGTCCTGCACCGACCACGTCATCAGCGCGGCGGAAGCAACGCCCGACAGCATGACCAGGCCGAAGCCGGTCAGCTCGCGCACGCGCCGGCTCAACGCCTCGCGGATCGAAGGCGGCAGATGGCCGACCAGGGGAATGACACGTTCGATCGTCGACATGCTCATGGGCCCCGCCTAACCCAGAGTTTCAACCAACCGGTGCAGCGCTTGCGCCGTGGTCTCACCATCCTGCACCAGCGCCAGGCGAATATAGCCGGCACCGGGATTGAAGCCGTCCGGCTGAAGCCGCGCCAGATAGGAGCCGGGCACCACGCGCACGCCAGCCTCCTTGAAAAGTTTGAGAGTCACCGAGACATCGTCGCCGATCTCGGACGTATTGAGCCAGACGCAGAAGCCGGCGTCGGGTCGTCGATAGCCGTAACGATTGCCGATGATCTGATCGGCGAGATCGAACTTGATCCGGTACAGCCTGCGATTCTCCTCGACATGCGCTTCGTCGCCATAGGCAACGGTCGCGACATGCTGCAGCGGAACCGGCACCTGCGGCGCCGCGATGTTGCGCAGCTCGAGGAACATGCCGATGAACTCTTTGTCGCCGGCGGCAAAGCCGACGCGCAGGCCCGGCAAGTTCGAGCGCTTCGACAGCGATTGGAACGCGGCCACGCGGGTGAAATCGGGGCCCGCGCATTCGAGCGCACTGCCTGGGGCTTCGCGGGTGTAAATTTCGGAGTAGCACTCGTCGCTGAGGATCATGAAATTGTAGCGATCGGCGAGTTGCTTCAGGCGCGTGAAATAATCGCGCGAGGCGACCGAGCCCTGCGGATTGGCGGGTGACGCGAGATAGAACGCGACGGTGCGCGCCAGCGTTGCTTCGTCGATGGCGTCGAGATCAGGCAGGAAGCCGTTCTCCACCGTGGTCGGCAGGAAAACCTGCTCGCAGGCCGCGGCACCAGCGCCGGCGCCATAGACCGGATAGAACGGGTTCGGCATCAGGATGGCCGGCTTGCCGGGCTTCGGGCCGACGTAACGTGCCGCGGCGATCGCGGCGAGGAACAGCCCTTCCCGGCTGCCATTGAGTACGAGAATCTCGCTCTTGGGGTCGATTGCGCGTGGCAGCTTGAAGCGCGACGACAGCCAGGCGCTCGCCGCCTGGCGAAACGGCTCCATGCCCTGGTTCATCGGATAACGGCCGAAATCGGCGATGTGCTTGGCCAGCACCGGGCCGACGAAGTCGGGCACCGGATGCTGCGGTTCACCAACCGCAAGCGAAATCAAGGGCTTGCCGGGTTGGTGAGGCGCCAGCAGCTCGTTCAGCCGGACGAAAGGCGAGCGTTCGTTGCTGGAGCTTGCACTGGCCTGGGGCGCACGGGGTGAAGCGGTCATGACCATTCTGGGCGCCAGTACTCTTCGAACGGCCGAACGCGCGCAGGCGCCGGCGGGAAATCGGTTCAGTTCACCATAGATAGGGCGAGGTTAAGACGCGATTAACCATCGGCTTTCCATGCCATCAAGAGTCATTTCTGTGACCCTGATGCGAGGTTCCGGCCGGTCCAGGGCGGCCGATGCCGGGGCTCACGTCTCCGCTTGCGGGCCATGACGGACTTAACGGCGAGCGAGCTTCGTGCGCGCCAAAAAGAAAGGGGCTCCAACTTGCGCTGGAGCCCCTCAACGGTCGGGGCATTGCCGGGTATGTGCCCAAACCGTAGTTGTGGACGGGATCTCCGAGGAGGCCCCGCCCGGGAGGAGAGGTTACATATTGTAGGCGCGCTCGGTGTGCTCGGTGATGTCGAGGCCTTCACGCTCGCTCTCGACATTGGCGCGGAGGCCAACGATCACATCGACGACCTTGTAGAGGATCGCTGAACCGATGCCCGACCACACCAGCGTGGTGCAGACGGCTTCGACCTGGGAGATCATCTGCGCGGCGAAGTCGTAATCGGCAACCTTGGGCGGGATCGCGGTGTAGTCGATGATGCCCGCACCACCGAGAGCCGGATTGACCAGGATGCCGGTGCCGAGAGCGCCGACGATGCCGCCGATGCAGTGCACGCCGAACACGTCGAGCGAGTCATCGTAGCCGAGCGCGTTCTTCACGACGGTGCAGAAGAACAGGCAGACCACGCCGACCACGAGGCCGAGGACGATCGCACCCATCACGCCGGAGAAGCCGGCGGCAGGCGTGACGGCCACGAGGCCCGCGACAGCGCCGGAGATGACGCCGAGCACCGACGGATGACCCTTCACGATCCACTCCGCGAACATCCACGACAGCGCGGCGGCTGCGGTGGCGACGAAGGAGTTGGTCATGGCGAGCGCAGCGCCGCCGTTGGCTTCAAGGTTGGAGCCGGCGTTGAAGCCGAACCAGCCGACCCAGAGCAGCGAGGCGCCGATCATCGACATGGTCAGCGAGTGCGGAGCCATCAGCTCCTTGCCGTAACCGACGCGCTTGCCGATCAGCAGAGCGCCGACGAGGCCTGCGATGCCGGCGTTGATGTGCACCACGGTGCCGCCAGCGAAGTCGATCGCGCCCTTCTTGAAGATCCAGCCGGCGTCGGCATTGATCTCGTCGAGCTTGGCCTGAGCCGCGGTCTTTGCAGCCGCATCACCTGCAGCAGCCAGAGCCTTGGCAGCGTCCTGGATCGCGTCCGGGCCGGGCCAGTACCAAACCATGTGTGCGATCGGGAAGTAGATCAGCGTGACCCAGAGCGGGATGAAGAGAGCGATTGCCGCGAACTTCATGCGTTCGGCGAAGGCGCCGACGATGAGGGCGGGCGTGATCGCCGCGAAGGTCATCTGGAAGCACATATAGACGAGCTCCGAGATGTTGGCGTCGACCGAGAAGGTCGCAGCCTTCGAGTCGGTGGTGACGCCCATCATGAAGGCCTTGGAGAAGCCGCCGATGAAGTCGGAACCGCCGGTGAAAGCGAGGCTGTAGCCGTACACGGCCCAGATCACGGTGACGACGCAGACTGTGTAGAACACCTGCATCAGGACCGAGAGCATGTTCTTGGAACGAACGAGGCCGCCATAGAACAGCGCGAGACCCGGGATCGTCATCAACAGCACGAGGACTGTCGATGTTAGCATCCAGGCGTTATCCCCCTTGTTGACCGTTGGCTCGGCATAGGCTGCGGTCGCAGCGAACAGGCCGACTGCGAGAGCCGCCAATCCCGCGCCATAGGGACGCTTAAACGTCATTTCATTTACTCCTGATTGGATTTTGGTTGAGCGCGAAATCAAAGGGCCGCGGCGTCGGCCTCGCCGGTGCGGATGCGGACCGCATGGTCGAGGTTGATGACGAAGATCTTGCCGTCGCCGATCTGTCCGGTTTTTGCAGCCGACGTGATGGCGTCGATGGTCTTGTCGACCTGCTCGGAGGCGACAGCGACTTCGATCTTGATCTTGGGCAGGAAGCTCACGGCATATTCAGCGCCGCGGTAGATTTCCGTATGGCCTTTCTGACGGCCATAACCCTTGACTTCCGTCACCGTGAGACCGTGAACGCCAATGGCGGTCAGGGCGTCACGGACTTCTTCCAGCTTGAATGGCTTGATAATCGCCATAACAATTTTCATGGGTCCTATCCCCGCTTGGGCCCGGTCCGGACGTGGCCGGGCGTTTCTCGACTGGTTCGCCACGAGGGAGAAAGTTCACTACGCGGGCACAGCCGGGACCCTTAGAATCAAATGCCGTGCCAGATCGGGCGTGTTGCCTAACAGGCTATGAAGACGGGGGTTTTCGCGTCTGGCGGGTGTTCCGCTGCAGTGCGCTAATACGTCGCGCTCAATACGTGATCAGACCTGATCAAAAAAAGGGCATGACAGGCTACCGACACAATTGCTGCTCACGTGTCGGGCAGTCGAAAGGTATCCAATTACAGAAGGATCGTGCCGGCCCGCTCGCTGCTCACGAGATGCGCGCAACGGGCCGGTCTCGTCGAAAGAGCTGTCGGACCCTCAGGCCGCGTCGCGCTGCGCAAAAACCTTGTCGACCAGCCCCCATTCGACCCCCTGCTCGGCGGTCATGAAGTGGTCGCGGTCCAGGGTCCGTTCGACCTCCTCTACAGTCCGCCCGCAATGCTTCGCATAGAGCCGGATCAGGCGCCGCTTGGTTTCCTGCATTTCGTTGGCGTGGATCAGGATGTCGGAGGCCTGGCCCTGGAAGCCGCCGAGCGGCTGATGCACGTGAAGGCTCGCATTGGGGAGCGCCGCACGGTGGCCGGGCTCGCCGGCCATCAGCAGGAACGAGCCCATCGAGCGTGCGGTGCCCATGCACAGCGTGTGCACGGGCGCCTTGATGAACTGCATGGTGTCGTACATCGCCAGCCCCGAGGTGACCACGCCGCCATAGGAGTTGATGTAGAGGTTGATCGGCCGGTTCGGGTTGTCCGCTTCCAGGAACAGCAATTGCGCGCAGACGAGGCCCGACATCGCGTCGTTGACCTCGCCGTTGAGGAAGATGATGCGCTCGCGCAGCAGCCGCGAGTAGATGTCGAAGGATCGTTCGCCACGCGCGGATTGTTCGACAACCATAGGGACGAGCTGAAGCATGTCGCGCATCGGCGACCTCCATGTTCTCTTGGTGATGAAGTTGAGTTGGTGTTAGGCGGCTGCGCGCATCAGGCAGCAATTGCTGTTGGCCGGCTGCGGCAGCTTCATTCTGACATCGCAGGCTTGCTGGATGATGCGGAAGCGCGTGCCGCCATCGTCGTTCGGCTCGATCTTGAAGATGACCTGGCTTTCGCGAAACGGCGGCTCGGAATCGCGCATCCGGTAGCGCACCTCTTCGCCGGGAATCGATGATTCCGGCTCGGCGCCGACGAGGTCGCCATCCGGAAGCCAGCGCTCGCGCAGCGCCGGAATGGTCACCGCACGCCAGACCTTTGCCGGCGGTGCATCGAATTCATATTCGAGCACCAAGGCTTCATCAGTGGGATCGGGCTTCACAGCGTCGCTCATTGATCCAGGTCCTTATTGATCCATGTCCTTCAGGAGGTCAGCGAGGGCATCCATGCGCTTCGGCCAATAGGCGCGGTAGCGCGCAAGCCAGGACCCGATGGCGACGATTCCATCTGGGTCGACTTCGTAATTCACAAAGCGGCCCTGCCGCTGTTCGCGCACGAGACCTGCCGCGCGCAACACCGAAAGATGCTGCGACATCGCCGGTTGGCTGATTTCCAATCCATCGCGCAAGGCGCTGGCGTTCAGGCTGCCGCCGGCGAGCTTCTCAAAGACCTTGCGGCGCGTCGGGTCGGCCAGCGCCTTGAAGATGTCGGCTTCGATCATGCCAACACATAAGCACGTGCTTATGTGTCGCGCAAGCCTCTTATTGAGGAGCCCCTACTGAAGCGCTTCGCCGTGCTGCGAGATATCGAGCCCCTCGAGCTCGTGCTCGCGCGAGACACGCAGCGGCACGAACAGGCCGACCAGCTTGAGCAGGATGAAGCTGATGCCCGCCGACCAGACGAAGGTGACCGCGACGCCGTAGAGCTGGATCAGCAGCTGCTGCGGATGACCTTCGAGCAGGCCCGCGGTGCCGCCGATCGCGCTGGTCGCGAACACGCCGGCGAGCAGCGTGCCGGTCAGCCCGCCGATGCCGTGGACGCCGAACACGTCGAGGGAATCGTCATAGTTGAAGCGGTGCTTCAGCCAGGTACAGGCCCAGTAGCAGATTGCGCCGGCGGCGATGCCGATGACGATGCCGTGCCAGGGTGCGACGAAGCCGGAGGCCGGCGTGATGGTGCCGAGGCCGGCGACCGCGCCCGAGATCATGCCGAGCACGGAGGGCTTGCGCCGCGTCGACCATTCGATCGCGCCCCAGGTCAGCGCGCCGGAGCAGGCCGCCAGATGCGTCGCGATGATCGCCAGCACCGCGCGCGAATTGGCCGCGCCTGCGGAGCCGCCGTTGAAGCCGAACCACCCGACCCACAACAGGCCGGTGCCCATCACCGCGAGCGACAGATCGAACGGCGACAGATTTTCAGTGCCGTAGCCGTGACGCCGCCCCATCACCTTCGCGGCGACGAGGCCGCCGGTGCCTGCCGACAAATGCACGACAAGGCCGCCGGCGAAATCCAGCACGCCCATGCTGTTGAGGAAGCCGCCGCCCCACACCCAATGCGCCAGCGGAATGTAGACGAAAATAAACCACGCGACGGAGAACAGCAGATACGCCGAGAAGCGCATGCGATCGGCGACAGAGCCGGCGACCAGCGCCACCGTGATGATCGCAAAGGTCATCTGGTAGAGCATGAACAGCGCTTCCGGGATCGTCTTCGCCGCTGGATTGACGCTGTCCATGGTCATGCCGGCCAGGAACCAGCGGTCCAGCGAACCGATCCAGGGGCCATCGCCGACGAAGCACAGCGAATAGCCGAACGCGACCCAGAGGATGGAGATGATCGTCACCGCGGCGAGGCTCTGCGCCATGGTCGCGAGCACGTTCTTCTTGCGCACCATGCCGGAATAGAACAGCGCCAGTCCCGGGATCGTCATCATCAGCACCAGCGCGGTCGCGACGATCATCCAGGCGGTGTCGGCTGTGTTGATCTCGGACGCCGCAGCATGTGCCGGCGACGCCATGACGAACACACATCCGATCGGCGCAGCCATAGCGGCTACGCGGCGCAACAATCCCGCCATGTCATTTCCCCCGGCATAGTGATGGCGTCGCACGCTATGGCGTCGTTGCCCGGTGCGATCGTAGAAGGCTTATTAAAATTAGAGTGCGTCGCTGTCGGTTTCGCCGGTGCGGATACGCAAGGCGTGGTCGATCGGCGTGACGAAAATCTTGCCGTCGCCGATCTGTCCGGTGCGCGCGGTCGCGGTGATCACGCTCACGGCCTTCTCGGCGACGTCGGAGGCGACCGCGATCTCGATCCGCAACTTGGGCAGGAAGTTCACGACATATTCCGCGCCGCGATAGATCTCGGTATGGCCCTTCTGGCGGCCATAGCCCTTCACCTCGGTCACGGTCATGCCGTGGACGCCGATCGCCGTCAGGGCCTGGCGGACCTCATCGAGCTTGAAGGGTTTGATGATCGCGACGACGAGTTTCATGTTCAGGCCTGTTCCCCGGGGAGCGCTGCGCCGTATGTCCCCGGCACTGCGTCAATCTTGCATCTTTCCGGGCAAATGGCACAAAAAACTTGCAGACTGAAGCGGAAAAACGTTTGGCCAAGGGCGGTCATGTGAACGGCCGCCTCTGTACAGGGCAACCGTTCATCCCTCACAATGCATTTTTGGCATGGATGCGGTGAACCCGCGCCGGCCGAGCGGTACATAAGTATTTTGGGGGGCACTTCATGGCGAGTTGGTTCTACGCATCCGAGGGCAAGCAGCAGGGGCCCTTTCCGGAAGGGCAGTTCCGTGACCTGGTCGCCCAGGGCGTCGTGCGCGCCGATACGCTGGTGTGGTCCGAGGGCATGGCCGGCTGGCAGAAGGCCGCCGAAATTCCCGGTTTGATGTCGGGTGGCGGCGCGCCGCCGATCATTCCCGCCGGCGGCCCGCCGGTGATGGGCGGCGGCAGCTATACCGGAGCGGGCAGTGCTGCTGGCGGATCGCTGTCGGTCGATATGGGCATTCTCGACTTCACCTGGCGCACGCTGGTGATGGTGATTGGTTCGTGCCTCATCATCCCCGTGCCATGGCTGTTCGTCTGGTACACGCAATGGCTCGTGTCCTGCGTGAGAGTGCCGGGGCGGCCGAACCTCTCCTTCACCGGCAGCGCCATGGCAATCGTGCCCTGGTTCTTCGGCTTCATCGTCGTGGCGATCGTCGTCGGCTACACCGGCATCCAGGTGCTGAGCACGGCGCTCTACATTGTCCAGATCGTTCTCTACTGGATGCTGCTGAAATGGATGGTTGCGAACATCGCCTCCAACGGGCAGCCGCTCGGCCTCAGCTTCACCGGCTCCGTGCTGGGCTATATCGGCTGGAACCTGCTGCTCGCGATCTCCATCATCACCATCGTCGGATGGGCCTGGGTTGCCGCGGCCCAGCTGCGCTGGATGTATCGCAACATCCAGGGCACGCGTCGCGAGATCATCTTCAGGGGCTCGGGGCTCGGGATTCTCTGGCGCGGAATCGTGGCCGCGATCCTGTGCGGCTTCATCATCCCGATTCCGTGGGTCTATCGCTGGATCATGAACTGGTTCGCATCGCAGACCGAGCTCGCCCCGCGCGGTTCGATGTAAGTACGCAACGACTGTCTCAAGCGCGATCAACTCGCGCTTGAGATCATCTGCTCCGATCTAGCTTCGACGCTCGCGCACCGAGCCTTCCTGGGTGACGGAAGCGACCAGCGTGCCGTCGGGCTTGAAGATCGAGCCGCGCGTCAAGCCGCGACCGCCTTGCGCGCTCGGCGAATCCTGCGCGTAGAGCAGCCATTCGTCGGCGCGGAACGGGCGGTGAAACCACATCGCGTGGTCGAGGCTCGCCGGCATCATCCGCTTGTCGAACAGCGTGCGGCCATAGCGCGCCATGATCGCATCGAGCAGCGAGAAGTCCGACGCATAGGCCAGTGCGCACATGTGCAGCGCCGGATCGTCCGGCAGCGTCGCCGCCGTCTTGATCCAGACATGGATACGGCCGTCCTCGATCTTCTGGCCGAAGTAGCGGCCGAGCTCGACCGGCCGCAGCTCGATCGGACGATCGGATTCATAATAGCGGCGGATGAACTCAGGCATCTCGCGGAACATCGGCTGCTTCGCCACCTCCTCCGCCGTAAGCTTTTCCGGCGGCGGCACGTCAGGCATCTTGTCCTGGTGGTCGAATGCGCTCTCCTCCTCGGCATGGAACGACACCATGATCGAGAAGATCGCGTTGCCGTGTTGGATCGCGGTGACGCGGCGCGTTGAATAGCTCTTGCCGTCGCGCAGGCGCTCGACCTGGTAGATGATCGGAATCTGCGGATCACCCGGCAGGATGAAATAGCAATGCAGTGAATGCGGCAGCCGGCCCTCGACGGTGCGGCAGGCCGCCACCATCGCCTGTCCGATCACCTGCCCGCCGAACACCCGCTGCCAGCTCGTTTTCGGGCTGTTGCCGCGGAACAAATTCACCTCGAGCTGCTCGAGGTCGAGGATCGAAATCAGGTCGATCAGGCTTTTGGACATGGCAGCAACTCTCTCAGTCGTCATTCCGGGATGCGCCGGCACGGCGCAGGCCCGGAATCCATAACCCCGGCTTGTGGTTATGGATTCCGGGCTCGCGACTTCGTCGCGCCCCGGAATGACATCATCGGGCCGTTCCGCCCTTGTTTCACCGCACTGTTTCGCCCACCTCAAGTCTGCTAGCAAGACCAAGAATAGCCGGGAATTTTGGCAGGATAGTTCGGGCAGGAAAACTTAAGTATGTCGGTACAGGGTCACATTGTCATTGGCGGCGGCGCGTTTGCGGGCCTCGCGCTTGCACTTGCCTTGCGCCAGGGGCTCGGCCCCGAGATTCCCATCATCGTCGCCGACCCCGCTCTCGCCACACGGCCGAGCCGTGATCCCCGCGCAACCGCAATCGTTGCGGCTTGTCGCCGCCTGTTCGAGGCGCTCGGCGCCTGGGACGACGTGAAGGCCGAGGCCCAGCCGATCCTCGACATGGTCGTCACCGACTCCAAGCTCGAGGACGCCACGCGTCCGACATTCCTGAATTTCGCCGGCGATGTCGCGCCCGGTGAACCCTTCGCGCATATGATCGAGAACCGCCGCCTGATCGATGCGCTGGTCGTCCGCGCCGAAGCCGCCGGTATCGATCTCCGTGCCACCACCGTGTCGTCATATGACGCGCGCGCCGAAGGGATCGACGTCACGCTCGGCGATGGCAGCGTCATCGCGGCCAGCCTGCTGGTCGCCGCCGATGGTGCGAAGTCGAAATTGCGCGAGCGCGCCGGCATCGCCACCCACGGCTGGGAATACGATCAATCCGGCATCGTCGTCACCGTCGGCCATGAGCGCGACCACGAAGGCCGCGCGGAAGAGCATTTTTTGCCCGCGGGTCCGTTTGCAATTTTGCCGCTGACCGGAAAGCGATCGTCACTTGTTTGGACCGAGCGGCGAGCTGAGGCTGCGCGTATCACTGCGTTGAGTGATGAGGAATTCCACGCCGAGCTCGAGCAGCGTTTTGGTTTGCATCTCGGCGAAGTGAAGGCGCTCGACAAGCCGCGCGCGTTCCCGCTGTCCTACTTTGTGGCGCGCTCCTTCGTCGCCGAGCGCCTCGCGCTGGTCGGCGATTCCGCGCACGTCGTTCACCCGATCGCGGGACAAGGCCTCAACATGGGGCTGAAGGATGTCGCAGCGCTAGCCGAGGTCGTGGTCGATGCCGCGCGTCTCGGCATGGATCTCGGCGGCGCCGACGTGCTCGAGCGCTATCAGCGTTGGCGCCGCTTCGACACCATGGCGATGGGCGTTGCCACCATCTCGCTGAACTTCCTGTTCTCGAACGAGTCGACTTTGCTTCGCACCGTCCGCGACATCGGCCTCGGCATCGTCGACCGCACCCCGCCGTTGAAGAATCTCTTCATCCGCCAGGCGGCGGGTTTGACAGGCGAGATTCCGCGATTGTTGAAGGGTGAGGCGCTGTAGAGGGCTGACGTTTGTAGCGCGCTAGCGGGGTATCCTCCACCGTCGTCCCGGACAAGCGCAGCGCAGATCCGGGACCCATACGCCGCAGCAAAAGTTTTGCGAAGACAGGCAATGACCACCTCGCGCAACAACTTCCGCTGCGGCGTATGGGTCCTGGCCTTCGCCAGGACGACACCGAGTATGTAGCGCGACCGTCGCGCTACGAATCCCTCAATCGATCTTCCGTGCCTCTTCCGGCAACATGATCGGAATGCCGTCGCGGATCGGATAAGCGAGCTTGGCACTGCGCGAGATCAGCTCCTGCTTGGCGGAGTCGAATTCCAGCGGGCCCTTGGTCAGCGGGCAGACCAGGATTTCCAGCAATTTGGGATCGACGCTGTTTTCGGGGCGTTCGGTCGGCGCGTTCATCGTGGTCTCCGGCATTGGCTTGCCTCTAGCATAGAAATTCGCGCCCGCCCATCACCTCGCCTCAGGCCGAGACCATGTGCTGGATCTCGTCGAGCAGCCCCTGCAGCCGCGCGGCCGGCACCGGCGCTGCCGACAATGCGAAGCCGAGAAACGTCCAGTACAGGATCTGCGCGCGCGCCTGCGCAATTGTCGCGGAGAACCCGCGCCGCTCCAGCAGCGCCTCGATGTAGTCGAGCCTGCGGCGGTCGATGGCGCGGACGGCGGCTTGCGCCGCGGGATCGAACGCGGCCCAGTTGCGCACCGCGCGCTCCAGGTCGAGGCGGGCGCCGAAGGTCCTGCGCAGCAACGTCTTCAGCGGCTCGTCGTTGTCGGCCTCGACGCGAGCGATGATCTCTTCGGCCGCGATCTCGCGCCAGCGTTTCAGCACGGCGGCGTGGAACGCGCCGAGATCGGCAAAATGCCAGTAGAAACTGCCGCGGGAGACGCCCATCGCTTTTGCCAGAGGGTCGGCTTTCAGAGCCGTAAAACCGCTCTTGGTGAGCGCCTTGATACCCTCGTTGATCCAGTCGTCGGCGGAAAGTTGCTCGGTCATGTCGGCTTCCGAAATTCGTCCATACACTAGTGTATTGACAGGCGGCAGGCCAGGATCTATCTCACCATACACAGATGTATGGACAGATATTTTTGGGAGCCCTGACGATGCGTGATCTCTTGCTTCAGTGCGCCGGTGTCGGCGCCATCATCGTGGCTCTCATCCATGGGATTCTCGGCGAGACCAAGGTCTTTGCCCGTGCCACCATCGAGCCCGAACGGCTGCGCACCCTGATCCGCCTGGTCTGGCAGGCCTCGACCGTCGCCTGGATCGGCTGCGGTGTGCTGCTGGTAGCTGTGCCCTCGATGGATTCCGCGGTGGCGCGCCGCTGGATCGTTCTCACCATGATCGCCGTATTCGGCCTTTCCGCCTGCGCCAACGCATGGGCGACGCGCGGCCGGCATTTTGGCTGGATGGCGCTGAGCGTGGTCGTGGTGATGGCGGCGGCCGGCTACTGACGTGATGAGACGTAAGGCCGCAGCGCCGCTGAAAATGTGCGCTGCTCACGGAGAGCGCTGATCTTTTGGCGCTCGCTAGAATATCTCTAAGACGTCGCGGATCCGAACCGCAATTGACTTCACCTTCTCTTTCGCTTCCTTCGGGCGCGCTTCACGCACACGACAGAGAGGGAGATATTCGTGAGAGTCACTCGTGTTCTTGCCATCGCACTGACGGCCGGGATCGGCATGGGAATCGGTATGGGATCGACGGCGATGGCCGACGGTTTCAAGGATTGCACCAAGCTCGACAAGGCGTCGTGGAAGCCGGCGGGCGATGCCGAAGCCAAGGCCAAGGCGGCAGGCTATGAAGTGCGGCGCTCCAAGATCGAAGGCTCGTGCTACGAGGTCTATGGCGTCAAGGAAGGCAAGCTCTACGAGCTGTTCTACAGCCCCGAAGATCTCAGCCTGAAGCACACGATCGCCAAGTAACGTTCGCGCCAAATAAGTCACGCGCAGGTAAGTCTCAACGCCAAGGTCAAAGAGTGGTCCCGGCTTGAACGACAGAGCGATGCCAGTCACGCGCGGGGTGTCCGATGGACGCCCCGCGGATCGCACGGTCGCGGTCTGGGATCTGCCGTTGCGTTTGTGGCATTGGGCTCTCGCAGCTTGCGTGCTCGCTGCGTGGTTCACCCCGACCGTTTACGACCGGCTTCATCGCATCGTCGGCTATAGCGTGATCGGGCTTTTGGTTTTTCGCCTGGTCTGGGGTTTTTGGGGCAGTCGCTATTCGCGCTTCCGCATGATCGGCGTCAGGCTTCGCACCGCACCGGGCTATCTCTGGAATCTGCGCCGCGGCATGACCGGCCGCTATCTCGGACTCAATCCCGCCGGCACATTGATGCTGGTGGCGCTGCTGGTTGCGCTGGCCGTCTCGGCAGTCACCGGCGCGCTGTCGGTCACCGTCACCTTCTTCGGCGTCTGGTGGATCGAGGACACCCACGCCTACACGTCGGACGCCGTCATGGTCCTCGTCGTACTGCACATCGCAGGCGTGGTGCTGATGGGCATCCTTCAGCGGGAGAACCTGATCCGCGCGATGATCACGGGGCGCAAACGCATCCGGCGGCATTCATAGAGTTGAGGCTCGGCTCGCCGCCGCTCTATCCTCGCCATGGCCGGGCTTGACCCGGCCATCCACGACTTATCTGCGGCATGAAGAACGTGGATGCCCGGGACAAGCCCGGGCATGACGGAGCCCGCGGTTAGCAAGCGAGTGCTCACTGCAACGGCGGATCGCCGCTGGTGCGTTTCTTGGCGAGGTCCATCTCTGTCACTGCGATCAGGATCTCCGCCCGGGTCTTCAAATCAGGCGCTTCCAGCATCGCTTGCTTCTCGGCCGGGCCATAGGGCGACATCATCGCCAGCGCATTGACCAGCGCCTCGTTGGGCGCGCTCTCGACGCCTTCCCAATCGACCTTGAGATTGTTGGCCTTTAGGAAATCCGAGAGCGCCACCAGCAGCGCCTCGCGATTGACCTCGTCCTCGCCCATGCGCGCGGTGAAATCATCGGTGAAGGCGAAGAAATCGACCTTGCACTGCCTGTAGGCGGTCAGCACCTCCAGCTCCTCGAGTACCCTGAAGCGTGCAACGCCGGTGAGTTCGAGGATGTAGCGGCCGTCGCCGGATTCGGCGAGCTGGGTGATGCGGCCGACGCAGCCGACGCGGAACAGCGTCGGCTTGTCGGAATTCTTCGGCGAATGCGCCACGTCCGGTTGGATCATGCCGATCAGGCGATGGCCATCGCGAAAACTGTCGTCGACCATCGCGAGATAGCGCGGCTCGAAGATGTTGAGCGGCATCTGGCCGCGCGGCAGCAGCAGCGCGCCCGGCAGCGGAAACACTGGAACGATCTCCGGAAGGTCGGCGGGGCCGCGATATTCGATGTTGATCGGCATCTGATGCCCACTGTCGGCAGCTACATGACGTTGGAAACGTCACCCCTGGCGCGTCGGATCACCGGCGCACACCGCTCACGAGAACAGGATCGTCGACAAGCGCTTGCGGCCCTCGACGGTTGCATCATCCGCACCACCCCAGGCCTCGAAGAACTGCACGAGCTGCTTGCGGGCGCCGTCGTCGTTCCATTTGCGGTCGCGCTTGACGATCGCGAGCAGCTGCTCGGTGGCGGCGGCCCGGTCGCCCTTCGCGTTCAGCGCGGTGGCGAGGTCGAAGCGCGCCTGATGATCGAGCGGGTTTGCGGCGACTTTTTGCTCAAGCTCGGCAACGGGCCCGAGCTGCTCGGCCTGCTCGGCGAGATCAATCGCGGTCTGCACGGCCTTCACGAGCGGATCGTTGCGCTTGGATTCCGGCACCATGGCGAGCGTCTGCTTGGCCTGCTCCATCGCGCCTGACGCCGCGTAGCATTTGGCGAGGCCCGCGAGTGCCGCGATGTTGGTGGCTTCGTGCTGAAGCGCTTCCGCGTAGATCTGCGCCGCCGCCGCAACGTCGCCCTCGGCGAGCACGGCGTCGGCTTCCTGCACGATCTCGGCGACGTTGACCTCGCCCGGTGCGGTGACGCCCTTGGTCAGTTTCTCGATGAAGGCGTTGAGCTGGCTCTCGGGCACTGCGCCCATGAAGCCGTCGGCGGGCTGGCCGTTGACGAAGGCGATCACGGCCGGGATCGACTGGATGCCCATCTGGCCCGGGATCGCCGGATGCTGGTCGATGTTCATCTTGACCAGCTTGACCTTGCCCTTGGCCGCCTTGACCGCCTTTTCCAGCA
>JAEWHT010000100.1 GCA_023387695.1 Pseudomonadota bacterium | reverse complement strand
CCTATGAGGTCGACGACATCTACGCCACCTGCGAGAAGCTGCAGAAGGCCGGCGTCACCATCAACCGGCCGCCGCGCGACGGCAACATGGCTTTCGTCCGCTCGCCCGATTTGCACTCGATCGAGATCCTGCAGAAAGGCGAGCCGAAGGCACCGGCCGAGCCGTGGGCGTCGATGCCCAACGTCGGCCACTGGTAAGGCCCCTCCTGCTGGAACAAGCTCCCGCGGCCGGCGTTGCCCCTCCGACAAAACGACTGGAGGAGGATGCGATGGGACGCGGGATTTTGTTGTGGCTGCTGGGCGTGCCGATCCCGGTGATCATTCTGCTGTGGCTGTTCTTCGGCCGTTAGCCGACTGGTCTGCTCTGCAATGAAAGCTCCGCTCTTTCCGAGCGGAGCTTTTTGCATGAGGGGCTCGCGGCAATGCGCGTCGCTGCGCGCGCGAAATTCCGCTATCACCCGCGAAATCAAACGCGTGGGAGGATTTCATGCCGGACACACAGCTGACGATCTGGGGCCGCGCCAATTCGGTCAACGTGCAGAAGGTGCTGTGGTGCCTGGCCGAGCTTGGGCTGCCCTATCAGCGCATCGATGCCGGCATGGCCTTCGGCAAGACCCGCGAGGCCAGCTATCTCGCGATGAACCCCAATGCGCGGGTGCCGACGCTGGTCGAGGGCGACTTCTCGCTGTGGGAGTCCAATTCGATCATGCGCTATTTGTGCCTCGCGCATGAGCGCGGCACGCCGATCTATCCGGAGGCGCCGAAGCTGCGCGCCGGCGTCGATCGCTGGCTCGACTGGACGCTGTCGATGGTGCAGCCGGTCGACCGCCCGGTGTTCTGGGCGCTGGTGCGTACGCCGCCGGCCGAGCGCGACATGATCAAGATCCAGCACGATGCCGATGCGGCCGCCGAGGTCTGGGCGATCGCCGACAATTTGCTCGCCACGCGGCCCTACATGGAGGGCGATGCGTTCACGCTCGCCGATATCGCTGTCGGCTGTTATGCGCGGCGCTGGCTCGGCGTCGAGGGGATCACTCGTCCGGCGCAGCCGAACCTGACGCGGTGGCTCGCCGAGCTCGGCAAGCGGCCCGGATTTGCCAAGCACGTGGCGCCGCCGATGTCGTAAGCCGGCTGACGCGGGTTAAGTCCTGGTGCACGCGGGATGAATCGCTGTAGCCGCGCAAACGGCGCGCGCTTGACGGCTACAGTGCATGGGGTTGTTTTGCGGTTTTGGTTTGGAGGTCCTAGCGCCAGCTGCGCTCGACCGTCACGACAATGGCGATCAGGAGCAGCGTGACCACCGCGATGGCGAGCCTTGTCGTCCAGGACATGCCGCGGCCGACCCACCACAAGAGCGCGCAATACATCACCGCGGGAACGAGAAGATCGAGCCGCGTCAGGTCCGGCGACATCCGCCCCTCAGCGCCCGCCCGCGACGCCGGCGCTGATCGCGCCGCCGATCTTCACGCAGGTGCCGTTGACCATGATGAAGCCCGCTCCAAACGAGGCGCAGCCATTGGCCCTGGCGGTGCTGCCCTTGAGCGGCAGCGTCTTGGCCGTTGGCTCGGCCGGCGGCAGGCGCAAGGTCTCGGCCCCCGCGACGGAGCTCATGGCGAAGAGTGAGATCAGGATGAGGACGGCAGCGCGCATGGCCGCCTTGTAGCCCGGACCGGCTTCAGGCGCTATCGGGCGGCGATCAGAGGAACTTGATGCCGGCCGACTTGCCGCGGCGCCAGACCACCTGACAGCTCCGCCCGGTCCGCGCGTCCCGCGCAAAGGCCATCCGGATCACGCCCGGGAGCTGGCTCGCATCCTCGTCCATGGTGATCCTGGCGCCCGAGGCCGAGATGTCCTGGACCAGGCAATGCCGCGCTGCGAATCCGCCCTCGAGCGTGATCCAGGCATGCTGCGACAGCAGTTTGCGGGCTGCGCGCTTCTTGGGCTGTGGCATCGGCAAATGATCTCCCGCGCCAGCGCTAGCCCGGGAACCCTAAAAAACCGTTGAAATCGTTATCCGAATGATCCCGGGGCCGGCTGTCCACCGGGCCCAAAAGAGCCTGCCGGGATGGCTTGCCCGCGGCCCGAAAGGCCACTATAGGTTCGCTCGCTGCAAGCCGCCGGGCACGACTCGGCCGGCCAGCGGGCCTGTCGCCACATGCGGTTCGGCCTTGCGTTTGCTCCCTTCGTCTATCGGTTAGGACGCCACCCTTTCACGGTGGAGAGAGCGGTTCGATTCCGCTAGGGAGCGCCACCCCATCCCAATCCGGTCACGGCTCGCCCTGGAAGCTGCCCTGCACCTTGGCGCAGGCGAGCCCGACCGTGTAGATGTGAATCCCCTCGATCACGCAGCGGTCCGGCTTCAGGGCCAGCAGCCCAATCGCCGTGTCCTCGGTCAGCTCCCAGGGTGAGCGGACGATGATGCAGGGAAAATCAGCAGCGAGCTTGGCATAGTTGGACGGGAGGAAATTCCTCTTCAGGACCTGCGTGTAGGTGTTGTGGTCCAGCAGCGGCGCCGCGTGGGCACTCGCATAGGCGGCGGAGAACCTCTCGCGCATGGCCTGATCGCCCCACAGGTGCAGCGTCATGTCCCAGCCGTGGTTCATGTCGTTCTCCGGCGCACGCACGTACATTCCAGAGACGTTGGCGCAGGCCGGCCCCGCCGCCACCACGGCCTTCGAAAGCCTCGCCCCGATCGCATTCGACCTGGCGGCTTGCCGCGCGACAGCACGCGCCTCGATCAATGTCGGCGCGCCCATGGCGATGCATAAGCAGCCCGCAATGAGGCTCACCGCGCCCGGCGGAATGGCCGGGAGCAGACGCCGCACCTGCACCACGAGCAGGACCAGCACGCCGCCGATCAGGACCCACGACGCCATCATGTAGTGAAGTCCATAGTGCTTCGATGTTGCCACCAGATGCGCGGCAAAGATCATCACGGCAGCCGTGAGCGTCAGGTTGACGGGATCGCGCCAGTCGCGCGTCTTGACGCACCAGGCCAGCGCAGCCGCTGCGGCCGCAGCGTAGATGCCCGCCACAACAGGCCCGGCTGCGATGATGGCGCGCATGTTGGACCAGAACGTTCCGAAGTCGATGATCCCCGGCTCGCCCTCGCCGTAACTTCCCTTGTGGATCGCGATTTGCACCAGCCATCCGAACCCGCGCGTGATCGTTCCGGGGTTGAAGATCAGGCTGAAGCCGATAAAGCCGATCCCGCCCACGATCGAGGCGATGATGAACGCCCGCTTGCTTCTGAGCAGGCACACGGCGAACAGCGCCTGCGGCAGATAGAGATATTTGGTCGCGAAGCCGAGCGCGAAGATCGTTCCGGAGGCGACAGCGAGACCCGTCGTCGGCGGATGCTCGTCAAGCGCAGCCTTGATCACGATCGCCATGCCGAACAGCGCAAACGCGACCATCAGGCTTTCCGGCGCGAGCACCGTCTGAAAGTGAAACGCCTCGGGATGCACGAACGCGCCGGCCTGATACAGCATCGCAGCAATCGCACTGCGCGTCGTCCGCCCGACGATGAGTCCGCCCGCCAGCAACGCGCCCGTGAGCATGAGCGCCTCACCGGTCCGCGCCGCATAGGTGATCGCATCGTAATGCCTCAGCCCGAATGCGACGATGTCGTCAGCCCGCGCCAGCAAGGCCCAGCCCCGGACGATCAGTTCGACGAGCAGCGTCGTCGTCGTTCCCGGATGATCGAATTTCATCGAGCCGTATCCGGCGGCCGCCACGAGCCCGTTCATCGTGTAGGCCGATTCAGGATCGACCTGGACGCCCCACACCGCCTGACTGGCCGAATAGAGCAACGTCGCCGCGAGATACAACGACGGGACGACGAGGATCAGCAGCGTCCTGATCCGCCCGCTCATGTTCGCGTCGGGAAAGCTATCGACTGACATTTTCCGCGGCCTAGATCGCCTTGATCTTGAGGAAAGCGAAAGCCACCATCTTCAGCAGCATCCAGCCATGACGGAATCTCGAGATCTGCGTTTCGCCATAGGTGCGCGCGGCGTAGCGGATCGGCAGATCGACCGTTTTCAGATTGAGCTTCGATGCGCCGAAGATCAGGTCGAAATCGCCGAACGGATCGAAATCACCAAAATAGGCCTTGCCGGCCTTCAGGCGCTGATAGTCGCTCCGACGCAGGACCTTGGTCCCGCACAGCGTGTCGGTATAGCGCTGGTTGAGCAGCCACGAGAACAGATAGGAAAAGATCTTGTTGGCGATCAAATTGAGGAAGCGCATCGCGCCCTCGTCCATGGGATAGACGAGGCGCGATCCATTGACGAACTCGCCCTTCCCCGACAGCAGCGCCTCGGCGAATTTTGGAATCTGTTCCGGCGGCATCGTGAGGTCGGCATCGAGGATGATGAGCACGTCGCCACGCGCGGCGTCGAACGCGGTGAAGACGGCGTCGGCCTTGCCCTTACCCGGCTGGCGCATCACCTTGATGTCCCGGGACGGATAGGCCTGCTTGACCCGCTCCATCTCCTCGAAGGTGCCGTCCTGGCTATGACCTTCGATGAAGATGATCTCGATGTCGCTGCAGAAATCAGGCATCCGCAGGACCGCCGGCTCGATATTGCCGCGCTCGTTCCGTGCCGGGACCACGACGGTGGCCGAAGCGAACGGTTCACCCGCCTTGCGGCTCGAGCGCGCGACCAGATAGTGCCTGAGCGCCGCCTGGCGAATTCCCGGCAGCACGCTGACGAAACGATTGAGAAAGCGCCCGAGCCCGAACATCCGGACCGGCGAGAGAACGCGCTGCTCCGACTTCACCGGATCGAAATCCGCAAGCCTGGCGAGACTGCGCAGATCAGACGGCGACAGCACGTTCTGATCCGGCTGCGGCATCCGCAAGCCGACGAGCTCGGCGAATTTCAACACGGGATACCAGAGATGGGAGAAGTAACCGATCACCAGCCGCGTATCTCGCGTGCACAACGGATGCAGCTGGGCGATGAACTTCTGGCAGTCCTCGAGCGAACCGATCGTATCCAGCACAAGGATGTAGTCGAACGGACCTTGCAGCGCATCGAGCGTCGCCGCATCCTCGGCATCACCTTCAACGAAGGTGAGATTGGGGTGACGCTGCCGCGCGATCGCAATTTGCTTTTGGCAAAAATCTATCCCGACGCCGTAGGATGGCGTGAGGCCCGCAAGCGTATCGCCAACGCCGCATCCGATGTCGAGCACCCGACTTCCCGGCGGGATCAGAAACCGGAGATAACGTTCATCCTCGTCATGGAAAAAGCCGTTCTTCTGGCGCCACGCCACGCGGTCGGCGGCGATGCGGTCGGCGTGATCGAGAATGCCTGCCTTTCGCGGAGACAGGCAAGCAGATGTGACGGTCACTTCCATGACAGGCCGCAGGCCGCATCTAGCCTGCTCGCACGACAATCAACTGCGATTTCGAACACAGCGGCGCAATACGCCGCAGCCACGAAAATAAGCATCAAAAAGGTCCCCCAGACCTGCCGGCACTCAAGCGCAACTGGGAGGTGAGATCAACAGGAAGGACGTTGGCGGAGCTTGCGGGAAGATGACCGAATATGTCCGCTATCGGGCGCATGGACAGCGGCGACATCGACAACCGGCCTCGGCCGCCTGCCCGAGGCGCTTGAATTTTGTTCCGGCATGAACCTCCCCGGCCCTCACTTCCGACCAATGTCCGAAGGAACCGCCTCGCCTGTCGTCATGGGCAACTTGTTGAAGAACCTGGTTCGGTTATGGACCCAAGCAAATCCACCTCGGACGACCAGTCCGGCAAGCCTTCGACGGGCACGCTGCCGGCCTGGATCCAGCGCGTGACCCCGCTCGCGCCGGAGCGGCGCGCGAAAATGCTGGAACATATGGCGCGAACCAGATCGGTGCCGCAGCCGCAGGCCGCAAGGGCGATCAAGCCTCCGCGCACGAGCGGCTGGGACATTCTGCGCGACGCTTACGGCTATGCCGTCCTGTTCGGCATCATCGCGCTCATCTTCCAATCGCTCGTACCGTTTTTCGTCGGAGCGTTCATCTTCCTGACTGACGGCGAGCGGATCGAAAAAGCGCTTGGAACGATCGGCATCCGGCTCGAGCCCGGCGCGATCGGACCTGAGATCATCAAGGGTTTCGCCTCTCTGTTTGGATGGTTCGCGTTGCTGGTGTCGTTGCGAGGCTTCGCTCCCACCTGGCTTGCACCGTGGATGCCTCCGGCCGATCCGTCATGGTCATTCATCGCGGGCATCGCACTGGCGTTCGCCATCCTCGAAACAATCGCAACGTTCGCGGTGCGGATGGCATTACCGTGGTTCGGATGGGAGATCAGGTCGGACAGCCTGACCTGGAAGATCATCAAGCTCGCCCTGGCCCTTGGCGTACTGGCTCTGTTGCTAATGCACGGGCCTTTCTGAACGCCGGCATTCAGGTTTGGGCACCGCGGCAACGTCAGGTCTCCGTAAGCCGCAGCAGCTAGTTTCAAAATGCCGATTCACAGACCTGCCCTCCAGCGGCAGACAGCGTCGCCGCACGGTGAGACATGAGCTCCTTGGAGCAGCAGAAGCTGCGACAGATCGCGATCGTGTCGCGGGCGCTGGCACGCCAGGACGGCATCGACTACCGACAGACCTCAAAGCGCGAGCGACATCAGTACCGGCGCGAGGCGATCATCACACTGCTCGGTAATTGGACACTCGACGAGATACGCCTCGCCGATGACCTGATCGAGAAATGCCGTAACAGCTAACGCAATGAGAGCATCGCTGGCTCCGGAGCGATCGCAATGACGCGGTTGTGAACGCCCGCTGCTGAAAACCGGCACGTTTTACGGCTCACCCCGGCACACGACCGGTCGCCCGTTTACCGGAAATTTACCCCTGCTCCTGAGCGCCGGTATCATTTGCTTAGAATTTGATCGCTACCGTGGAATTACGGAAACAATCCGAAACACGATTGGCGCCCATGTCCGTCGCAGAGTTCCTCAGGCAGCGTGCAGTGGAAGTGAACGTGAGCGGCAGCTATTCGCTGCACCGCTGGTACGATTGCGAGGGCAAGTTGCGAAACTTCGCCTGCCGCACCAAGCGCGTTTCGCCGTTCCGCATGATCGTGGACGTGCCGGTCGTCGGCAAGATCGGCGAGCGCGTAACCTCCTATTTCCAGGACTTCGGCGAATTCCAGTGCACCATCAGCGCGACGCTGAAATCGGGGTTCCTGATGGAGCTCGACATGACGCGGGCGCGGCGCGCCTGGATGTCGGAAAAGCTGACATGGCTGGAAAAGAAGCAGAAAGACGACAGCATTCAGGAGCTGCGGAACGACACCCGCTTCGTTCCGCAGGCATCCCACACCGTCATGACGCTGGCCGACGGCAGCGTCCATCCCTGCTTCATCATCGATGTCTCGACTGCGGGCGTCGCAATCTCCTGCGAATACGACCCGCCGGTCGGAACCCCGCTGGCGGTCGGCGCCTGCGTGGGACGCGTCATCCGCAAATTCGACAACGGATTTGCGGTGAAGTTCGCCGAGAAGCAGGACCGGGACGACCTCGTCCGCCTGGTCGTGCGCCAGGCCGTGCCGCTGCCGGCTTAAGCCCGCCAGACCGATCTTAACTCAATTTTAACTAAACACTGGAGGTCACGGGCCCCGCGCGTTAGGGTGTGGCCCAATACGTCCGCAATCATTGCGGGCTGCCTAAGTATTGGAAGTCCTGGAATGTCCATCGCTGATGCCGGGCTCGCCCCGGCAGAAATCGCCCAAAGCAGCGTCACCGCCACCAAACCGCAGCTCCCCCCTGGCGTCCTCACCGAAGGCCCGCTTGTCAGGGCCAAGCTGCGTGAGAGCTATCTCCTCCTCGGCATTCTCTATGTCGGCGCAGTTGCAGGCATCATCTGGGCCATCACGCAGGGCGTCGGCAAGGTCGAGCTGTTCACGTTCGTCTGGATGTTCGCGCTGACGACGTTCGGCATCGGCGCCGGCATGCATCGCCTGTTCGTGCATCGCAGCTTCCGCACCGGCCCGATCATGCGGGTTTTCTTCTGTGCCATCGCGCAGATGGCGATCCAGGGCTCGATCGCGAAATGGGTCGCCAATCACCGCCGCCACCACCTCTATGCCGATGACGTCGGCGATCCCCACAGCCCGCAATTCGACGGCTTCGGCAATCGCTATGTCAGCGCATTGAAGGGCTTCTTGCACGCCCAGGGCAGCTGGGTGTTCGACCAGGCGACCACCGACAACGAGTACTACGCCAAGGACATCCTCGCCGATCCGATCGCGATGTTCTTCGTTCGCACCCGCTGGGTCTGGTACGGGATGTCTGCCGTCTTCATCCCCGCCGTGGTCGGCTACACCTTCGGTGGCGTGCACACCATGATCGGCTGCGTGCTGTTCTCCGGCCTGCTCCGCGCCTATCTGCTGATCCTCACCAGCCAGCTCACCGGCTCGGTCTGCCACGCCTATGGCTATCGCCGCTTCGAGGTCGATGACGCCTCGACCAATGAGTTCGTGACCACGATCCTCACCTTCGGCGAGGGCCTGCACAATAACCATCACCGCTTCCCACGGGACGCCTATATCTCGCACGCCTGGTGGGAGATCGATCTCAATGGCCTGATCATTTTGGGCATGGAGAAGATCGGCCTCGTCCACGACGTCTTCCACGCCTCGCACCGGCAATTGGAGCTGGCGTCCGAAGCGGAGGCGGCTTCGACGGCGCGCTGAAGCTGCAGGCGATGGGCCGCCGCGTTGCGGCCGTCTTGCCTCCGCATCACCGCCCTATCGCGGCCCCATTGCGGGATCAGCTTTTGACGGTCTGCACCTCGTGCCGGACGTCATTTGCAGACTTGCAATCGGGGGACCGAATGGCAGTCAACAAGATTACTTGGGACAGAGTTGGCCGGGTGACCGAGCCTGGGCGCTACATGTACACGTTCGGCTGGCTGACGATCACGGCCGGCGATCTTGATATCTGGAAGCAATATCCGCACGCCGCCTTCACGCTGCTGGCGCACGCCGCCGAGCCCATCGGTGAGGAATTCCACCTCGGATCTTTCGACGTCACGCCCGACGCCCCGCCGCCATTCACGACCCACTGACGGCTAGGCCGCGACCGCGTTGCGGGAGCCTCGATTCGAGCTTGCACAAGCTGCGTTTCGTGTGAGGCGCGGCTGCGTCCCGCGCAGGCTGCCTCGGGAACACATGGCATGCACGTTGCTTAATGAACGTCATGATCCAGATCCCTCCCGCCGACCAGGCCTTCCTGCTGCTGCTCATCGTCTGCTGCCTCGGCACGTGCCTGATACGTGCATTCTGGGAGCTGGAGCAGGTGAGAGCCCGCCGGATCGCGTCCCCACGCCGCGGGCAAACAACGAAGCGTGACTAGCCGCCTGCCCGCTGGCCGGTGGACGCCAATTCCGGGCCTGGACTCGCCGCTTGCGCACGTGCATCGTGAATCGAAGAAACCTGCACATTGCCTTGATCTAACTTATCAATCGGGATCCGGTAACGGCCGCGCGGCCGTTCCTGTCGATACCGAGGAGGTTCTGTCATGCAATTGATCGCGCTCGTATTCTACACTTTGCGGCCCCGATGAACGCCAGCTGTCAGGCTTGTTAAGCAACCGGACAGCCGGTGCATGACAGACGGTCGCAGCGGCAGATGTAGATAAGCGGGCCAAGGGAACCTATTTTCGGCGCCAATGTACCTGATTGAAGCGTTACCCACCGTCATCGGAACGGCCGCCATCGCCCCGGCGCTGCTGATGCTGTGGCTCGTCATTGCCGCCGAGGAGCGCCCGGGACCGCCTGCCCAGGTCTGGACTGCCTTCCTGCTCGGCGCCGCCAGCATTTCGCTGCTGGGTCTCGCCCGCGCACCCTTCGCCAAGATGGTTGCGGCCCCCGACAATCCCTGGGCGGCGCTTGCCATGCATTCGGTCTTCGGCGTGGCGCTACCCGAGGAAGCGGTTAAGGTCGTCGCGATCGTCCTGATCTCCTCAACCAAGCGGCGGACCTTCGCCAATCCGATGGACACCGTGGTCTATGGCGCGGCCGTCGGCCTCGGCTTTGCGGCTTACGAGAACCTCGCTTATCTGGTCCAGCACGCCGAGATGTGGCGGTCGCTTGCGGCTCTGCGCAGCGTTCTCACGGTACCGTTCCACGGTGCGCTCGGCATCATCGCCGGCGCCTATTTGACCATCGCGCGCGCCGGCACGGCGCTGGGCGCAAACCGCCACCACCGCGACTGGGCCCGCCTCTCCAGTCGGCTGCTGATCTTTGCCGGCCCGCTGGCGTTGCATGCGGCCTTCGACTTTCCGCTGCTCACGCTCCAGCGCATGCCGGATCTCGATCCGAACTTGCGGATGTGGCTGGGTGGAGCGAGCCTCCTGATCGGCTTCAGCTCGATCGCCTTCGCCATCCGCCTGGTGCGGCGCGTTGCACGTCACCACGCACCCCGGACCGAAATCGCGCGGGAGCGGCTCAGCCAGCTAAGACGAATGTGGGCGCTCCTGCTCGCCGGCGGCGGCGTCGGCTTCCTCGGCCTCGCTTTCGTGCTGACCTCGATCCACCACTGGCTCATCAACCCCGAGCGCAATCTGACGCTGGCGCTGATCCCGATCGGCTTCGTCTCGATCCTGCTTGGCCTCGCGCTGCTGGTTGTCACGACCGCGATCTATGTTCTCGGTCGCAACCGCATTCGCACAAGCGGCGAGGGTTTTTCGTCGGCGCACGGCGGCGGTTGATCCATGCCATGGCAAGCATGGCTCGTGCGTACTAGATTGAGCGCACATCAGTTCCCGTGACGTAGAGGTCAGCATGACATCGCCTGAGGATTTTTCACGGCTGCAATCCAAGCTGAGCCAGGCGGTGAAGACGCATTGGAAAGCCTTTCTGTTCGAAGGCATCTTGCTTGCCGTGCTCGGCATCGCCGCGCTGATCCTCCCGCCGCTCGCAAGCCTTGCGATTACGATCTTCCTCGGCTGGATGTTCCTGGTCAGCGGCATCGGCGGATTGATCGTGACTTACTGGGCCCGCGCCACGCCGGGTTTCTGGTGGTCGCTGATCTCGGCGGCGCTGGCCGTACTCGCCGGCATGTTGCTGCTGGCGCGTCCGATGCAGGCCGTGCTGACGCTGACCATCGTGCTTGGCGCCTATTTCCTCGCCGAGGGCGTCACCACCATCATGTATGCGCTCGAGCATCGCCGCGAGCTCAGCGGCCGCTGGTCGTGGCTGCTGATCTCGGGCTTCGTCGATATCGCGATCGCCTTCATGGTGATCACGGGACTGCCGAGCTCAGCGGAATGGGCTATCGGCGTGCTGGTCGGCATCAACCTGTTGTTCGGGGGCGCCACCCTGATCGGCATGGCGCTGGCGGCACGCAAAAGCAACAGTTGAGACGCCTCGACGCCCCGCGGGCCGTTTGGGGGGTGACAAGGCGCCAACGGCACGCTATATGACCGGCCATGATCACCGTCGCCACCAGCTTTTATTGGTACTTTAGCTACGACAGCTCGCTGGCGGCAGGAGGATCGCGCTCAATCTGAAATATTGAAGCAAACGTCCGAACAGCCGCCAGACCTGGCGGCTTTTTTATTGGCCGGCAGGTTCTCAAAATGACAGGAGCCCGCCGTGCTAAGCACGACCGACGATCTTCGTATCCGCGAACTGAAAGAGCTGAGCACGCCTGAGGACGTGATGCGGGAGGTCCCGCGCACCCTCACGGCAACCCGTGTGGTGATGGCGGCGCGTAACGCCATCCACGCCATCCTCAACGGCCAGGACGACCGGCTTCTGGTCGTCGTCGGGCCCTGCTCGGTGCATGATCCCAAGGCTGCGCTCGAGTATGCCGAGCGCCTCGCCGCCCTGCGCGAGGAGCTTGCCGACCAGCTCGAGATCGTGATGCGGGTCTATTTCGAGAAGCCGCGCACCACCGTCGGCTGGAAGGGACTGATCAACGATCCGGATCTCGACGGCAGCTTCGACATCAACAAGGGCCTGCGGCTTGCGCGCAATGTGCTGTCGGCGGTGAACAATCTCGGCCTGCCGGCCGGCACCGAATTCCTCGACATGACGACGCCGCAATACATCGCCGACCTCGTCTCCTGGGCCGCGATCGGCGCACGCACGACCGAGAGCCAGATCCATCGCGAGTTGGCCTCGGGATTGTCCTGCCCGGTCGGATTCAAGAATGGCACCGATGGCAACGTACGCATTGCCGCAGATGCCGTGAAGTCGGCCTCGCACCCGCATCATTTCATGGCCGTAACCAAGCTCGGCCGCTCGGCGATCGCTTCGACCGCAGGCAATGAAGACTGCCACATCATCCTGCGCGGCGGCAGCAAGCCGAACTACGATGCCGCAAGCGTGGCTGCGGCGTGCAACGATCTGGCGAAGTCCGGTGTGGCGCCGCTGGTGATGGTGGATGCAAGCCACGCCAATTCGAGCAAGAAGCCCGAGAACCAGCCGCTGGTGACTGCCGACATCGCCGGTCAGATCTCGGGCGGCGAGAACCGCATCATGGGCGTGATGATCGAAAGCAATCTCGTCGCCGGTCGCCAGGACGTGGTGTCGGGCAAGCCGCTCGTTTACGGCCAGAGCATCACAGACGGATGCATCGATTGGGCGACCACGGCCACCGTGCTCGAGCAGCTTGCTGATGCGGTCGAGATTCGTCGCAACAACGCACGAGCCGGACTACACGAGCGTTCGGCCTAAGCGGGGCAACAGGCAGGCGGGGCGATGCTGTTCGCGCCCTGCCCGCCACCCCGAGGTGACGGACTAGCAGCCGCGGCAGATGCTCTTGATCTTCTTGTCGAGCAGCGCGTCTTCCTTGTTCACGGGATTATTGGGATCGTTCAAATTCTTCTCATTCGGCACGTCGCCGACGCGTGGCTGGCGATGACCGACGGGCGCCTGCGGCAGCGATCCGGAGCTGGCGCCGTTGGACGTCGATCCCTTGGTCCCGGTCTGAGCCATCGCTGCGCTGCCGAGCAAGGCAACGATCGATGCTGCCACCATGATCTTCTTCATAACCGATCCTCCATTCCTCACCTCGGCATCCCCTCCATGACCGCTCAGGTCTCGGGCGGATAGAGATGAACGTCGCCGCAATAATCCACGATACGATAGCGCGTTTCAGTCACCGCATCACCCGCGTCGGCTGCGGTATTTTGCGCCGCTAACACATAATTCGGTCCGACCGGCGACTTGCCCGCACCGCCGGGAATATCGATGACGTAGTCAGGCTGACATAAGCCTGACACCCGCCCACGCAACTGCCGCATCAGCTCCTGTCCGTGCGCCAGCGTCGTGCGCAGATGCGCAGTGCCGGGCGCGAGATCACCGTGATGCAGGTAGTAGGGCTTGATCCTGCACTCGACGAAGGCCCGCATCAAATCCGACAATGCCGCGACGTCGTCATTGACGCCGCGCAAAAGCACGGACTGGCTGACCATGGGAATTCCGGCATCGACCAGCCGCGCGCAGGCGGCGCGCGCAGGCCCCGACAGCTCGCGCGCATGATTGGCATGCAGCGCAACCCAGGTGGTCGCACCCTCGACCTTCAACGCCGCGACCATCTCGTCGCTGATGCGTGCGGGGTCGGCCACGGGGACGCGGGTGTGAAGGCGGATGATCTTGACGTGATCGATGCCCGCGAGATCAGCCATGATCTCGCTCATCCGGCGCGGCGACAGCATCAGCGGATCGCCGCCGGTGAGGATCACCTCCCAGATCTCGCTATGCGCGCGGATGTAGTCGATCGCGGCGCGATAGGCGTTGTCCGAGAGCGCGTTCTCCTTGCCGGGACCGACCATCTCGCGGCGGAAGCAGAAGCGGCAATAGACCGCACAGACGTGAACCAGCTTGAACAGCACGCGATCGGGATAGCGGTGCACGATCCCAGTTACCGGCGAATGCGGGTGATCGCCGATCGGATCGGCATTCTCGCCCGGCTGCATCTCCAGCTCAGCGGCTGTCGGAACGAACTGTCGCGCGATCGGGTCGTTGGGGTCCGCACGATCGATCAGATCGACCAGCGCCGGCGTGATCGCAACCGCATAGCGCGCGGCAACGCGTTCCAGCCCAGGAAGCGCCGTCGCGGGCGCAAGGTCCGCGGCCACGAGCTCGGCGGGCTCACGCAATGTCCGTGCAAGACTGGTCTTCGTCATCTCTCACTTAACGTTTCATTTGCAGGCGGCGTCCACACCACCTGATCAATCCGTGAAGCACCGCTTGCGAGCATCACCAGCCGATCAAAGCCGAGCGCGACACCGCTTGCCTCCGGCATGGCAGCGACCGCAGCCAGAAAATCCTCGTCCAGCGGATAGGCCTCGCCGTAGCGACGCTGCTTCTCCGCCATGGATTCGGTAAAGCGCTTGCGCTGTTCCTCGGCGTCGGTCAACTCACCAAAGCCGTTGGCGAGCTCGACACCGCAGGCATAGACCTCGAACCGCTCCGCGACCCGCGGATCACTGGCCGTCACCCTTGCCAACGCCGACTCTGGAGATGGGTACTCAAACAAAATGGTCAAACGCCCCTGCCCCAGATGCGGCTCGACATGCTCGACCAGGACCTTGCTGAAGATGTCCGACCAGGTGTCGTTGTCGGCGACGCGAACCTTGCCGGCGGCCGCCTGGGCGAGCGCGCCCCGGTTACCCTCGTTACCCCTGATTGTCGACAGCAGGTCGATGCCAGCAAACCGATCGAAGGCGCCGGCGACGGTCAGCAATTCCGGCTCGGCGAAGGGATCGGCGGTGCGGCCCCGGAACGAGAAGGTCCCAATGCCGGTCTCCTGCGCGGCCGTGGCGATGACCACAACGGTGTCGGCCATGATGGCGTCATAGGGCGCACCGGCCCGGTACCATTCCAGCATGGTGAATTCGGGTAAATGCAGGTCGCCCCGCTCGCGGTCGCGGAAGACCCGGGCGAACTCGAAAATCCGCTCTTCGCCGGCCGCCAGCAGCTTCTTGCAGGCGAATTCGGGCGAGGTCCGCAAATATCGGCTGGCCCGGCTGCCATCGGGCCGGATGAGCTCGGTCCGGGGGGCATGCAGATGGGTCTCATTACCCGGGGAGACCTGCAGGACGGAGGTTTCGACCTCGACGAACCCCTGTTCGGCGAAAAAGCCCCGTAGAGCTCCGGTGATGGCCCCCCTGGCCTGGAGGAACGGCCGCCGATCGAGGTGCCGCTCTGGCGTCCAGAACGGCGAAATGGGCTTGTCCCCAACCATTAACCGGTCACCCCATGAGCCAGCAAAATGCTGGCATTCAACGACAAAATGCGTATGTTGCGGCCCGAAACGGGCGCCGAGGTCTGATTTGAGGCCCCAAGTCCCCCATCGATTTGACCACGTCCTGGCCTGAGCCGGGCCAAGCAAGCAGGAAATATAGCTTTGAGAGTCATCGCCAGTTCTATTCGCAAGGGCAACGTGATCGAGCAAGACGGCAAGCTCTATGTCGTCGTGAGCGCCGAGAACATCCATCCCGGCAAGGGCACGCCGGTCAGCCAGATCGAAATGCGCCGAATCTCGGACGGGGTAAAGATCTCCGAGCGCTACAAGACCACCGACCAGGTCGAAAAGGCCACGATCGAAGAGCGCAACTTCACCTTCCTGTATGAAGATGGCGATGGCTTCCACTTCATGAACCCCGAGACCTACGATCAAGTCCAGGTGCCCAAGGACGTCGTCGGCGACGCGGCCGCGTATCTCCAGCCGGAGATGATCGTCAAGCTGTCGACCCACGACGTCAATGTGGTCTCACTCGCGCTGCCGCAGCGCGTCACGCTGGAGGTGGTTGAGACCGAGCCGGTGACCAAGGGCCAGACGGCTTCCTCGTCCTACAAGCCCGCCGTTCTCTCCAACGGCATCCGCACCACCGTGCCGCCGCACATTTCGGTTGGCACCCGCATCGTGGTGATGACCGAAGACGGCTCCTACTCCGAGCGCGCCAAGGACTAAGAGGGATCGAAGCAGGTGCCGCCGGGGGGCGAGACAGTGGTTGGGAAGAGTTTCCGCTTCGTCTCGCTTATTCTGGCGTCGCTTTCGCTCCCCACTGCAACGCCGCTCACTGCGGACGAATTCCGCAGCCCCTCACTTACAGCCCTGCGCGTCGATTGGCGCGCAGCTCTCGACCAGCTCCGCTCCGAGATCAACAGCCGCCCACAGGTCGCGGGCGATTTCATCTTCGTGCCGCGCCGTTCGGTGCCGCGCTTTGATCCGCGCGCGATGCCGGCGCTGGTGCAACTCAACGCGGTCTCCTCGCAATTCTTCACCGGCATTGCCCGCAGCTCCGTTCCCGTGCTGCTGCCGTTTGATGCCGCCGCCTATCTCGATGCGCAACGCAGCGGCGCACCGTCCACGCTCGCGCTGTCGCGCTACCAAGCCGATTTCAATCCCGTCGACATGTTCGACGCCGGCCCCGCCGGCTACAGCGCAAGTTTTTCGCTCGAGCCCGGTGCCGGTGACGGCATGCCGACGCGCGTGTTTGCAAAGCCGGTCGAGATTCAGATCACGGGATCGGCGCTGGTGTACGACATTGCCGATCCCGCCGGCGGCAAAGGCGAGCCGGTCAAGCCGCTTGCGTCGATCTATCCGGACCTGCGCAAATTCATTCGCGAAGGCTATGTGCGCTACGCCTTCACGCGCTTCGGCGTCGCCTATGTGGTGTCGATCCAGTGTCTGGACAGCGTCGCAAAGCCGCGGCGGCTGGCCTGCAAGGAGGCCTATCCCGTTGCTGAGCGCTTCCTGAAGGCGTTGCACGTCGCCGGCGGCCAGCGCCTGCGGCCGCTGATGGACGTCGCTTCCGAATTGATCGATCGTCCTGCTGGACGATCGGCCGATTTCACCTACCGGCCGAGCGGCGATATCATCCCGAACACCGGCTATCGCAAACAGGGTGGCCATCCCGACCCGATGGCCTATGCGCAGATCCGTTTCCCGCTCGAGAAGGCGCCGGCGTTCGTGCACTCGCAATCCTACGCAAAGCGCGACAAGGACGACGGCCCGACCGCCTATCCCTGGCGCGACAATTTCTGCGAGTCACGCAGCTTCGAGGTCTGGCAGTGTGGTGGCGGCTACGGCCACCAGGGTGAGGACATCCGCGCGGCCGAATGCCCCTCGCCCGGCGATGGTCGCGAGCCCTGCGATCCCAAACAACGTGCTGTCGTTGCGACGCGCGATGCCATGGTCATCCGCGCCTCCAAGGACCAGGCCGCGACGCTGCTAGTCAACAGCCGCACCGAGCACATTCGCTTCCGCTACATGCACATGAATCCGCAGGCGTTGAACGCCGACGGCGTACTCAATGGTCGCATCGTCACCGAAGGCGAAAAGATCGGCGTGATCTCCAACTATCTCGATCATCCTGCGGGAACGTCGATGCACCTGCATTTCGACGTTCAGGTGTTTACCCGCGACGGCTGGATCTGGGTCAGCCCCTACGTGACACTGGTTTCGGCCTATGAGCGCCTGATCCGCGCGCGCGGCCACGAGATCGGGACGGAAATCGCGGGCAACCCGCAACCTGTCGCACATGCGCTGCCCGAGGACGTGGTCAAGCCCGACCTGCGCGAGGGATCAAGCAGCGAAGAAAACTGAGGCTTTCCGTGAAGTAGCCCGGAAGTACGAAGCGACATCCGGGCTCCACATTCACTCCAGATACGTCGTCAGTTGCGCGCCCTCATCCGCGACGAATACGGCGACGAGTTCGGCGGGCTCGGTGTTGCTGGCGTTGGCCGACACCAGATGCGTTGCGCCCGGCGGTTCGAAGAAGGACTGGCCGACAGCGAACGTCTCCACGGGGCCACCGCCGAGCTGAGAACGGATCTCGCCCTTGGTGATGTATGCGGTCACTGAGCCGGCATGGCGATGCGGCCGCGAAAACCCGCGCGGACCATAGAACACGCGTACGATGGTGACGCGCTTGCCCGGCACGTTGGGCAATGCGTAGGAGCCGATAATCTCGACCTTGTCGAGCGGTGAACTCTCCGCAGCTGTGGCGCACAGCGGCGCGAGTGCGCCCGAAACGGCGCTCATCGTCACGGGCAGCACCTTGCCGATCGTGAATGCGCAAGCGAGCCCACCAACAACGGCGAGCGCCATCGAACGCGATTGGCGTGACGCAGGCGCCAAACTCATAGCTGTCATAGTATTATCCCCTTGTTGCTATCGAGATGCCGCGGCACTCGCCTCGACCTGTCGCTTCGGCGGCGTCCAGCGAAAGGCAGCGCCAAAGCGGTTCCAGACATTGATCGAGGCAATTGCTGACGTCAGATACATCAGCTCCGTCTCGGAGAATTCGCGCTGCACCTCTGCATAAACCTCGTCGCCGAAGCCATCGGGCAGCAGGGTCAGCGCCTCGGCCCAGGCCAATGCAGCTCGCTCGCGTTGCGAGAAGATTGGCGCCTCCCGCCAGACCGCAACCAGATGCAGCTTGTCCATGGGGATCCCGAGGCGCTCCGAGAGGAGCACGTGATGCTGCACGCAGAACGCGCAGCCGTTGATCTGCGAGGCGCGAAGCTTCACGAGCTCGAGGAGCTGCTTGTCGAGGCCGGCCTTTGCGGCAACCTGGCCCAGCGCAAGCACCAGATCATAGGCGTCCGGCGCAATTCTCTTGAAATCCTCGTACTCGCTGCGGGCATGTGACATTGCCGTCGACCTCGTGCTATTATAAGAATGCTTACATCTTATAAGGGCTCTGATATGTCACGCAAGCCTGCTGGTATCACAAGATCGCAACCAGGACGGAAGAGGCCTACAAGAGATAACCCAGTACACGTTCCCGCCCCCGGCGAAGGCAAGCGCGGCGAGCAAGGCTATCTCGGCTATCTTCTGCGCCAGGCCCACGCTGCGGTTCGGCTGAAGATGGAACGTACGCTGGCCGATCTCGGCGTGACCTCGCCGCAATTCGCGGCGCTGACCATGCTGAACGCCTATCCCGGACTATCGGGTGCGGATGTCGCCCGCCTCACCTTCCTGACGCCGCAGACCGTCGGGGTCATCATCCGCAACCTCGAGCGCGACGGCGCGATTGTGATGACGCCGCATCCCGTTCACGGCCGCATCCAGCAATGGACGCTGACGCCGCGCGGCGCGACGCTGCTGAAAGCGTGCCGGGATCGCGTGATTGAATTGGAGAAGCGCCTGGTCAATGGGCTCGATCCCAAGGCAGAGGCAAGCATTCGCCGCTGGCTGGCCAATGTCGCGACGGAGCTGCAAGAAGACTAAGAGGAGCGCCCTAGTCGCCGCCTCCGCCGTCCCCGCCACCATCGCAACTGCCGAAATCCGGGAAGTCTCCGCCGCCACCGTCACCCTGAATGCCCCGACCAAAATTCTCGGCGATGATCATCAGGATCACGACGAATAGCCCGGCGCCGAACGGCCAGGGATTGGCACGGATGATGTCGAACAGCTCTCGCATGGGCGCATGATGCACACACGGAAGCGAAGCGACCGTAAAAGGACACACTTAAAGTTGGGGATTTGCCCTTAGCGAAACGCCGCCCTAGCCGCGCTTCAACGCTTTCTTAACCTCGCCGTTGGGCCAGCGTTCGCCAGCCACAATAACCCGGACACGGCTTTGGTCCGTGGCATTCACCAGCACGTGCGAACACACCCGGTCGCTGCTGGCCTCCAAGTGCAGATCCGTTTCGGGTTTCCAGCTAAGCGTCACCGCGAGATCGCCGGGAAAAATCTGCCAGCATGATCCGTCATCGAGCTCGACGACATGGCTTTCCGCATGCGCGCGTATCTTCATTCCACCCCGAAGTCTTGCTGAGAAAGGCGGGCCCCGGCGATCGGCCGGGGCCTTGCTCCATCAATCGTTATCGTGATGAATCACGGTCTTGCTGCGATTGCCGAACTCATCTTCCTTCTTGATGACGGTGGTGCGATCGGCAGGTGCACGCTCCTTGATCACGGTGGTACGATCACGATCGCGGTCCCGATATTCGTGAGACTCGCCGACCGTCACGCCGGCGCCGACCGGACCGACGTGAACGCCAACCTCGTCCGCGAAAGCGGGGGCCGCAATAACCGTGAACATGGCAGCCGCAAACAGATATTTCTTCATTTTGTCCTCCTCCATTGTCGTGCGGAGGGAATGCAGGAGTGCGACACTTTGTTCCGTGGGAACAGCCTATTCTCAGCGTTCCAGGAACCCGGCTCACACGAGCCCTGTTTCCCGCTAGAATGGCGCCATGAAGCACGCTGATTCCTCCGCCACTCGCATCACCCGCCGCGCCCTGCTGCAATCTTCGCTCGGCGCAGCCACCATGCTCGCAGCTTCGACGCCCGCTCTCGCGTCGCCCCCCGGCTTCGATGAATGGCGCGAGGCTTTTCGCGCACGCGCGATGGCCAAGGGCATTTCGGCCGCGACCTGGCAACGCGCCATGGCACGGGTCGAGCCCGACATGAGCGTGTTCAAGCAGATGCGCAACCAGCCCGAATTCCATGAGCAGGTCTGGCAGTACATCAACCGGCGCGTCTCCGACTGGCGCATCATCAACGGCAAGATCGCGCTGAAGAACAACGAAGCGCTGTTCGCGCGCATCGAGCGCGATTTCGGCGTCGAGCGCGGCACGCTTCTGGCTCTATGGGGCGTGGAGTCCGCGTACGGCGATCCGCTGGTGCAGCAGAACCACATGACGCCGGTGTTTCCCTCGCTCGCCGCGCTCGCGTGGAACGAGCCACGCCGCAAGGCGTATTGGGAGGCCGAGCTGCTCAATGCGCTGCGCATCGTCGACAAGGGCTGGAGCTCGCCTGAGGAAATGAAGGGCTCATGGGCCGGCGCGATGGGGAATTCGCAATGGATGCCGGAGGTCTGGCTCAATGTCGGTATCGACTATGACGGCGACGGCAAGGTCTCGCCGTTCGGCAAGCCCGATGACGCGCTGGGATCAACGGCAAAGTATCTCGTCCATCGCGGCAAATGGCGCCGCGGCGAGCATTGGGGTTACGAGGTGCGCGCGTCCGGCGAGATGAGCGGCAGCCGCACCTACGCGGCCTGGCAGGCAGCCGGCGTCACCCGCGCCGACGGCCAGCCGTTCCCGCAACCGAATGCATCTGCGCAGATGTGGACGCCGGTCGCGGGCGGGCCGACGTTCCTGCTCGGACCGAACTTCAATGCGGTAAAGAGCTACAATCCCTCGATGAATTACGCGCTGGCGATCTGCCATCTCGGCGACCGCTGCCTCGGCGCGCCGCCTTTCATCCAGCCCTTCCCTGGCTCTGAGCGCATCTTGACGCTTGCTGAGGTGCAGGAGATGCAGACGCGGCTGACCAAAGCCGGTTTCGATACCGGCGGCACCGACGGCCGCGTCGGCAACGACACAATGAAGGCAATCAAGGACTTTCAACAACGCGCCGGCCTCGCGCCCGCCGACGGCTATGGCGGGCTGAAGGTGCTGGCGAAGTTGCGGCAGGGATCCTAATCAGTCTCAGTGCCGGTATTGCGGCTCCTCCGCATCGAGCTGACGGCGGATCGCGGCGAGATGCAGCCGCGCGGATTCAGAATCGCCTTCGCGCATCTGCTTGTAAGTTTCCATCGCAATCGCCGCATCGACCGGCAGCACCTTGCGGCCCGTCGACATCGCCAGCACCTGCACTTCGGCGGCGCGTTCGAGGTAGTAGAGATCGTCCCAGGCTTCGGCGATCGTCGGCGCCAGCACCATCACGCCGTGATGCTTCATGAAGACGATTTCTGCATCGCCTACGGCTGACGCGATGCGCGCACCTTCGCGGTTGTCGAGTGCGAGGCCATTATAGTCGCGGTCCACTGCGGTGCGGCCATAGAACTTCAACGCGGTCTGGCCGGCCCAGATCAACGGATCGCCTTCGGTCATCGACAGCGCCGTCGCATAGGGCATGTGGGTGTGGAAGGCGACCTTCGCGCGCGGCAGGCGCTTGTGCATCTCGGCGTGGATGTAGAACGCGGTCGCCTCCGGCTCGCCCTCGCCGTCGAGCACGTGGCCGTGGAAATCGCAGATCAGCAGCTTTGACGCGGTCAACTCGCGAAAGGCGTAGCCGTAAGGGTTCACGAGGAAGAGGTCATCGTGGCCGGGCACGACGGCCGAGAAATGGTTGCAGATGCCCTCCTCAAAGCCGTTGCGCGCGGCCATGCGGAAGCAGGCGGCGAGATCTTCGCGCGCGGTGCGGATCGCGTCGGTGGCGAGGTCCGGGCGATTCGAGCGGATGGGCGCGGGTGAGGAGGCGTGAAGGCTATGCGCCATGGCGAAGAAGACCTCTTTCGGGCAGGAGACGGCAGCGTTTTACAGGGCCGACGCCTGCGCGTCAGCCCCTGCGGCCGCCACCCTGCCCTGCGTGTCTCACGCCCGCCGCGGCACCCCGCCGGCATTCATGCCACCATCAATGACGAGCTCGCTGCCGGTGACGTAACGCGAGGCATCCGACGCCAGATACAGCACGCCAGAAGCGATCTCCGCAGCCTGGCCGGCGCGGGCAAGCGGCGTCGCAACCTTGGCCCGCTCTTCGGGATCGATCGGCGCGTTCTGGCCGGCGCCGGTCGCGCCCGTCGGGATCTTGCCCCATATCGGCGTGTCGATGATTCCGGGATGGACCGAATTGACGCGGATCCCGTCACCGGCTGCTGCACACTCCATCGCGATCGATTTGGCAAAGAGCCGCACGCCGCCCTTGGTCGCCGAATAGGCCGAGAGTCCTGGCGCACCGCGCAGGCCCGCGAGCGACGACATCATCACGATCGAACCACCGCCATGCTTGCGCATCAACGGCAGGCAGTGCTTCACCGAGAGAAACACGCCGTCGAGATTGATCGCATTCTGCTTGCGCCAATCAGCGAGCGTCATGTCGGTGATCGAGGGCACGGCAATGCCGATGCCGGCATTGGACACCATGATGTCGAGCCTGCCGTAACGCTTGGCAATGTCTGCAACGATCTCGATCCAGCGCTCCTCGCTGGTGACGTCCTGCTCCAGAAAGATCGCCTTGCCGCCGGCTTTTGTCACGCGCGTGGCGAGCTCGGGCCCGCGCAGTTCGTCGATATCAGTGATGACGACTGTCGCGCCTTCGCGCGCAAATAGCTCGACGATGGCCTCGCCAATTCCGGACGCGCCGCCCGTTACCAGCGCAACCTTGCCCTCAACCTGTCCTGCCATGTTCACTCCCTTTTTTTGTTGTTTCGGCCGTTACCTAATCACGGATGGCCCCTGGTCCGGTAGTGCCACGTCGATGACGCGAAACTGCACGCGTTCAGCCCCCTGATAGCGATCGACCGACAGCGAGCCAGCGACATGCAGCTGTTGGCCGCGATTGGCGACCAAGGCATTGCCGAGCTTCTGGCCGACCGATCGGAACGCGATGCCATTGACGATCGAGCCGTCGCCCGATTTGAACCGTAGCCGCAGATGCGCCTGCCCGACTTCGTCGGCAAAGACGAGCTGATGCGCCGGCAGCGCCAGAACCGGCTCCGGATTGCCGCTGCCGAAGGGCCCGGCGCGATTGAGCGTGGTCGCAAGCTCCGTCGTGACCGCGCGCGCCGAGATCGCGCCGTCGACATAGAGCTCGTTGACGTGGCGTGCCTCGGCAACGTCCTGTGCCAACGCGTTCTCGAGATAGGCGCGGAATTCGGCGAGCTTCTCTTTTCGCAATGTCACGCCCGCGGCCATCGCGTGCCCGCCGCCCTTGAGCAGAATGCCGTCAGCGACGGCCTGCCGCACCGCCTTGCCAAGATCGACGCCGGCGATTGAGCGGCCCGAACCGGTGCCGATGCCGCCGGGCTCAAGCGCAATGGCAAAAGCCGGCCGCGAGAATTTCTCCTTCAAGCGGGAGGCAACGAGACCGACCACGCCGGGATGCCAGCCTTCAGACGCGGTGACGATCACGCCGAGCTTGTCCTCGAGGCCGATCGAGGCCAGCGCCTCCGCTTCGGCCTGCGCTTCGGCGGCCTGCTCGATGACGCGGCGTTCGCTGTTGAGGCGGTCAAGCTCTGCGGCGATCCGCGCGGCCTCGACGCTGTCGCCTTCGAGCAAGAGCCGCACGCCGAGATCGGCGCGACCGATGCGGCCGCCGGCATTGACGCGCGGGCCCAGCATGAAGCCGAGATGCCAGGCCTCCGGCGGCCCATTGAGCCGCGCTACGTCCATCAGCGCGGTATGCCCGACATGGTCGCGCCGCCGCATCGCGATCAGCCCCTTGGCGACGAAAGCGCGGTTCAGGCCGATTAGCGGGGCAACGTCCGCAACTGTACCGAGTGCGACATGGTGCAACATGCCGAGCAAATCGGGCTCGGGCATCTCCGCGTTCCAGAAGCCGCGTTGGCGCAGCTCGCGATTGACCGCGACCAGCGTGACCAGTACCAGCCCGACCGCGGCGAGATGGCCGAGGCCGGAGAGATCGTCGAGCCGGTTCGGATTGACCAGCGCATCCACCTCCGGCAGCTCCGTGCCGGCCTGGTGGTGGTCGATCACAACCACGGACATGCCGAGCCGTTTGGCTTCGGCCAGCGGCTCGATGCTTGTGGTGCCGCAATCGACGGTGACGAGCAGCGTGGCGCCCTTGGCCGCGAGGCCGCGCACCGCTTCGACGTTGGGACCATAACCCTCAAAAATACGGTCGGGAATGTGGATCAGAGGATCGAGCCCGCAATGCCGCAGATGCCAGGCGAGAAGCGCCGCCGAGGTCGCGCCGTCGACGTCGTAGTCGCCGAAGATCGCGACGGTCTCGCCTTTCACCGCCGCATCCGCGATGCGTTTTGATGCGGCCTCCATCTCCGTCACCGTGAACGGATCGGGCATCAGCTTGCGGATGGTCGGATCGAGAAAGTCCGGCACGGCGTCAATGTCGACGCCGCGGCCGGCCAGCACCCGCGCCAGCAATTCCGGCAGTTGGTGACGCTGCACGATGGCGAGCGCGGTGGCGGCGCCGCGCGCATCCAGCCGGCTGCGCCAGAGCTTGTCGGTGAGCGAGCGCGCCACACCCAGGAAGGCCTGGGGCATTTCGACGGGCAAGGCGGTGGCGGGCGGCGTCATGATTCGAGGTTCAAGTCAGGGATTGCGCAACGGCGCGAGGCCGCATCCGGTCAGCAGGATTCGCCGGGAATCCTCGGACAATTGCAATGTCAGCGGCCCACAAAGCGGTGGATTGCCGATTTGCTGAGCGATCTGACTACCATTTGAGCAGCGACGCGGACAGCAAATTAAGTGGGCGTTAGAGGGAATCCTCGAAATCTACTGATATTCGATCTGTGAGTTTTAGTTCCGGGTTCTTTGCAGATCACGCCTCATTGCCAAGGAAAGTCCCGATGTCCGCTGCGCTGGGCCTGAAAACCAAGCCTGTTACCACCGAACCCGCTGACGACGATTCCGACATCTCCGCGCTGATCAACCGCCTGACCGCGGAGGTCAACCAGATCGCGGTCGACAAGACCAAGTCGATCCAGCAGATCACCAACCAGATGAAGATGCTGGCGCTCAACGCGCTGATCGAGAGTTCGCGGGCCGGCGCGCAGGGCGCGGGCTTCGCGGTGGTGGCGCAGGAGGTGCGCGGCGTCGGCCAGCAGGTCGAAACTATCGCGCGCGAGCTCGAAACCCAGCTGACCAAGCGCACCGGCGACCTCGTCTCCTCGATCGAGCGCATGAGCCAGCGCTCGCGCGGCGAGCGCATGATGGACCTGTCGCTAAACGCAATCGAACTGATCGACCGCAACCTCTATGAGCGCACCTGCGACGTGCGCTGGTGGGCAACCGATTCCGCCGTGGTCGATTGCGCCGCCTCGCCTGCCCCGGCCGCCGTCGGCTACGCTTCGCAGCGGCTCGGCGTCATCCTCGGCGCCTACACCGTCTATCTCGACCTCTGGCTCTGCGATCTCGATGGCAACGTCATCGCCAACGGTCGCGGAGATCGCTTTCGCGTGGTCGGCCAGAACGTCGCCCACACCAAATGGTTTCGCGAGGCGAAGACCCTGCGCTCCGGCGACGACTATGTCGCCGGCGATGTCGAGAACCAGCCGCTGCTCGGCAACGCCCAGGTCGCGACCTACTGCGCCAGCGTCCGCGCCGGCGGCCAGGCCAACGGCGCCCCGCTCGGCGTGCTCGCCATCCATTTCGACTGGGAGCCGCAGGCGCGCGCGATCGTACAAGGCGTGCGCGTTGGCGATGCCGACAAGGCCCGCGTGTTGCTGGTCGACTCGCATTTTCGTGTGATCGCGGCCTCCGACGGCCAGGGCATCCTCAGCGAGCGCATCTCGCTCTCGCTCAACGGAGAGCGCTCCGGCTTCTACCAGGACCGCTCGGGGTCGATGATCGCCTTCCATGCGACGCCGGGCTACGAGACCTATCGCGGGCTCGGCTGGTACGGCGTGATCGTCTGCGCGACCTAAGATTCAGTCCCGAACCGTCAAAACAACCCCATGCACAGTAGCTGCGGGGTTGTTTTCATGAGCTTTTTAGTTATCCGGGGCTCAGATCGTCGAACACGACGTCTTCCTCCACGACGAACATCGGAGAGTTCGCGAGGTCGATGAACCTGAGCTCGTCCTCCCGCAGCGCCTTGAGAGCCGCGACCGAACCGGGGTTATCGGCGACCTCAATCAGATCCTTGAGTGACGCGAACCAGGCCTGGCCAAGACCGTCGAACTTGGCTGGACCGTTCCTCAGCCTGCGCAGGATGTCGCTCACGACGTCCTCGTTGGCGCGAGACTGAACATAGCGAAGGATACGCAGTTCGGTTTTCATCCGCGCAATCAGCGGTCCGTGAACGTGCTTCCAATGATGTTCGAATTCCTCGCCGCTGAGCCCGGGCTTGCGGCGGATGCACATGATGGTCTTGATCATTCTCGGGGCTCCTGTTGGGAAGCAGGAGGTTCACGGTCCTGCCGCACCATCCTTGCCCTGCGATCCCGGCGGCCGCGATAACCTTCAAGGTTATGGGAACGCCGGCCACGTGCTAAACTGCCGGCCAAGCATGGAAAGCACCGATTGGACAATCCCATCCAGACGAAACCGCTGGCGACACTCGGGGCGCTCTTGCGCTATTGGCGAACCGCGGCGAAGCTGAGCCAGCTCGATCTCGCGCTCGAACTTGGAGTCTCCACCCGGCATTTGAGCTATCTCGAAAGTGACAAGGCGCGGCCAAGCGAGATTATGCTCCAAGCCATCTCCACCGCGCTCGCAGTACCGCGATCCGAACACAACACGTTGCGTCTTGCCGCAGGCTTCAAGCCACGGCTCGATATTGCCGCACAGCCTCCCGCAGAGGGCAGCCGGGTTCGCGAGGTGATCGAGCAGGTGAAGCGAGCCCACCGGGATGTCCCGTTGCTCGTGAAGGACCAGATCTGGGACGTCATCGATACGAACGGTCCCGCACGAGAGCTTTTTTCCGCGCTGATTGGACCCGAACTGACGGCGCGTGAGAGCCACGTCAACGTGCTCGAACTCATCTTCGCGCCCGGTCGCTTGCGTGAGGCGCTCGACAATTGGGAAGAGGTCGCCGATGCGATCGTGCATCGTGTGCGCCATGAAACCGGGATCGCGACAGACAATCCGGCATTTCAAGCCGTACTGGATCGCGTTGCGAAAATGCCCGGCTTTGCCTCGCGCTGGGCGAGCGCGGGCACGACCAGGCCCGACATTTACCGGACGCGCTACGTCTTCGACCTGGCAGGGCGAAAGCAAGCCTATGATTCCGTTTTGATCTCGCTGGGCGCGCCCTACGAAGCGCTGCTCAGCGGCATCCGCTTCGACACCTTTCACGCGGTCGATCTCTAGACCCGGTCGCCCGTGCCACGAGAGTCGCACGATCGGCAACGCACACTCAGAACGACCAGTTGAACGTCCCCTTGGCGGCCTGATCACGCGCATTTGCGCCGATGTTGCCGAGATAGGAAATACCCAGCCGTGCACGCGCGTTCAGCTGGAGATCAAGCCCGGCATTAATGACGGCGGCATCACGCGAGAGCGGAACGCCTGAAATCGAGAATGTCAGCGCGGGATTGACGAAGGCAAGCGTCCTGCCCGGCGTGACGTCGCCATAAGCGTGTTGCCAGGACGCGCTCAGATGCGGCACCAGGGACATGCCGTTGGCGAGCGCAAAGGTCTCAGCGAAGCGAACGCCAAGCGAGGAATAACCGACATTGGCGTTTGAACTCTGCCCCGCGAGCGCAGCCCCGAGCCCCGGCCCGTTCTCGGCGAAGCCCTCGGTGTCGAGATGCACATAGGCAAGCCCCGCGAACGGTTCGATCGCAAGACCACCAAACGCCCTGGCGTAGCCGACTTCGCCAAATGCCTGGCTGGTGAGCGCGCCGTAGCGGGTGGTCGCGCTGTCCATGAAACCCGGGAACGCAATCGTGCGGCTGGTGCCGATGCTGTTCCAGGCGAAGCCCACGCCGGAACGCAGATTCCACGGACCATAGCTAGCCCCAGCATAGGCCGAAGCCATCGCAGTATCGATGTTGGCCGAACTGGCGCGGGCATCCACGTTCAGGCTCGAATTGCTGTATCCAGCGGCGAGGCCCGCGATCCAGTTCGCTCCGAACCGGCGATCGATGCCGGTGATAAAGCCGCCAAAGCTGCGCTTCAGGTCGGCTGCATTGCCATCGCTGTTAAAGCTCCCGCTGCCGCCGATGCCTTGCGCCCACCAGGTGTAATCGTAGGCCGGAACCGGCTGCGGCTGCGGCGTTGCCTTCACGGGAAACGCAGCAGCGTAGGCGTTGGACGGGGCCGCATAGGCCAAGGTCGAGCCGCCGATTCCGAGTGCTGCAATCGCGCCTGTCGAAGAGCCGAACGTCCCCTGCTGGATACGACCGAGCACCGCCTCACGCAGATAGAAGCTGTCGCCGATCAACGAGGATTGCAGGCTGGCGTGAATTTCCCCCGACAGGCTGTCGAGCGCCTGCCGGGTTGTTGCTCCCGTCAGGACCGAGGCCGCCTGGAATAGCGAATTCGTGGTCGGGAAC
>JAEWHT010000153.1 GCA_023387695.1 Pseudomonadota bacterium | reverse complement strand
ATCCGGCGGGGTGTCGAAAACGTAGGTCGCCTAATCATAAAAAAAAACAGGGCCGAAGATGTGGCAATGCGCATCGCAGGACAGCTTCGGCAGCTTGAATTTCGGCGTGCGCGTGTTCGGGTCCGGCGGCGGAATGGTCGGCGTGTACGTCATATTCATCAGCTGAATTTGAACAGGCGCGCGGGATTGTCGACCAGCAACTTCTGCTGGATCGCCTTGTCCGGCGCATAAAGGGGAATCAGATCGACGATCTCGCCGTCATTCGGCATGATCTTGACGTTGGGATGCGGCCAGTCGGTGCCCCAGATGACGCGATCGGGTGCGTTGTCGATCAGGGCCTTCGCGAACGGCACGGCATCGTGGAACGGCTTGCCGGCGGCAGAGGCGCGCTCGAGCCCGGTGATCTTGACCCAGCACTTCTCGTCTTTCTTCTGGAGATCGAGCAGCGCGGTGAAGCCGGGATCGTCGAGGCCTTTCGCGGCCTGAACCGTCCCCATGTGATCGATCACGTAAGGCATCGGCAGCGCGGTCAGGATAGGCGCAAATTCGGCAATCGTGCCGGGCTCGAAATAGACGTCGATGTGCCAGCCGAGCTCGGCGACGCGATGCACGATCCGCTGGAACTTGTTCATGTCGCCGACGCCGCCGAGGCGCTTGAGGAAGGCGAAGCGGCAGCCGCAAATGCCGCCCTTGTCGAGCGCCGCCAGCTCCCTCTCGGTCATCTCATCGCTGACATTGGCGATGCCCTTGTAGGCACCTTCGCTCTGGGCGATCGCGTCGGTGACGACGCGATTGTCGGTGCCATGCACCGTGGCATTCACGATCACGCAGCGCTCGACGCCGATCTTCTCGTGCACGCTGCGGAACATCTCCAGCGGCGCGTCGGCAGTGTTGTAGGGGCGCTTCTCCGAGAAGGGATAACGGGACGCCGGCCCGAAGATGTGGGTATGGCTGTCGCAGGATTTCGGCGGCAGCTTGAATGATGGCGTCTTGGGATTGGGGTCCGGCGGCGCGATCGTCGGGATCGACTTGAGTTCTGCCTTGGGCTCAGCCGTTTGCGCGCGCGCTTCGCCCGCGAGCGCAGCGCCGGCCAGTCCGGTCAAGAGATGCAAGCACTCTCGCCTGTTCATTTCCTCAACACCCCTGTTACATGTCCGCATGCAAGCGGAAGCGCTGTTACGCGCTCCCCTCGGGCGGTTTCTTAAGTCTTGCTGCTTGCGACAGTCCGCCGACGTGCCGGCGCGGCCTGATCCAGCGCCGGCGCCTGGAATGCGGCGACGGTTGCCTGCACCAATTGCTCGATGGCGCTGGCGGCATCGCTGCCATCGGCCTCGCCGCGCGACAGACGCGAGACTCGATCCGGCGTCACCAACGAATAATAGAGTGCCCCGAGCAGGAAGTGGCTCCGCCAGACGATGTCGGTGCGCGGAATGTGCGGCAGGCTGTCGTGGATCGCGTCGATGAAGGCGTGGCTGGTGTCGTCAAAGGTCTGCGCGATAATCTTGCGCGCGACCTCGTTGCCCTCGGCTGACATCACTGCACGCAGCCGCGTGAAGCGCGCCCCGCCGCCGGCGAGATCGCTCCCCGAGGTGAAGGCCGGCACCACATAGGCGCGCACGACGGCTTCGAGCCGGTCCTGGAGATCGCGTACGCGCTTGGCGGCGGCGAGCAGTTCAGAGCGGCGCAAATTCATGGGACCGCAATGCCGCCGGTAGATCTCCAGCAGCAGGCCGTCCTTGGTCTTGAAATGATAGGTCACGCTGCCGGGATTGGCTCCGGCAGCCTGCGCGATGTCGCGCACCGAAACGGCGTTGAAGCCATTGGTGGCGAACAGCTCCTCGGCCGCGGCGAGGATCGCCTCGCGCATGTTCGGCTTGCGGGCCGTTTCCTTGCTGGTGGGCTTGCGTACCATGTGATTTGTACTATCGTACAAAAGATCAGGTCTCGTCAACAAAAACCACGGGCAACGTCCGGAAGCGGCTGGAAAGACACCGCCCGGACGCGAATGCCCCCAAGGAGTGCTGAATTATGCTGGGTTTGAACACGAAGATCGGCCGCCTGATGCTCGGCGCCGGTCTGCTGCTTGCTTGTGGCGCCGCGCAGGCCGCCGACACTTATCCGAGCAAGCCGGTCCACATCCTCGTGCCCTACGCGGCCGGCGGCGCTGTCGACGTGCTCGCCCGCACGCTCGGCCAGGCCCTCGCAAAAACCTGGGGCCAGCAGCCCGTGATCGACAACCGTCCCGGCGCCGGCGGCATCGTCGCCTCGCAGGCGTTGACGCAGGCTGCGCCCGATGGCTACACGCTGATCCTGGTCGCGAGCGGTCATCCGCTGAACCAGTTCATCTATCCGAGCGTGCCCTACGACACCTTCAAGGATTTCACCGCGATCTCTGAAGTCGCCTCCTCGCCGCTTGCGATCGTGGTCGCCAAGGACAGTCCCTACAAGACGCTCGCTGATTTGCTGGCCGCGGCGAAGAAAGACCCCGACAAGCTCTCGTACGGCATGTCCGGCAACGGCACCTCGGCGCATCTCGCCGGCGAATTGCTCAAATACATGTCCGGCACCAAGATCGTCGCGATCCCCTACAAGGGCGGCGCGCCCGCGCTGACGGCGGTGATATCAGGTGAGATCCCGCTCAGCATCAATCCGCTCGCCGAAGCCATCGGCCAGCTCGACGGCGGCCCTGTGCGCGCGCTCGCGGTGACCTCGGCCGAGCGCTCCAAGGCGCTGCCTGATGTGCCGACCGTCGCTGAATCAGGCGTCAAAGGCTACGACGTCTCGGTCTGGTGGGGCGTGCTCGGTCCGGCCAAGATGCCGCCAGAGATCGTGGCAAAGCTCGAGACCGATCTGAAGGCGGCGCTGCAGGATCCAGGCGTGCTCTCCACGCTCAGCAAGATCGGCGCAGCGCCGGTCGGCTCCTCTGCCAAGGATTTTGACGCCTACATGCACGCCGAGGCGACCAAATGGGAGCCGGTGCTGAAGGCTGCCGACATCCGCGCGCAGTGAGGCGCTTCACATGAGAACCTCAAATCGGCTTCTTTCACTCACTGCCCTGCTTGCGGCTGCCATCGTCAGCCAGCTCGGCACGCCCGCGCACGCCGACGGCGAGGCAAAATTGCTGGCCCCGAGCGGCACCTTGCGCGTCGGCATCTATCCGGGCAGCCCGACCTCGATGGTGACAGATGCGGCCGGCAAGCCGCACGGCCTCGCCTATGATCTCGGTGCCGAGCTGGCCAAACGGCTCGGCGTCGGCATCGACTATGTCAGGTTTCAGCGCGTCGCCGACATCGTTAGCGCAATCCACGACGGCCAGGTCGATTTCACCGTGACCAACGCCACGCCGGCCCGCGCCAGCGAGGTCAGCTTCAGCCAGCCGGTACTGGCGATCGAGCTCGGCTATCTCGTCCCCGCGAATTCGCCGATCGGCAAGATCGAGGATATCGACAAGCTTGGCGTGAAGATCGGCGTCACCAAGGGCTCAACGTCCGAGCGCACACTCCCCGCAAAGTTCAAGCAGGCGACCATCGTCCCCGCCGAGAGCGTCAAGGTTGCGGTTGCCATGTTCGGCCGCGGCGAGATCGATCTCTACGCCACCAACAAGCCAACGCTGTTCGAAATGTCCGACCAGATGCCGGGCGCAAGAATCCTCGACGGCAATTGGGGCGCTGAGCATATGGCGATCGCAGTCCCGAAGGGGCGCGAAGCAGCGCTTCCCCTGCTCAACAGCTTCGTCGCGGAGGAGCAGTCATCCGGCGCGCTCGACACGATCCAGCAGCAAGCGGGCTTGCGGGGCGCAAGCAAGGCCAGCCGCGAGTAAGTGCCTCTCGGAGGCAGACAGCGAGCGCGCCTATTTTACATACCGACGCCCCTCGCACTTGCGAGCGATTTGCATTCGCTGCAATGGATTCTGACTTCTTTTGCTGCACATCAACGCAAACAACATGGAGAAAGCGTCATTTGTATTCGGCGCCGCGCTGAGCGACCAACGCTGCAACTGCCGGAGACTGAACATGAGCAAACCGCTGTTGTTGACACTCCACCGCTGGATCACGCTGGTGTTCGCGCTCCCGCTGCTCGCGATCATCATGACCGGGCTGATCCTGTCGTTCGAGCCGATGGTGCAGGTCAGCGGGCTCAGTGATACGCCGATTGACGCAGCACGCGTCGTCGAATTGGTGAAACGATACGATCCCGACGGCAAGGCGCGCGGGTTGTCGATCAATGCCGGCGCACAGCGCATGACATTACAGGGCACGGGTACCCCGGCGATCGACCTCGCCACCGGCGAACCTGCTACCAGCAGCGCTGGCCTCTCCGATCTCTTCCTGTGGGCGCGCATCACGCATGAGCGGCTGCTCGGCCAGGCGTGGCTGGTGACGAGTTCGACCATCGCCATGACATCTCTCATGGTGCTCGGCATCCTCATGGGATTGCCGCGGCTGCGCAACACGCTGTCCGGATGGCACAAGGCCACCGCCTGGTTCGCGCTGCCCCTGATTCTCCTGAGCCCGCTCACTGGCCTCTGCATGGCATTCGGCCTGACCTTTCAGAGCGCGCCCGCGCCATCCGCCAGCGGCCGTCCGCTCCCCCTGCCCGACGCAATTCGTACGGTCGCGGCCTCTCATGATCTCGCGCATATGATCTCGATCGGCGCGCGCGGTGGCCGCGTGATGGCGCGGATCTACGAGGACGGAGAACTGCGCGCCTACTCCGTCAATTCGTCAGGGGTCACGGCACTGCCGCGCAATTGGCCGCGTCTGATCCATGAGGGCAATTGGTCTGCGATGATCGCATCGGGCCTGAATATCGTGACCTCAATCGCGTTGATGACGCTGCTGTCGACCGGTCTCCTCATCTGGGCACGGCGAAAACCGCGCAAGCCGCGAGCCCGCGCTGACCGGCAGGCACAGGCGACCATCGTGAAAGCAGCCTAGCCGACTTGAGTCTCAATTGCTGGGATGCAACGCGGGGCGATCCGCGCTATCCTGTGCCGCTCATGACTCGTAGAACCGGCAGCGCCGATCTTCCCCTCCACACCGGACGCGTTCCGCCGTGGCTGGCGAGCCGCATGGCCTCGCTGGGCACAATCGTGACGCAGGCGATCGTGCTGCACTACGGCCGCGATGCGTTCATGCAGCGGCTGTCACATCCGTTCTGGTTCCAGTCGTTCGGCGCCGTGATGGGGATGGACTGGCACTCCTCGGGCATCACCACTTCCGTGATCGGCGCGCTGAAGCGCGGGCTCGCCCCGCTCCAGGACGAACTCGGCATCTATGTCTGCGGCGGCCGCGGTCAGCATTCGCGCAAGACACCGGACGAGCTGCTGCAGCTCGGCGAGCGCGTCGGATTTGATGGCGTGAGCCTCACCCGCGCCAGCCGCCTCGTCGCAAAGGTCGACAGCGCCGCCGTGCAGGACGGATTCGATCTCTATCTGCACGGCTTCTTCGTCACCGCCGACGGCAAGTGGACCGTCGTGCAGCAAGGCATGAACGGCGACAAACGCCAGGCCCGCCGCTATCACTGGCATTCCGAGGCGCTGAAGAGTTTTGTCGAGGCGCCGCACAGCGCCATCGACGGCCCGCAGCAGGGCGAGATCGTCAATCTCACCGACCAGCGCGCCGACGTCTCGCGCAGTGCGCAACTCGAGCTTCTCAGCGATCTCGGCCCCGATCGCATCCTCACCGAATTCGAACGTTTGACCGGCACTGCGCCCGAACCGGCACAAGCCATGCTGCCGCACTTGATCATGCCCGCGCATCACGACGTGCGGCCCAAGGACGTGTTCGCGCGCCGCCTGCACGGCACGCTCGCGGCTGCCGCGGAGCGCGGCCCGGTCGATTTTCCGGATCTGTTGCTGACGCCCGGCGTCGGCGCGCGCACCGTGCGGTCACTCGCGATGGTCGCAGAAGTCGTGCACGGCGCGCCCTATCGCTTCAAGGACCCTGCGCGCTTCTCGCTCGCCCATGGCGGCAAGGACCGGCATCCCTACCCCGTTCCGATCAAGGTCTATGACGAGACCATCCGGGTGTTGAAGGGTGCGATCCAGAACGCCAAGCTTGGGCGCGACGAAGAAATGCAGGCGATCAAGCGACTCGACGACCAGGCGCGGCGGCTCGAGCGCACGGCGCAGGGCCCTTCGGTGGAGTCGTTCATCGCGGGTGAACGTGCCGCATCACCCGATCTCGACGGCCGCTCTGTGTTCGGCTGGGAACGCGATCTCGTTGCGCAGAAGAAACTGACGGGATCTTAGCCGCGCCCTGGCGTGCGCGGGCTGGCCTTGCGCTGCTGCTGCGTGTAGGCGTCCCAATGGCTCCAGCTGCCATTGCTCAGGCTTTGCATGTCGGTGCCGAGAGGTCGGCGCGTGCGCTTGTCGTGATCGCCAATCACGCGTTCGGACAGTGCAATCTTGCGCTTGAGGTCGGCAATGGACTTCTGGGTCTGGCCGTTGCGCTTCGAGGACGCAATCTCGCCCATCGTAAAGCGTGCGGTCTCCATCGCCTTCAACTCGGCGCGGTTCCTCTTCAACTGAACCCGGTGCCAGGCGATGTTGCTGTCGCTGTCCGCAACCATGTGGGAACTCCGCTGATTCGTTCCCACAGTGTATCAAGCGCCGAATCGGCGGGGCAACGCCCCCGCCGCGGCGAAATACGGTGTTATTGCGCAGGAATTCCGCGGTTACCGCTCGGCAAACGCCTTTTCGACCACGAACTGGGCCGGCTCGCCGTGGTTGCCTTCGACGAAACCGCGCTCGCCCAGCAGTACGCGGGTATCAGCCACCAGCGCCGGGCTGCCGCAGATCATGACGCGGTCATGGACCGCCTCGATCGCCGGCAGGCCGATATCGTCAAACAGCTTGCCCGAGGTGATGAGGTCGGTGATCCGTCCGCGGTTGCGGAAGGGATCGCGGGTCACGGTCGGGTAGTAGATCAGCTGGTTCTGGATGTACTCGCCAAGCATCTCGTCCTTCGGCAGGTGCTCGGTGATCATCTCGCCATAGGCGAGTTCCTTCACGTGGCGGCAGCCGTGCAGCAGCACGACCTTCTCGAACCGCTCATAGGTCTCGGGGTCCTTGATCACGCTCAGGAACGGCGCGAGGCCGGTGCCGGTGCCGATAAGGTAGAGGTTGCGCCCCGCTTCCAGGTTGTCGATCACCAGCGTGCCGGTGGCCTTGCGGCTGACGATGATTTCGTCGCCTTGCTTCAGGTGCTGGAGGCGCGAGGTCAGCGGACCATCCGGCACCTTGATGGAGAAGAACTCGAGGGTGTCCTCGTAATTGGCGCTGGCGACGCTATAGGCCCGCAGCAGCGGCTTCTCGCCGACCTTGAGCCCGATCATGGTGAACTCGCCGTTGCGGAAACGGAAGGTCGGGCTGCGGGTGGTCTTGAAAGAGAACAGCGTGTCGGTCCAGTGGTGGACGCTCAAAACGCTTTCCTGATTGAAGTTGCTCATCTCACCCTTCCGTGTCGCTTGTCTGCAGTTCCGAGGCGGTCAGCTATGCGTCGTTTGTACACGATCATTCGTATACTAATGAATAATCCTGCTTGATCCCGCGGTCAAGGCTGCCCAAGATCGAAAGCGTTGCAGTTAGGAATAAGGAGCCCCTTCCATGGCGCATGACGCACCCCAGGCCACCGGACCCTCGAAGCTCGTGATCCGAAATATCGGCGTGATCCTGTCCGGCGCGATGGAAAAGCCGATCCTGGATGGCGATACCATCGTCGCCGAGAACGGCAAGATCACAGCGATCGGCCGCTTCAAGGACCTCAACACGGACGATGCCACCACCATCGTCGAGGCCAACGGCACCACGGTCGCACCGGGCCTGATCGACAGCCACGTCCACCCTGTCGCGGGCGACTGGACGCCGCGTCAGAACCAGATCGGCTGGATCGACAGCAATCTGCATGGCGGCGTCACCACCATGATCTCAGCCGGCGAAGTGCACATGCCCGGACGTCCGCGCGACGTCGTCGGGCTGAAGGCGATGGCGATCTTCGCCCAGCGCGCCTTCTGGAATCTGCGGCCCGGCGGCGTCAAGGTTCACGCCGGCGCGCCCGTGATCGAATGCGAGATGGTCGAGGAGGATTTCAAGGAACTGGCGGCCGCGGGCGTCAAGCTGCTCGGCGAAGTCGGCCTCGGCGGCGTCAAGGACGGCCCCACCGCGCGCAAGATGGTCGGCTGGGCCCGCAAATACGGCATCCAGAGCACGATCCACACCGGCGGCCCCTCGATCCCCGGCTCAGGCCTGATCGACAAGGACGTCGTGCTGGAAGCCGACACCGACGTGGTCGGCCACATCAATGGCGGCCACACGGCGCTCCCCGACGACCAGATCCGCTGCATCTGTGAAGGCTGCAAGCGCGGCCTCGAACTCGTGCACAACGGCAATGAGCGCTCGGCGCTGTTCACGCTGCGCACCGCGCGCGAGATGGGCGATCTGCACCGCGTCATCCTCGGCACCGACGCGCCGGCCGGCTCCGGCGTGCAGCCGCTCGGCATTTTGCGCATGGTCTCGATGCTGTCCTCGCTCGGCGATCTGCCGGCCGAGATCGCGTTCTGTCTGGCCACCGGCAACACCGCGCGGATGCGTCAGCTCGATTGCGGCCTCATTGAAGTCGGCCGCTCCGCCGATTTCGCTATCATGGACAAGGCGCAGCACTCGCCGGGCAAGAACATCCTGGAGAGCGTCCAGCTCGGCGACCTCCCCGGCATCGGCATGACCATCATCGACGGCATCGTGCGCACGCAGCGCAGCCGCAATACGCCGCCGGCGGGAAGAGTGCCGGAAGTGGTGGCGAAGTAAGCCAAGGAAATGGTGCCGTAGGGTGGGCAAAGCGAAGCGTGCCCACCATTCTTTCTTACGCGCAAAAGATCGTGGGCACGGCGCTTCGCGCCTTTGCCCACCCTACGAGACCGTCACCTTAACTTATTCAACAACGCCATCAGCAGCTCACGCTCTTTCGCATCCAACGGCGCCAGTGTCTCGCGCGTGATCGCGATCGCATTCGGTGCGAGCTTTTCCGCAAGCTGCTGACCGGCACGCGTCAGGCTCACCAGCAGGCGTCGTCCGTCCTCGGGATCCTGGCTCGTCTCCGTCAGGCCGCGTGCCGTGAGGCGGTCGATCACGCCCTTGATGGTCGCGACATCCATTGCCGTCAGCCGTCCGAGCTGGTTCTGCGAGCACGGCCCGGTCTCGGCGAGCTTTGACAGCGCCGCCCACTGCGTCGGCGTGAGGTTGGTGCCGATGTCGCGCGAAAAGATCGAGCTGTGCCGTTGCCAGACCTGCCGTAGGATGAAGCCGACCTGCTCGTCGAGCACGTAAGGCGGTTTGCCCTGCTTCACACCTTTCTTCGCCGTGACGCCTCTCGCCATTCGCCCCCCGCCCCTCACAACGACAGATGCGCGTCGCGGATATCCGGACGCGCGTCGAGCTCGGCCATGGTGCCGCCGAAACAGATGCGGCCGCGCTCGATGATGTAGGCGCGGTCGGAGATCAACCGCGCAAAGTGCAAATTCTGCTCGGAGACGACGATGCTGACGCCCTCCTTCTTCATGGTCAGGATCGCATCGACCATCTGCTCCACGATCTTCGGCGACAGGCCTTCGGACGGCTCATCGAGCAACACCAGCGACGGATTGCCCATCAGCGTGCGCGCGATCGTGAGCATCTGCTGCTCACCGCCGCTCATGCGGCCACCGGGGCGGTTCTTCATCTCACCCAGGTTCGGAAATAGCGCGAACAGTTTTTCGCGATCCCAGTGAGGTGCGTTCGGGCGCTTCGGCTGGCGGCCGACTTCGAGATTTTCTTCCACGGTCAAATCCGTGAAGATGCGTCGCTCTTCCGGCACGTAACCGAGGCCTTCGCGCACGATCTCGTGTGTCGGCTTCGCGGAAACGTCCTTGCCCTCGAACATGATCCGGCCCGTCCGCTGTGCAACGAGCCCGACGATCGAGCGGAACGTCGTCGACTTGCCGGCGCCATTGCGCCCAAGCAGCGCCACCACCTCGCCCTCGCCGACCTCGAAACCGATATCGAACAGGATATGCGCCGGGCCGTAATGGCTGTTGAGGTCCTGCACCGTGAGCTTCATGCCGATGCTCCCTCGCGATGCCCACCCTCGTAAAGCAGCCCCTCGCCGAGATAGATCGCCTGCACCTGCGGATTGCCACGCACTTCGGCGGGCGAGCCCTCGGCGATCAGCGTGCCGCGGTTGAGCACGATGATGCGGTCGGCATGCTCGAACACCACGTCCATGTCGTGCTCGGTGAAGAGCACACCGATCGATTTCTCTTTCGCGATCTGCGCCGTGAGCCGCATCAGCTCGACACGCTCGCGCGGCGCCATGCCGGCGGTCGGCTCATCCATCAGCAGCAGCTTGGGCTGGTTGGCGAGCGCCACCGCAAGCTCGAGCCGCTTGAGATCGCCATAGGCGAGCTCGCCGCAGGGACGATCGGCATAGCCACCCATACCGACGAGCTCGAGCAGACGGCCGGCCTCGCCGCGGTCGACATTCGGCGCCGAGCCCCAGAGATTGAACAGCTGCTTGCCATGCGAGATCAGCGCGACCTGCACGTTCTCGCGCACGGTCATGGTGGCGAATGTCGCGGTGATCTGGAAGGTACGTCCCACACCCATGCGCCAGATCTCACGCGGCTTCTTGCCTGTGGTCTCCTCGCCGAGCAGGCGCACATGGCCGCTGTCAGGCCGGTTCTGGCCGTTGAGCATGTCGAAGCAGGTGCTTTTTCCAGCGCCATTAGGGCCGATCAGCGCCAGGATCTCGCCGGCGCGGAGCGAGAACGAGACACCGCGCACGGCGTGGATGCCGCCGTAGGATTTGGTCAGGCCTTCGACCGCGAGAAGTGGAGGTGCAACACTCATTCGGCGGACTCGATCGGCTTGGCCAACAAGGACGATCCCGGCGGCGATGACTTCCTGCGCCGCTGCGCCAGGATCTCGAGCATGCCGACAATGCCCTTCGGGAAGACGACGACGATCAACACAATGAAGCCGCCGAGCACCAGCTTCGACAGATCGGTCTGACTCACCAGCCAGATGTTGAGCGCCTTGTAGACGATCGCACCGATTACTCCGCCCGAGACGGTCTCGACGCCGCCGAGCAGCACCATGACCAATGCATCGACCGAGAGCGAGATGCCGAGATTGTCGGGGAACACACTGCCCTTGAGATACGCAAACAGCGCGCCGCCGATGCCGGCCGTGGTGCCCGCGATCACGAAGGCGGTCCACTGTATGCGCTTGGCGTTGATGCCGACAGCCTCGCTGCGCAGCAGCGAGTCGCGCGTGGCGCGGAGTGCGTAGCCGAACGGCGAAAACACCGCGATCCGCAGCGCAACGGTCACGAGCGCCGCAACGCCGAGCGCCAGCCAGTAGAAATGCGACGGGCTCGCGGCCCAGCTCGCAGGCCAGACGCCCAGAATGCCATTGTCACCGCCGGTGACGCTCACCCACTGGAACGCGATCGACCAGACGATCTGCGCGAAGGCGAGTGTCAACATCGCGAAGTAGACACCGGACAGCTGCACGGCAAAAAAGCCGAACACCGCCGCCCCCATGCAGCCGAGCAACGGTCCAAGCAGCAGGCAGACGATCATCGGCAGTCCCGCCAGTTTGGCGAGAAACGCAACGCCATAAGCGCCGAGCCCAAAATAGGCCGCGTGACCAAAGGACGCGAGGCCGCCGACGGACATCAGGAAATGCAGGCTGACGGCGAAGATCACGAAGATCGCGATCTCCGAACCGACGGTCAGCGCGTAATTGCCGGCGAACAGCGGCAGCATCGCCGCAATCACGAGAGCCGCGAGGGACGCCAGCCGTTCGTTCGATGTCAGCGGTCGCCAAGGGTTGACCAACAGCCCCGGCGTCTTGCGCGCGGCCGCCTCCGGTCTGCCGAACAGGCCCCAGGGCCGGACGATCAAAACCACCGCCATCACCAGGAAAACCAGGATGATGGAAATCTTCGGGAAGATCAGGATGCCGAAGGCGTTCAATTCAGACACCAGCACGGCCGCAACGAAGGCACCGACGATGCTGCCGAGGCCGCCGATCACGACGACGACGAAGACCTCGACGATGATGCGCAGGTCCATGGCGTGATGTACGGCATCGCGCGGGATCTGGAGAGCGCCGCCGAGGGCCGCGAGGAAAACACCGACGGCGAACACGGATGTAAAGAGCCATTTCTGGTTGACGCCGAGCGCAGCAACCATGTCGCGGTCCTGCGTCGCCGCGCGCACCAGCACGCCCCAGCGCGTCCGCTGGAACAGCAGCCAGAGAATCCCGAGCACCACGGGGCTGAGCACGATCAGGAACAAATCGTAGCTCGGGATGTTCTGGCCGAAGAAATCGACCGCGCCCTTGAAGCCCGGCGCGCGGCGACCGACGAGATCGTCGGGACCCCAGATCAGCACCACGAGATCCTCGACCATCAAGGTGAGGCCAAACGTGCCGAGCAGTTGGAACAGTTCAGGCGCGTGGTAGATGCGCCGGAGCAGCACCATCTCGACGAGAACGCCGATCAGCGCCACCACCAAAGCCGCGATAACCACCCCGCCCCAGAAGCCGAAGGCGCCGGAGAAGCGCTCGGTCAGCGTAAAGGCGATGTAGGCGCCGATCATGTAGAAGGCGCCATGCGCGAAATTCACGATCCGCGTCACGCCAAAGATGATCGACAGGCCCGAGGCCACCAGAAACAGCGACGCTGCGCTGGCAAGACCGGTCAGAAACTGTACGACGTAAAAGGCCATCGGCGGTCCGGGTTAGGTGTTGTTCACCTCTCCCCGCCTGCGGGGAGAGGTCGGATCGCCCTTGCGATCCGGGTGAGGGGCTATCTCCACCAACGCAGGGCGTGGAGAGAGCCCCTCACCCCAACCCTCTCCCCGCGAAGAGCGGGGAGAGGGAGAGATGAGAAGACATCAATCCTTCGGCCGCAGCTTCTCGACCTCTGCATCGCTCGGCAGATAGTCCGCGCCCTTCTTGTAGGACGTATCCACCATTACGCCCTTGCCGTCCTTCTGCGCGGTCTTGCCGACGAAGGCGCCAAGCGTCGACTGGTGGTCGATCTTGCGGAAGGTGATCTCGCCGAACGGCGACGGCATCGAGAGGCCTTCGGCCGCTGCGATCAGCTTGTCGGTGTCGGTCGAGCCGGCCTTCGTCAGAATCGCCGCTGCCGCCTTGATGGTCTGGTAGCCGACGATCGAGCCGAGGCGCGGATAGTCGTTGTACTTGCCTTGATAGGCCTTCAGGAACGCATCATGCTCGGGCGTCTTGATCGAGTACCAGGGGTAACCAGTGACGATCCAGCCCTCGGGCGTCTCGTCCTTGAGCGGATCGAGATATTCGGGCTCGCCGGTCAGGAACGACACGACCTCGCGCCCCTTGAACAGGCCGCGGGTGTTGCCCTCGCGCACGAGCTTGACGAGGTCAGGACCGAAGGTGACGTTGAGGATCGCTTCGGGATTGGCCTGCGCTACCGCCTGCACCACCGGACCCGCATCGATCTTGCCCTGCGGCGGCCACTGCTCATCGACCCACTGGATGTCCGGACGCTTCTCCGACATCAGCTTCTTGAACACGGCGACTGCCGACTGGCCGTATTCATAGTTCGGCGCAATCGTCGCCCAGCGCTTGGCGGGCAGCTTGCTGGCGGCTTCCACCAGCATCGCGGCCTGCATGTAGTTGGAGGGGCGCAGGCGGAAGGTGTACTTGTTGCCCTTCGCCCAGGTCACGGCGTCGGTCAGCGGCTCGGCCGCGAGGAAGAACACCTTCTTCTGGTTGGCGAAGTCGCTGACGGCGAGGCCGATGTTCGACAGGAACGTGCCTGTCAGCATCGCGACGCCTTCGCTGGAGACGAGCTCATTGGCTGCGGTCTGCGCATCGGCCGGCTTGCCGCCATCGTCCTTGGAGACGACCACGAGCTTCTTGCCGTTGATGCCGCCGGCCGCGTTGATCTCTTCGACCGCGAGCTGCCAGCCCTTGCGGTAGGGCTCGGTGAAGGACGGGAGCAGCGAGTAGCTGTTGATCTCGCCGATCTTGATGTCCTCAGCCAGGGCAGAATGGCCCATGCCGGCAGCTAGAAGCGCAAAGGCCGCGCCGACGAAATAGTTTCTTGCTCGCATCCCAACCTCCAGTTTTGAACTTTATCTTTCGACCACGATTCTGCCCGAGGAGCTGTGCCCGCCCCTCCGAGCTGTCCCTTATTTCAAACCGTCTTCGCCCTTGATCTCGGCAACCGTGAGCCCGCCGACGCGCGGCAACGGGCGGCCGCTGTCGGTCACGGCCACCGCGACCATGATCTCGTTGGCACGCGGCGCATCGTTGATCTGCACTTCCATGCCGTCGAAATGGCTGCGCACGAAGGCCGCGTCCTTGTGGCCGAGCGGAATGTCCAGCGTCGTGCCAGGACCGCTGCGTTTCTTCGACGACGGAATCAGCGCCGCGCCCTTGGTCAAAACTTTCCGCACTGGCGCGCCCATTTTCGGATGCAAGATCGCCGCGGCATGTTCCAGCTCGCCATTCTCGCCGACGGCCGCGGCCTTGCCGTAACTGTGCGCCTTCGCACCATCGATGCCAAGCGCAGCAACTGCGCGCTTGGCCAAGAGATCACCGAGTTCCTCGCCGATTGCGATCAGCGGCGAGAGATCCTCGACGTATTTTCCGGCAAAGGGATTTTCGATCACGGCGATCGCGGCCGCGCGCCGGGTTGGCGGCGAGACCTGGCGGCCCATCTCCATCTGCGTCTCTTCGACGACGGTGACGATCTTGCGGATGATCGCGCTCATGCTTCGCCTCCCTGTTCAGGCACTGACCGCGTTCTCCAGCACGAGCGGGCGCGATCTCTGCTCTTCTATATCCTTTGTTCCGATGACAAGCATATCACCACAAAGCCGCAGCACGGCACCCTCGATCAATCCACGATCGAACAATTGCCGTGCACATTCCGCGCCAGATTCGAGCGCGGCGGCGATCTCCTCTTGCGACAATTCACCGACGTCGCGGGTCACGAGACGCGCACCGAGATCGCTGTCGGGCTGAAACTCGTTGGCAGACGTTCGGACGATGGCGGGATGCCCGGGCAGATCGACGGCGTTGGCGATCACAGTCGCCGCTGCATCGGCTTGCGATGCGGTCGCCGCCAGCACCGTCACCGCGTCAGCAATGCCGAGCGAAAAGCTGCGGCCATGACGTCCGCTGGTCGCGATACCGCGCACGGGGTCATTTGCATCGACCCTCATGGCACGCATTACGCCATTGTTATCCGGCCGATCCATCAGGCCGACGGAAAAATGCTCGCCCCGCCCGAGATGCAGCGCGATATCGCCGCCATTGTTGACGTAGACGCGGTCCAGCGACGCGGCATTCAGCATTGCAGCCAGGATTTCTTCGGCGACACTGCCGGCGACTGCTGCCATCGGCGTGATGAAGCAGTCGGCAGCATAGGGTGCAACAGCGGCGTGCATGCGACGTGCGACAACGCCCTTCAGCGAAGTCCGCTGTTCGGCGGCCGTCCGCAGTTCCGGTAGTTCCGCACAGAGCTCGTCCAGCAATCCAGTGAAGCGGCGCGCAGCAGCCCCATAGGCCACACGGACTTCGTCTGTGCGTCCCCTCGCCTCAATGATCAGGTCAATCGGTCCATCCTGCAAATGCAGCCGCCGGCCATCAGACAGCAATGCGATTTGCGGAAGCCGTGTCATGCCCGCGGTCCCGGGATCGGATTCTGCCAAGGCACCTGACGCACATCGTCGCCACCCTGCACCTCCGAGAGCGGTTTCACGTAGTCCATGTGCCCGCCGAGCGCCGCATAGTCGGTCAATTTCATCGTGAATTCGATCGGCGCGACCAGCGCCGGCGTCGGCACATAGCCGAACGCGCCGGCCGGCATCTGCGTCACATCGACCATGTAGGTGATGCCGCCACCGGGCCAGACATAGACCGCCGCGCCGCCGCTGGTGACGCGCGTCAGCGCGTCCTTCACCGAGCGCGTCAGCCGCACCGGATTATCGGTGACGCCAGCGCGCAGCGAACCGCCGGCACCGGCCATGAACAGCACCGTGCACAGCGCCGGTTCGCAATTCTCCTGAATGCGCTCAACCGAGAATTTCAGATCAGCAGGCATCTCGGTCTCGATCGGCTTCAAGGCCTCGTCGAGCACGTAGTAGGACGAATGCTCGCCGGTGGTAGAGACCATCAGCATGGAGAGACCAGCCTTGGCCTCCTTGGCGTCGAACGGCCCGAGGATCGCGAGCGGATCCGAAATGTTGGTGCCGCCCCAGCCCGTACCGGGATCGGCGACCTGGAAATAGCGGCCGGGCGTCGAACGCCGGCCCTTCATCTTGATGCCGGTGTCGGCGATGTCGAGCAGCTTGCCGGCCTGATGCTCACTGAGCACGCCGGTGATGTGATCGTCGACCACGACGACTTCATCGACCTTGCCATGCCATTGCTTGGCGAACATCCCAATCGTCGCCGAGCCGCAGCCGACGCGCATGCGCTCCTCTTTCACGCCGTTCACGATCGGCGGCTGACCGGCCTGCACCACCACGCTGGCGCCGCCGTCGATGGTCAATTCCACCGCCTTGCAATTGGCGAGGTCCATCAGCGTGTCGCAGGTGACGCGGCCCTCTTTCTTGGATCCACCGGTGAGATGGTGCACGCCGCCGAGCGACAGCATCTGCGAACCGTATTCGCTGGTGGTAACATGGCCGACCGCCTCGCCTTGCGCACGGACGGTCGCGGTTTCCGGGCCGAGATAACGATCGGTGTCGATCTTCACCTTGATGCCGCAATAGGAGAAGATGCCCTCGGTTACGACGGTCACCATGTCGACGCCGTCGACCTCGGAGGAGACGATGAACGGCGCCGGCTTGTAGTCGGGATAGGTCGTGCCCGCACCGATCGCGGTCACGAAGGTCGAGGGCTCGTGGACGATCTTGCCGTCCCAGTCTTCGGTGCGGCTGAACGGAACGAGCTTGCCGCCGTGCTCGACGGTGCGCTCCAGGATCACATGCGGATCGACGCGGACGAGCTTGCCGTCCTGATTGGCATAGCGGTCGCAGGCGCCTGCCGCGCCCGGCTTGATGTAGCACATCACCGGACAGGCATCGCAGCGGATCTTGTCGGTGGCAGCGCTCGTCGTTTCCATCACCATGTCAAAGCCAGCGGACAGCGCGGTTATCATTCGTATACGAACGATGTTGCGCGCGGTCCTGATAGCTGTCAAGCGGCGCCGCGCGCGAAAAGTTGCGCCTGCCAAATAAAACCTCATTTGCCTCCCGGCTTTGTCCACAAAGCGGGCAGTTGCGCTGCACTGCGGCATGGCCGCTTGCACGTTTGTGTACAAACGGTATCGTCGGGACGTAGAGATTTTTTGATCGCAAGGTTTGGAAACGAGGATGGCGCAGGCACCGATCCGCCTCACCGTGAACGGCAAGAGCCACGACGTCATGGCAGAACGCCAGACGCCGCTGCTACATGTGCTGCGCAATGATCTCGGACTCAACGGACCGAAATATGGTTGCGGTCTCGGCGAATGCGGCACCTGTACTATCCTGATCGACGGCACAGCTGCGCGCTCCTGTGTCATTCCGATCAGCGGCTGCGCCGGGCGTGACATCGTGACGCTCGAAGGGCTCGGCACCCGCGACAAGCCTGATGTCGTACAACAAGCCTTCATCGACGAGCAGGCCGCGCAATGTGGCTACTGTCTCAACGGCATGATCATGACCACCAAGGCGCTGCTCGCAATCAATCCGCAACCGACGGAGCAGGAAGCGCTCGCAGCGCTCCGCTACAATCTCTGCCGTTGCGGCACGCATGTGGAAATCCTGCGCGCGGTGATGCGCGCATCGGGGCAACTCGCCGAGGCCGGTGATTGATGGCCTCCCCTGTTTCGAACGGAGTGGAGCGCGGTTCGCTCGTCGTCGTCCGCACGTTGGACGAGGTCACGTCGGAGACCTTCATCCGCATCACCGCCGATGGGTCGGTGAGCGCCTATAATGGCCATGTCGATCTCGGCACCGGCATCCGCACCGCGCTCGGGCAGATCGTCGCTGAAGAACTCGACGTGTCCTTTGCGCGCGTCGTCGTGGTTCTCGGCGACACCGCGATCGTGCCAAACCAGGGCGCGACGATTGCGAGCGAGACCATCCAGATCACCGCCGTGCCCCTGCGCAAGGCCGCGGCGCAAGCACGCCAATTCCTGATCGCACGCGCGGCCGAGCGGCTGGACTTGCCGGCTTCCGAGCTCAAGATCGAAGACGGCCTCGTGCGTGGGCACAATCTTAGCGTCAGTTACGGCGAACTGATCGGCGCTGAGACCATTCGCCTCGAACTTGACGATGACGTCGAGGTCAAGGCCGTCGAGGATTACGCCATCGTCGGCCAGTCGATGCCGCGCGTCGATCTCCCGGCAAAGGCGACGGGCGAGCTGACCTTCGTGCACGACATCCGCTTGCCCGGCATGCTGCACGGCCGCGTGGTGCGCCCGCCCTATTCCGGCGTCGATGCCGGCCCCTTCGTCGGCACCAGCCTGATCGCGGTCGACGAAGCTTCCGTGCGCGATATCCCCGGCGTCATAGCCGTCGTGCGCATCGGCGATTTCGTCGGTGTGGTTGCCGAGCGCGAGGAGAATGCGATTCGCGCCGCGGAGCAGCTCGCAGTGAGCTGGAAGCCCACGCCCACACTGGCTGATCTCGCCGATGTCGAGACCGCGCTGCGCGCCCATCCGTCAACGCCGCGCACGTTGATCGACAAGGGCGACGTCAGTGCGGCGATTGCGGGTGCAGCCAAACCGATGCGGCGCACTTACGTCTGGCCGTACCAGATGCACGCCTCGATCGGCCCATCCTGCGCGGTCGCGGACTTCCAGGATGGCAATGTCCGCGTCTGGTCGGGCACGCAGAACCCGCACGTGCTGCGCAGCGACCTCGCGCTGCTGATCGAACGCCCCGAGAGCGAGGTCGAAGTCATCCGCCTTGAGGCCGCCGGCTGCTATGGCCGCAACTGCGCCGATGACGTCACGGCCGATGCGCTGCTGCTTTCGCGCGCCGTCGGCCGTCCCGTCCGCGTGCAGTTGACGCGCGAGCAGGAGCACGCCTGGGAGCCAAAGGGCACCGCGCAACTCGTCGACGTCAATGGCGGCCTCGATGTCGAAGGCGGCATCGCCGGTTACGATCTCGCCACGCGCTATCCCTCGAACGCCGCGCCGACGCTGGCGCTGCTGCTCACGGGGCGAATCTCGCCCGAGCCCGCCGTGCTCCAGATGGGCGATCGCACCGCGATCCCGCCTTACGATTACGACCACATGCGCGTCGTCGCCCACGACATGGCGCCGATCGTGCGCGCATCATGGTTCCGCGGCGTCTCGGCGCTGCCGAATACGTTTGCGCATGAATCCTATATCGACGAGGCCGCAACCGAGGCCGGCGTCGATCCCATCGAATATCGCCTGCGTTATCTCAAAGACCAGCGCGCCGTCGATCTCGTCAATGCGGTCGCCGAACGTGCGGGCTGGACGCCACGGCCGGTGCGCGAGGAGAAGGACGGCGAAATCGTGCACGGGCGCGGCTTTGCCTATGCGCTCTACGTCCACAGCAAGTTTCCCGGCTACGGCGCGGCGTGGTCGGCCTGGGTCGCCGACGTCGCCGTCAACAAGACCACCGGCGATGTCAGCGTCACCCGCGTCGTTGCGGGACAAGATTCCGGATTGATGATCAATCCGGACGGCGTGCGCCACCAGATCCACGGCAACGTCATCCAGTCCACCAGCCGCGCGCTGATGGAAGAAGTCTCGTTCGAGCGCGGTGCGGTGGCGGCGCGCGAATGGGGCGCCTACCCCATCATCCCCTTCCCTGACGTGCCGAAGATCGACGTCTTGATGCTGCCGCGGCAGGACCAGCCGCCGCTCGGCGTCGGCGAGTCCGCCTCGGTCCCGAGCGCGGCGGCGATCGCGAATGCGATCTTCGATGCCACCGGCGTGCGCTTTCGCGAGCCGCCGTTTACGCCGGAGCGCATCCTCAGGGGATTGCACGGTGAAGCATCGCCCGTGCCGCAAGCCCTGCCCGCGCCGGCTGCGACGGCTCCCGCGCGCATCTGGGAGAATCCCTTCGCAAGGCGTGCCGGGGTCTTCGCCACGATTGCAGCAGTCTGCACCGCCGCGATCGGCATCGGCGCCGCGCTACTACCCGGCCGCGCCATCGCGCCGATCGCACGGCCCGACGCATCGGTCTATTCGGCCGCGACCATCGCGCGCGGCGAGCAACTCGCCGCGCTCGGCAATTGCGCGGAGTGCCACACCAACCTCAATGGCGTACTCAACGCCGGCGGCCGCGCACTGGAGACGCCGCTCGGCACGATCTACTCGACCAACATCACACCCGACGTTGAGACCGGCATCGGCGCCTGGTCCTATCCCGCTTTCGAGCGGGCCATGCGCGACGGGCTACATCGTGACGGACGGCAGCTCTATCCCGCCTTCCCCTACACGCACTTTTCGAAGACTGGCGACGCCGACATGCAGGCGCTATATGCCTACCTGATGGCGCAGCCTGCGGTGCGCGCGAGCGCGCCTGCGAACGCGCTTGCTTTCCCGTTCAACTTGCGCCCGTTGCTTGCGGGCTGGAACGCACTCTTCCACGACACGAAGGAGTTCAAGCCCGATCCGGCCAAATCCGAGGCCTGGAATCGCGGCGCCTATCTTGTCGAGAGCCTCGGCCATTGCAGCGCCTGCCATTCGCCGCGCAATGCGCTTGGCGCCGAGCAGCGCCAGGCCTATCTCGCCGGCGGCTTTGCGGAAGGCTGGGAAGCGCCGCCGTTGACCTCGCTCTCGCACGCGCCGATCCCCTGGAGCGAGGACGAGCTGTTCGCTTATCTGCGCACCGGCCATTCTCGCTACCATGGTGTCGCGGCCGGCCCGATGGCGCCGATCGTCCGGGATCTCAAGGCCCTGCCCGATCAGGACATCCGCGCGATGGCGGTCTATCTCGGCTCGTTCAGTGACGGTGCGGCCGACGCGCCTGCGATCGCCGCGAAGCTCGAGAGCGCAACGCAAGTCACCGTCGCCTCGTCAACCGGCGCGCGGCTCTACCAAGGCGCCTGCGCCGTCTGCCACGAGGTCGGCGGCCTGCCGCTGTTCGGCAGCCGGCCCTCGCTCGCGCTCAACAGCAATCTGCACAGCGCGACGTCGGACAATCTCGTGCAGGTGATCCTGCACGGCATCGCCGAGCCCGCGTCGAGCGACCTCGGCTACATGCCGGCGTTCAAAAACAGCATGAGCGACGCGCAGGTCGAAGAGCTTGTCAGCTTCCTGCGCAGCCAGTTTGCACCGGACAAGCCGGCCTGGACCGGCATCAGCGAGACGATCGCTCGTTTGCGTGCCTCAACACATTAGGCGTGCTTCATCTCCACCGGTGGCGTGCCGTGGGTGTGGAAGGACTCGATCGTCTTCAAGCCCCACGCCTGGCCCTTCTTGCGCTCTTCCTCCGTCCACACGATCGGCTTCCAGTCTGGCGCGAGGATGAGGCGCGCGCCGGCATTGGCGACTTCGACGCGGTTGCCGCCGGGCTCGTAGACATAAAGGAAGAAGGTCTGCTGGATCGCATGCTTGTGCGGACCGGTTTCGATGTGCACGCCGTTCTCCAGGAAGATATCTGCTGCGCGCAAGATCTCCTCGCGGCTGTCGAGCGCGTAGGTGACGTGATGGAAACGGCCGGGCGTACCGGAGTGATCGAGCGAATAGGCAAAGTCGTAGCTCTTGTTCGACATCGTCAGCCACATCGCGGCCTCGCGGCCGTCATTGAGCACGATCTGCTCGGTGAGGCGGCAGCCGAGATAATTTTCGAAGAACTCGCGGTTGGCCTTGATGTCGACGGCCAGGCAATTGAGATGGTCGAGCCGGCGAACGTTGACGCCCCGCGCGGGGAAGCGCTGCGCCTGGTTTTTTAATGCCGGCTTCAGCTCCGGCGGCGCCTGGTACCATTCGGTCTCGTAATAGAGCTCGACGATGTGGCCATCCGGGTCGCGGCAGCGGAACGTCGGCCCCTGCCCCATGTCGCCGTCGATCCAGCCGATGTCGAAGCCCGAGCCCTTCAGCGCCGCGACGCGGCGCTCCAGCGCCTGCTGGCTGCGCGCGCGCAGTGCCATGTGCTCCATGCCCGACGTCTTCGACGCCGTGAGCTTGAGCGAATAGCGCTCGTAATCGTCCCAGCCGCGCAAGTAAACCGACTCGCCCTTCCGCCCGCTGATGGTCATGCCCATGACGTCGACGAAGAACTTCAGGCTCTCGTCGGGCTTCGGCGTCAGCAATTCCATGTGACCGAGATGGGCGAGATCGAGGATCGGTTCGGGCTGCATGGTTTCCTCCAAAAATTGGTCGCGATCCGCGTTACGGAATCGCGCGATCGGGCGCTCGGCGCAAACGGTAACGGGCGCCTCCATAGCGCCATTCAAGGCCGCGGGGCTCATTTGTACTAATGTACAAATGATTAGGTCCCGTCAACAAATCAACGCGTGCCGCCTCTCCGGTGAAGGCGGCGCCCCCGGGCGAGGATCGCCAGCCCAAAAACAGCGGACGGACTGCCCGAATGGTAAAATCTTCCCTAACGAGATCCGGGCTTAAAAGCCCAACAAAGCAGCATTTTCCGGCCGATTTCGCCCATAAGTATGCATTGGGAACAAGTCGCGTGGCCGAATTGTCGCAGATTTAACAAAGACGCCGCGCTTGCCGTTTAACCGTTTGTGCAGCGACGGCCGCGCATAGTCCGAGAAACATTTTGTCTTCTCGGGTTCATCCATCGTGACATCCTTTGGACGCGTAATTTCGGTGCGAGGCTCCCTCGCCAGGGTCGGGCTTCTGGCAGAAAGCCGGATGCCGGTCTCGGAGGTCCGGGCCACCGTCGGCCGCTTCGTCAGCATCCGCTGCGCCAGTTCGGTCATCGTCGCCATGATCACCGAGGTGTCCTGCGAGAACCTGTCGAGCAGCGACAATTTGATCGCGATCGCTTCGGTCGACCTGCTCGGCGAAATCCTCAACGCCACCGACAAGCCGAAATTCCAGCGCGGCGTCACCAATTATCCAACGATCGGCGATTCCGTGGACCTGATCACCAGCCAGGAGCTGCGCACCATCTACGCGCCGACCGGCTCGGACCAGATCAATGTCGGCTTCCTCCAGCAGGACCGCTCCGTCGTTGCCTATGTCGACATCGAGGAAATGCTCTCCAAGCATTTCGCAGTGCTGGGCTCGACCGGCGTCGGCAAATCGACCGGTGTGTCGCTGCTGCTCAACGAGATCCTGAAGGCGCGCCCGAACCTGCGCATCTTCCTGCTCGACGTCCACAACGAATACGGCCGCTGCTTCGGCGACCGCGCGCTGGTGCTGAACCCGCGAAACCTGAAGCTGCCGTTCTGGCTGTTCAATTTCGAGGAAATCGTCGACGTGCTGTTCGGCGGCCGCGCCGGCGTGCCCGAAGAGCTCGACGTCCTCGCCGAGGTGATCCCGATCGCCAAGGGCATCTACACGCAATATCAGAGCGCCGATCGCCTCGGCCTGAAGCGCATCGACCCCAAGCAGATCGGCTTCACCGTCGACACGCCGGTGCCGTATCGCCTGGTCGATCTGGTCTCGCTGATCGACGAGCGCATGGGCAAGCTGGAAAACCGCTCCTCGCGTATCATCTATCACAAGCTGATCTCGCGCATCGAAGCGGTGAAGAACGATCCGCGCTACGCCTTCATGTTCGACAACGCCAATGTCGGCGGCGACACCATGGCCGAGGTGATCAGCCATCTGTTCCGCCTGCCCGCCAACGGCAAGCCGATGACGGTGATGCAGCTCGCCGGCTTCCCGGCCGAAGTCATCGATTCCGTCGTGTCGGTGCTGTGTCGCATGGCCTTCGATTTCGGCCTGTGGAGCGACGGCGTCTCGCCGATGTTGTTCGTCTGCGAAGAGGCCCACCGTTACGCCTCAGCCGACCGCAATATCGGCTTCGGGCCGACCCGCAAGGCGGTCTCGCGCATCGCCAAGGAAGGCCGCAAATACGGCGTCTATCTCGGCCTGATCACGCAGCGCCCCGCAGAACTCGACGCCACCATCATCTCCCAGTGCAACACGCTGTTCACGATGCGTCTTGCCAACGACCGCGACCAGGCACTGCTACGCGCCGCGGTGTCGGATGCGGCTGCGAACCTGCTGTCCTTCGTGCCCTCGCTCGGCACCCGCGAGGTGCTGGCCTTCGGCGAAGGCGTCGCACTACCGACACGGCTGCGCTTCAAGGAAGTGCCGCCGCATCAATTGCCGCGCGGCGAAGCCACCATCGCAAGCGTTCCATCCATCAACGCCGGCCACGACATGCACTTCGTCGGCGCGGTGCTCGAGCGCTGGCGCGGTGCGACCTCGCAGCGCGACGTGCCGAACGACCCGGTGTTCCAGGCGCCGCCAGCCAAGACGCTCGCACCCGCCGAAACGCCGATGCTGCAGCCCTCGCTCGGGCTCGATCCCGATCGCTTCTCGCTGCTGAAGAAGCCGCTGCGGTAAGGCGCTCTCGTGTCCCGGACGCGCTGCAGCGTGCAACGCTGCTGCGCAGAGCCGGGACCCACGCCAGAATCACCGATCTCTAAAATTCTGGGCCCCGGCTCAGCAGCGCACCGCCAAGTGGCGCTGCGCTGCGTCCGGGGCATGCAACCGGCACATTGAGACGCCCGCCCGCATCGACTATGGTTCCCGGCCTGCAAGCCGGAACCATACCCATGACAAAGCCCGCACAACGCTTCCCCGCACCTGCCCTCGACACGCTCCCCGACGACATCCGCACGCGCTTGCTCGCCGTGCAGGAAAAGAGCGGCTTCGTGCCGAACGTCTTCCTGACGCTGGCCTATCGGCCCGACGAGTTCCGCGCCTTCTTCGCCTATCATGACGCGCTGATGGAGAAGGACGGCGGTCTGACCAAGGCCGAGCGTGAGATGATCGTAGTGGCGACATCCGCCGCCAACCAATGTCAGTATTGCGTGATCGCCCATGGCGCGATCCTGCGCATCCGCGCCAAGAACCCGTTAATCGCCGACCAGGTCGCGATCAACTACCGCAAGGCCGACATCACGCCGCGGCAAAAAGCGATGCTCGATTTCGCGATGAAGATTTCGGCCGACGCGCAACGCACCTCCGAGGAGGATTTCGCGGCATTGGCGCCCCACGGCTTCAGCGACGACGATATCTGGGATATCGCGGCGATCTCGGCCTTCTTCGGACTATCCAATCGGCTGGCAAATTTCACCGGCATGCGGCCGAACGAGGAATTCTATCTGATGGGACGCTTGCCCAAGAAGTGATCGATACGCCAAGACTGATACGCCATGACAGAGCTCGACTGGACTCAAATTCTGCTGCGCCTCGGCGTTGCGACGCTCGCCGGCAGCGCAATTGGTCTCAACCGTGATCTGCACGGCAATCCGATCGGGCTGAAGACGCTCGGCATTGTCGGCCTCTCCACCGCGACCGTGGTTTTGCTCGCGCTGCAACTCGCCGAACCCAGCAAGGTCGCCGATGCCACGAGCCGCGTCATTCAGGGCATTCTCACCGGCATTGGCTTTCTCGGCGCTGGCGTGATCGTCCACGAGAGTGACAGATTTCGCGTCCGCGGCCTGACAAGCGCCGCCTGCACCTTCTTCGCCGCAGGCCTCGGAATCGTCTGCGGCGCTGGGCAATGGAAAATCGTTGCAGTCGCGCTGGTGCTCGCCTTCGTGGTGCTCACGATCGGCCGGCGCATCGAGCACCAGGTGCATCGAATGCTCGGCGGCAAGGAGGAGCCGCACAGCGACCAGCGGCAAACGTAGCGGCCTTGCTCAAATCTTCCGCTCGATTCTTCGCCTGAAGCGCTGATAATTGCCCAAAATTGCGGTTGTCGCTGGTTCGACTGCCGTTCCGACCTGAGAGGATTGATGGATACCAGCGCTCACGAACCCAGTGATGTGACGTTCGACTTTCGCGAATTGTCGGCGCGCGACAAATACAAGCTGATGATCGGCACCGTCGTCCCGCGGCCGATCGCGCTGGTGACGACGGTCGATCCAGAGGGGCGGGTCAATGCTGCGCCATTCAGCTTCTTCAATTGCCTGTCGGCCGATCCGCCGATCCTCGCGCTCGGCGTCGAGAACCATCCCGACATGCGGTTCAAGGACACCGGCCTCAACATCCGATTGACGGAGGTCTTCACCGTCAACATCGTCTCGCACGCGATTGCGGAAGCGATGCATGTCTGCGCCGTGCCGTTCGCGCCGCACCACGACGAGCTGAAAGCCGCCGGCTTGACTGCGATGCCGGGAAAGACCGTGGCGTCACCCTGGATCAAGGAGGCACCGGCCGCGTTCGAATGCCGCCGCCACATCACGCTCGAGCTCGGCAAGTCGCGCCAGATCATCCTGGGCGAGATCTTGTTTGCGCATTACCACTCGGACGTCATCGACGCCGAGCGCCTGCATATCGACCCCGCTAAGCTCGACGCCATCGCCAGGCTCGGCGGCAGCACCTGCTCGACCATTCGCGATCGTTTCGACATGGCGACGCCGACGCTGGACGACTACTGGAGCCAGCGGCAGGCGTAAGAGCTCAGGCTTCCTCGAGCTCCAGCGTAATCGACACCTTCAGGAACGGGGCGCCCGCCTCGCGCACATCGACCACGATGCTGCGTGCGCTGCCGGCAATGAAGGCGTCGTGAGCCAGCGACGCGCCCGTCAGCACCGCCTCCTTGCGCGCATCGTTCTCGGTCGCGAAATCCCGTCCGTCTTCGTCCGGGATCACGCGGCCGTTTTCGTGGATATCGAAATGAAATCGCGGCATCGGATGCCTCAGAGCATTGGCGACTGATGGAGGTAACGGCCGTCGAAATCCGCTAGTTCCAGAAATTTCCGCTCGTCGAGCACCCGGACGCGCCCCCGGTGCAGCTCGACGATACCTTCCTCACGCAACTGCTTGATCACGCGATTCGCATGCACTGGGGTGATCCCCAGGGCCTCGCCGATTTGTTCCTGGGTCAGCGGCATTTCGAAACTCGCCCCATCGACGCGACCGATGATTCTCAAACGCTCGCGCAATTCGATCATGACGTGGGCGAGCCGCGCCGGCGCAGGACGCTGGCCGACATTGACGATCCATTCGCGGAACATCGCGGAATCGATCAGCGTATCGCGCCAGAACAACTCGGCGACCACGGGTCTGCGGCGATGCAGCTTCTGCAGCGTCTCGTGGCTGATGAAGCCGAGCGTCGCAGGCGTCAGCGTCGACAGATCATGGTCCATCACATGCAGGAACAGGCTCATGAGATCGGGGATCTCGCCCGGAATATGCAGCGAGAGGATCTGCCGCTTGCCGCTCGCGATTGTCTTGGAGCGCGCGCAAAATCCGTCCGCGATCAGGCAGCAATCGGTCGCCCGCTCGCCGTCGCGCACCACCGCCATCTCGGCGGGGAACTGCCGGACCGAGATCGGGAGGGCTTCGATCTCCTTGATGTCGTCATCGGTGATTCCAGATGAAATGCGCAGACGCCTGATGAGCGCCGCGCGGATCGCGTCGCTGGGCACTTCGTTTGGCTCCGGTCGTGGGTATGGAACTCATGGCGCAATGCGCCGTCGCGGAAAAACCCGCAACCCACATGCCCGGTTCCAACAAAAGTTAGGGACGCGGTTTGGCCCTGCGTGATCAGCTTGCTGCTCGAAAGGCCAGATCATGACCAAGAAGCGCAACCGGACCAGACCGGCCCTCTCCCTGCAGGAGCGCCTGACCAAGTTCACCCAAGATGCCCGCGCCGCCGCCAGGAAGCTCCCGGCCGGCGCCGAGCGTCACGCGCAGTTGCAAAAGGTACGCGATGGCGAGGCCGCCGCGGAGATGGAGCGCTGGCTCTCACCTACCGGCCTGCAAGATCCGAAATGACATCGCGAGACGCGCGCTGCTGCTAGTGCTTCACCATCAGCGGAAGCGCTGGTGCGAAACGCTCCTCGAATGTCAAAGTCCTGGCTTGGTGAACTGCGGCGAACGACGCCGAAATCCCGACTGACGCAACCGCGAGCAATGCAACGACGAAAACCAGACGACGCATGTGAGCCTCCTTCATGAGCTCCACCACCCACCAGTATGTGGGGCGGCTCTGTTTCAGGACGGCTTCGTCGATGCGGAAAATGATGTCGTTCAAGCGGCTGTGATGTGATCCGGCTCACCGAGCCACATGTCGTCACCAACTAATAATAGTCGCTGTCGGCTTCTTGCGAGCGGGTTCGGGAATTTCACATTCGCGATCGCAATCAGGTCTCGCAAGACGGCCGCGACAAGCAGCATTTGCTCGAATGCAGAGTCTTCGAGGAACAGTCAGATGAAAGTCATCATCCAAAAGCTCAATGGTCTTTGGCACCTTATCGTCGGATCGTCCCGGATCCGGACGCCCTTCCTGGCAACCCAGGACCGCGCGCTGGTCGTCACCTACGCCCGGCGTGTCTATCCGGGCGCCAAGATCTTCCAGCTCGATTGAAATGCGCCTCGCGCCTCAATCGTCCGACGCCGGGCCGCACCAGCCGGGCAAATAGACCGCATCCTTGCTCTTGGCTGCGGCCAGAGCCTTTTCGAGCGCCTTGTCGAAATTCGCATCGACCGCCTTGCGCGAGATTTTTCGGCGCAGGAAATCAGCCCACAGGAATTCGGAGAACGGCGTGGTGTCCTTGGCGAAGCCGCCCATGCGGCGAAGCTCGCCGGCAAGGCTGCGGAACGGATCGTCCTTGAGATCGACGACGGATTTCGGCAGATCGCGGAACGGACGCCGTTCGCCCTTGCTGTCGTAGGGATAGACCCAGCGCTTGTTGTCCATCACGCCCCAGAACGCTTCCTTCTCGACCATGCGGAGATCACCGACAACGGTGACGAGCACCTGCTTGATGCCCTCGTCGTGCAGCGCGCGGCCGAGATGGTGATGATCGATCACGTAATAGCGCCCGTCCGGTCCGTAGACGACGGGGATCATGTGCGTGCCGAGCAGATCAGACTGCTTCTTCTTGTCGTGCTCACGCCAGCGTTTGCGCTTCTCCTTGACCTCGCGCATGCCGACCGTCATCTGCGTCGGGCGAAGCGACAGGATCGGCACCGGGTGCACTCTCGGCTCGCGCGCGTTGGGGGTCATGATCGAAGGGCCTCTCGGTTGGTTGCAAAGGCTGGTCAAGGTTCCCGATTATGCCATGGGCCTTGTGGCGGCAACATGCGTTCCGCAGGCCGTGGCGTCATTGTCCTGACGATTGTTGCAGCGCAACCCGCGCGTCCCTGAGACCGGGACCACAACCTCGTTCGCGGCATTCATGAAAGATAATGCGAATGCGCAATCCACGTGCGCGCAGAGAAGATTTTCTGCACCCGATATGTCGCCTATGCTATCTAAAAATCGCTGCTTTGGAGTAATCGCTGCCCATGAAATCCCAGCGGCCCATAACCTCGGACGACGAGCACCGTGTGCTCCAGTTCAGGCCGCGAACGACACCCTCCCCGGCGATCCATCGGGGCGGTGGCATCGTACAGAAGCTGCACGCCGCAACTCCCGAACCGCTCGACCTGTCGCGCTATGAACAGCCTCGCGAGGAGCCGGACGATTTCCGCCATCGCATGCTGGCCAATATCGCGGCACTCGCTTTCACCATCGCACTGACCGCGATCGGGATCTGGCTCGCCGTCAGCATCGCAGATTTGCGCCGGACCCAAGATTGCGTGCTGATGGGCCGCCGGGACTGCGTCAAGATCACGACCCCGCACCTCTAGCCTCGGCCTCCCTGTCGACAGGTCGTCATGCCCGGGCAAAAGCGCGAAGCGCGTCTTCGCGCAGATGTCCCGGGCATCCACGTTCTTTGGACCGCGGAGCAAGACGTGGATGGCCGGGACAAAGCCCGGCCAAGACGCTGTGGAAACACAGTGCCCCCAGGCCCAAGGTCTTATGGAACGCCCTGCGACGGAAAGGGTCCGAACCGGCATCCCCAGCCCCTGTCCCCACCCCTGTCCGGCTCCATTGAACTCAGGGCGGCGCTCCGATATACGGGCTTTCGACCCGTCCAGAGGGGGGTTAGAGGGCGTCATTCGGGGCGCGATGCCCACCCACCGTGCCACTCTGGGATATCTGACAAATACCCGCAATATATCAAAGGCTTAGTGATGTCCACCACATTCGATCAGGTCGCTACGATCATCGCTGAAACCTGCGACATCCCGCGCGACACGATCACGCCGGATAGCCATGCCATCGATGACCTCGGAATCGACAGCCTCGATTTCCTGGACACCGCGTTCGCGATCGACAAGCAGTTCGGTATCAAGCTGCCGCTGGAAAAGTGGACCCAGGAAGTCAACGACGGCAAGGCCACCACTGAACAGTATTTCGTGCTGAAGAACCTGTGCGCGCGCATCGACGAGCTGGTTGCCGCCAAGGGCGCGAGCGCCTAATCGGGCGATCATGCAACTCGAATACTTCCACATGATCGATCGCGTCGTCGACCTCAACGTCGACGCGCAGACGATTGTCGTCGAGGCGACGGTCCCGAAGGAAAGCACCATCTTCGAAGGACACTTCCCGGGCTATCCGTTGATGCCCGGGGTGCTCCTGATCGAATCGATGGCGCAGGCCTCCGGCTGGCTTCAGCTCGGTGTGCTCAAGTTCGAGCGCATGCCGATTCTCGCTGCCGTCAAGGAAGCCAAAGTCCGCGGCTCGGTGTTTCCCGGCGATGTCATGAGCATCGAGGCGACCCTGTCGCATCAGGGCTCGGGCTATGCCGTGACCGAAGCCAAGATCAAGGTCGGCGGTAAGCTGCGTGCGAATTCGACACTCACCTTCACGCAGATTCCCTTCCCCAATGCGGATATGCGTGGCTTCATGGACGCGGTTGCCAAACGCGTCGGGTTTCCGCAACAGGCCGTCTCGCCATGACTGACACTGCTTCGAAGCCCGGCCAGACGGAAGTCTGGATTACCGGCATTGGTCTTGCCACCTCGCTCGGCGAAGGGCTCGACGCCAATTGGGCCGCGCTCAACGAGAAGCGCATCAATGTCGACGAGAAGGTCTTTGCGCCCTTCATCGTGCACCCGCTGATGCCGGTGAGCTTCGACAGCCAGATCCCGAAGAAGGGCGACCAGCGCCAGATGGAAGCCTGGCAGCGCATCGGCGTCTATGCCGCGGGCCTCGCGCTGGATTCCGCCGGGATCAAGGGCAACAAGGACATCCTGTCGAAGATCGATATGGTCGTCGCCGCCGGCGGTGGTGAGCGCGACCTCAACGTCGACACCGGCGTGCTGAACGCTGAAGCCAAGGGCGCCAATGCGCCCGGCTTCCTCAACGAGCGGCTGATGAGCGATCTCCGGCCGACGCTGTTTCTGGCCCAGCTCTCCAACCTGCTCGCCGGCAACATTGCCATCGTCAACGGTCTCGGCGGCACCTCGCGCACCTTTATGGGCGAAGAGGTTGCGGGCTG
>JAEWHT010000146.1 GCA_023387695.1 Pseudomonadota bacterium | reverse complement strand
GGTTTTAGCGAAGAGCCTCAACCCGATCCCATCCCGAACTCGGCCGTTAAACTCTTCAGCGCCAATGGTACTATGGCTTAAGCCCTGGGAGAGTAGGTCGCTGCCAGGCCTGCCAAGGACAAGAAATTCTCCTCTTCGATGTTCGAATACGAAAACGCCGCTTCCCTCGGGAGGCGGCGTTTTTGTTTGTGCGGTCCTCTTCGAAAAGGTGCGGTGCTTGCCGACCTCCGGCGCACAAAGCTACGCGCTCGCTCGTCGTTCGGTGATCGCTGGGCGCACCACAGGGTTGTGATCATTCAGCCATGATCCGTCGCTAGCAGGATGCTGCGAAGTTCATGTGGAGTTCATTCCGGGTTCCGTAGCTTCCAGCGGTTGAGACAATCCACCGCCAACGATCTTCCCGCGCCAATACCAACCATCCCCCCCTCAGGAGGAGACTTTCATGCCAGCATTGCTTCGTCCCGCTCTGACCGCGTTCGGCGTCGCGTGCCTTGTGTTCGTAACTACGTTCGCCTCCTCCAGCGCGGCGTTTGCGCAGGCGCAGCAGGCTGCACCCGCGCAGACGCCGACGCTCAAGCAGATCGCGCTGACCGACAAGCAGATCGATGGCGTGCTCGCTGCGCAGAAGGACATGGATGCGATTACGGAAAAGCTGCCGGAGAACACAGCGCCCGACGCGAAAATGATGGCCCAATTCGAGAGCGTGGCCAAGAAGCACGGTTTCGCCAGCTATGACGATTACAACAACGTCGTCGATAACATCAGCCTCGTGCTCGGCGGCTTCGATCCCACGACCAAGAAATATGTCGGCAACGACGCCGTGATCAAATCGCAAATCGCACAGGTAGAGGCCGACACGAAGATGCCGGCCAAGGACAAGAAGGAAGCGCTCGACGAGCTCAACCAGGCCCTGAAGACGCCGGCGCCCGCTGTCGAGAACAAGGCCAACATCGATCTCGTCGGCAAGTATTACGACAAGCTGGTTGCCGCGCTGGGCGACGATCAGAATTGAGGGCTCAGCTCTCGTGTCCCGGACGCGCTGCAGCGTGAAACGCTGCTGCGCAGAGCCGGGACCCAGAGAGCCGCGGATTCGAAGCAGCATGGGCCCCGGCTCTGCAGCGCACCGTCGAAGAGACGCTGCGCTGCGTCCGGGGCACGAGAGCGCGGTAATCTGCGAGATCCCCAAACAAAAAGCCCCGGAGATACCTCCGGGGCTTTCGTCGTTTCCGCCCTTCCGTAGCGATCAGCGTCTCACGTCTTGGTCCGCATTCGCGCCATGAAGCTGTCGAAGCTCAGTTCGGCGACTTGCGTCCACGGCAGCGAGTCGTTGCGAAAGGCCATCATGCTCGCATGCATCTTGCCGAAATGCGGATTGGTCTTGGCGAGATCGGCATAGATCTCGTTGGCCGTGGTGTAGCAGGCCTCGAGAACTTCCTGCGGGAAGCCCTTGAGGATCGCGCCGTTCACGATCAGCCGCTTCAGCGCCGGCGCGTTCACCGCGTCGTACTTGCCGGTGATCCAGGTGAAGGTGTCGCGCGACGCCGAGTCGATCGCCGCCTGATAGTTCTTCGGCAGCGTATTCCACTTCTCGATGTTGATGATGTTGTGGCCCTGGCTCGTGCCTTCCCACCAGCCAGGATAGTAATAGTACTTCGCGACCTTGGCGAAGCCGAGCTTCTCGTCGTCGTAGGGGCCAACCCACTCGGCCGCGTCGATCGTGCCCTTTTCCAGCGCCGGATAGATGTCGCCGCCGGCGAGTTGCTGCGGAACACAGCCAAGCTTGGCGAGGATGGTGCCGGCGAAGCCGCCGATGCGCATCTTCAGGCCCTTGAGATCGTCGACGCTCTTGATCTCCTTCCTGAACCAGCCGCCCATTTGCGCGCCGGTCGAACCGGTCGGGATGCCGTAGACATTGTGCTCTCTCAACAGGTCGTTGACGAGATCTTGCCCGCCGCCCCACAGCAGCCAGGAGATCTGCTGGCGCGTGTTTAATCCGAACGGCAGTGCCGTTGCAAAGGTGAAGGCGGGGTTCTTGCCCCAATAATAGTAAAGCGCGGTGTTGCCGATCTCGACGGTGCCGTTCGACACGGCATCGAGAACCTGCAGGCCCGGAACGATCTCGCCGGCCGCAAATGGTTGAATCTGGAATTTGTTGTCGGTGATATCGGCGACCTTCTTGCAGAAATATTCGCAGCCGCCATAGAGCGTATCGAGCGCCTTCGGCCAGCTGGTGGCGTAGCGCCACCTGACCTCGGGCGAGCCTTGCGCGATCGCGGGCGCGGCGACCGCTGTGCTTGCCGCCAGGCTGGCACCGGTCACCTTGAGAAATTCACGACGTTTCATGCGTACCCTCCGTAATGCCGATGCTTCGACCGGGGAACGATCTTGCTGTCGTTTGTCTTCGTCGAGCTCGACGTTGTTTGTTTGAGATTCTTGTTCGCTGAGATTGATATGAACGCTTCCGGGACGGCCCCTTGAGGGGCTCTTGCTGTTGGAATTCCGATCATTTCGGTTCCACGGGTGAGGATGACCGGCCGCCTTGCGATAATCAAGCCTCATGCCCTGCTCGCAACTGCGAACGGTCGACTGACGCAAGTTGACGTCGTCCGCGTCTGCTACGCGATGAGGCACTGACAACGCGGAGAACGAGCATGGCGGGGAAGAAAGTCGTGGTCGCCGGCGCGACCGGCCTCGTCGGCAATGCCGCCTTGCGACACTTCGGCGCATCCGCCCCTTGCGAGGTGATCGCGCTGTCGCGGCGCAAGCCGCGCGATCTCTACGGTGCGCGTCACGTCCCCGTCGATCTGACCAGTGAAGCCGATTGCCGCCGCGCCGCTGATGACCTCAAGGGCGCCACCCATCTGATCTACGCCGCGCTTTACGAGGCGCCGCAGCTCGTCGATGGCTGGCGCGAGCCGCAGCAGATCAAGACGAATGATTTGATGCTGCGAAATCTGATGAGCACGCTCGAACCGGTCGCGCCCGATCTCAGGCACGTCGCCCTTTTGCAAGGCACCAAGGCCTACGGCGTCCACGTGCGCCCTCTGACGGTGCCAGCCCGCGAAGGCCGCTCCGAAATGTATGAGCAGCCGAACTTCTATTGGGCGCAGGAGAACTTTCTGCGCGAGCTTCAGGCCGGCAAGGCCTGGCACTGGAGCATCCTGCGTCCCGTGCTGATCGTCGGCCTCGCCATGGGCGGCGCGATGGATCTGATCCCGCCGCTCGGCGTCTATGCCGCGATGCTGCGCGAGCAGGGCAGGCCGCTGGATTTCCCCGGCGGCGCCGCGCGCGTGTCGCAGGCCGTCGATGTCGATCTCCTCGCTCGTGCGATCGCCTGGTCGGGCGAGGCCAAGGCGGCGCAGAACGAAGCCTTCAACGTTACCAACGGCGATGTCTTCACCTGGGAGAACATCTGGCCTGCGGTCGCCGACGCGCTTGCGATGAAGCCCGGCAAGCCGGCGCCGCTGTCGCTCGCCAGGGAGTATCCGAACTGGATCGCCGCCTGGGACGCGCTCAGGCGCGAGCACAATTTGGCGTCGCCGGGCCTTGCCGAATTCGTCGGCCTGTCGTTTCAATATGCCGACTACAGCATGCGTTACGGCCAGACCGAATCCGGCCCGCCTTCGATCGTCTCGACCGTGAAGATCAACCGCGCCGGCTTCACCGAGATGATGGACACCGAGGACATGTTCCGGAAGTGGTTCAGGTTGGCCCGGGACGAGCGCCTTCTGCCTTGAAGCAGCACGGTACGCCCGGGGACCAAGACCCAAATTGAAAAATCCCGGTGCCCGGGGCATCTTGGTCCCATGATGATTTCAGTATTGATTCTCGTGGCGGCCATTGCCGTTGTTGCGTTGACGGAACGGAGCGTTGAACACCTGCCGTTTGCGGTCGCAGCTCTGCTCTTCGATGCTGCCTTGTTTCTGCTGTTTCTGGGTGATGTCGAGCGCGCGATACTGCTCTCCGGATTACTCGCGGTGGCCATCGCCGGCACATCGTCGGTCAAATTCCATCACAGCGCGCTCAAGCTGACCGTTTCGGATTTGCCCCTGGCGTTCGCCGGTACGGTCCCGTTTTTCGTGCTGCAATACCCACGCATGGTGCTGGGTGTCCTGGCGGGAAGCGCGCTGATCGTCTTTGCGTCTGGCGCCGTGTTGCTCTACGCGGCTGGATCTCCGATTCCCGTCACGGTTCGAATTCTCTTGTTCGTCCTGGCGCTAATTGGTTTTGCAACGGCGTCCATGTCAAAGAGCACCGCGCTCTTGCGGACGACCCTGACGCAAGGACGGTCGTTCTATACGACCTTCGTAGCCTCGCTGGTTGATCCCGCGTGCTGGCGTCAGTTCGGCGCGCTCTCGCTGAGCGATATCGCCAACGAGCCATTGCCATTGAGGGACGCGACGCCTGCGCGCTCCGCCTGTTCTCCTGACATCATCGTCATCCAGCATGAGTCCGTCTTCGACCCGCGCATCTTCGGACTGCCGGTCGAGCCGACCGTCGAAGCCTTTCTGTCGCCGCCGGATGGGGAATTCGGCTGCCTGAACGTCGACATCTTCGGTGGAGGTTCGTGGCAATCCGAATTCAGCCTGCTCACCGGTCTTTCCAGCGCCAGCTTCGGTTCAAGCGCCTATTACCTCTTCCAGAAGGGCGCCGGCCGCTTTCATAGCAGCTTGCCACGTTCGCTGGCGTCGCTCGGCTACAAGACGTCGTTGATCTCCAGCTGCCGCCGCGGCTTTCTCAGCTACGACAAATTCTACGGCTCGATCGGCATCGACGAGCGCATCTTCGTCGACGAGCTTCCTCCGCCATTCGATGCCGGCCGTTTCGAAGCAACGAACTCCGACGCGATGTTTCTGGATGCGGTCATCGATGCGTATGCCAAGAGGGTCGCTGACGACCCGACCCCGAGATTCCTCTATGCGCTGACCAACTTCAATCACGGCCCGCACAGCCGGCAGCTTGTGCCATCTGGCCAATTCGAGAAAGAGCGCGCCTTTGCCATGGCGAGCCTCCCCGATGCCGGATATGCCGAATACTACACGCGACTGGCGGAGACCGCGTCAACCTGGCAAAAGCTCAGAGCCCGGCTGGCGACCCGCTTCCCCGAGCGGCCAATTCTCATCGTGCACTATGGGGATCATCAACCCGTGCTGACGAAGCAGATCGATCGACACCTGAAACATCAGGCAGATGGGCGGCGACCGTTTCGGACATTCTACGCGATAGAAGCCCTCAATATCCCCCACCTCATTCCCGGACGAGGCGCCGACCTCGATATCGCCTTCCTTGGAACTGTTGCCTTGCAACGGGCCGGCATTGCGCTCGATCCGATCTTTGCCACCCGCGCCAGCTTGCTGGATGATTGCGGCGAAGCCTACTTCGCATCGTCGTCCGAACGGAAACGTCGCTTCCATCGTACGCTCGTGGATCTCGGCCTGATCGACCTCATGCCCAATGCCAGGCAGGCTCGGCGCGCCGAGAGCTAGAACCGATCGGTTGTCACGGTTGAATAGCCGGTATTAACTAGCCCTCGCTTTCAGAGTATCCGCTGCGGAACAGCATCTCCCCGGCGCGACAACCCGGAAGGCAGATACTCGTCTGGGGTACGGGCAGCGATGGACTTCCGACAGCTCGAATATTTCCTGCGTGTCGCGCAGCGCAAGAACATATCGCTTGCCGCGGCGGATCTGAACATCGCCCAGCCGACCCTCACCAAGAGCATCAAGCTGCTCGAGGACCAGCTCGGCGTCAAATTGTTCGAGCGGCTGCCCCGCGGCGTTGCGCTAACGTCGTTCGGAACCACGCTGCTGCGTCACGCCGAAGCCGTGCATGTCCAATTGAAGGATGCCGGCCACGAGATCAACGCGCAACGGTCCGGTGCCGTCGGCACGGTCGTGATCGGCGCCGGCCCGACATGGCTGCGACGATATCTTCCCTCCGCGCTCGCGCGGACGATCTCGGCACATCCGTCGGTCCGCGTCCGCGTCGAGGCGGGCTTCGACGAGTCGCTGCTCCGTGCGCTGAGGCAAGGCGAACTCGACTTCGTCGTCGCCGAGATTCCCTCGCCCGAGGACCAGCGGGAATTCGAGACGCTGACCCTGACATCCGACCGGCTCGGCGTTTGTTGCCGCCGCGATCATCCGCTGACCCGACGCCGGCGGGTCGGAATGAGCGATCTCCTGCAATATCCCTGGATCAAACCACCGCATGCGACGCGGGCTCATCGCCGGCTCGATGCGCTGTTCGTCGCCAATGACCTGCCGCCGCCGAAGAGCATGCTCGAGAGCGGTTCGGTCGCGCTTCAACTCAATGTCCTCAGGCACTCCGACGCGCTCGCGACGACCGTGTCGAAGACACTGCAAACGCCGGAAGGCGACGGCCTCGTCATGCTCGATGTTCCCGAGCTTGCGCTGACCCGCGATGCCGGAATCATCACGCGAAAGGACGGCTGGGTGTCACCGGCGGCCGCGGGGATCATCGACGCGCTCAAGGCCGCCTGTGCCGCGGAGCCTACGAGCCGCAAGGAAAGGCGAAAAACATAGCTTTTAGCTATACCTACGGCACAATTATCTCTTTGTAAGAATACCTGAATCCTGTTTTGCTTGGCATCCGAGAGAGCCGGAATCGGCCGAAGCGCGGGCGGGAGGATTGAGATGCCGGGACAGAGCGGGAAGCGCGGCCTGACGCGCCGTCAAATTGTTGGTGCAGGTGGCGCGGTTGCCCTCGGGCTCGCTGCGCCGTGGCGATACGCGGCGGCGGCCAAGGTCGCGCCGATGACCATTGTGATCAACCAGTCGCCCTGGTTCGACAGCTTCCGCAAGGTGGTCGAGCTCTACGAGAAGGAGACCGGCAACCAGGTCGAGCTCGACGTCAATCCGTTTGCGGGATCGCTCGAGAAGCAACGCAACTCGGTGCGCGCGGCAAACGGCCAATACGACCTCCTGATCATGAACTCCGGCTGGACCGCCGAGATGTATTTCGGTGGCTTCGTCGAGCCCATCTCGGCGATCGATCCGTCCTTCAAGCTCGATCCGGACGTCTATACGCTCGACAATACGGTCTATTTCGATGCGGACAAGAAGACGATGTCGGCGACAGGCAAGCTGATGTCGGTGCCGATCTCGCCGCTGATCCCGCTGCTTTATTATCGCAGCGATCTCTACAAGGATGCCGGCCTCAAGGCGCCGGAGACCTTTGCCGAGCTCGAGGCCAACGCGAAGAAGCTGCACAAGCCGCCGAGCCGCTACGGCATCGTCCAGCGCGGCGCCCGCGGCCCGGCCTCGGTCAGCTACGACTTCTATCCCTATCTCTACGGCTTCGGCGGCGGCATCTTCAAGAACCAGGCGGCCGGCGACTACACCGTCACACTCAACAACGAGGCCGGTCGCACCGCGCTCGATTATTATTTGCGGATCGCCAAGGAAGCCGGCCATCCGCAGACCGCCTCGCTCGACCAGGCCGAGGTGATCCAGAACATGCTGACCGGCAAGGCCGCGCATATCATGGTCGTGGTTTCGGCGTGGTCGCAGATGGACGATCCCGACAAATCCGCCGTGATCGACAAGGTTGATTTCGCAGTCACGCCGCACGCCGACGGCCTTTCCACCGGGCCCGGTCTCGGCCACTGGCTTGGTGGTATTGCCCGCAACGTGCCCGATGATCGCAAGCGGAGCGCGCTGGAATTCCTGCGCTGGTTCCAGACTAAGGAAGCGCAGCTCGCCAATGCCAAGGTCGGCGGGATTCCCGTCAGCGCTGCCACCTATCGCGACCCGATCGCGCAGGAGCGTCGCTACCGCTGGATGAAGCCGCTCGGCGAAGCCTTGCCGCACGCCGTCAACATCTACCAATTCCCTGAAGCAAGCGAGGTGATCTCGATCCTCGAGCTGGGCCTCAACCAGGCCGTCGCCGGCAACACCAATTCGGCGCAGGCTCTCAACGGGATGGCCGAGCAGATCCATGGCGTGATGTCCAGGCACAATTACAACACCGGCAAACTGCCCGCGCTGCCCTGAGGCCGATGATGAAGCCGACCGCGAGTGCTGCCGCGCAAATCGGAGCGGTGGTCGCCGAGCCATCAGCGACCGCGAGCCAGCCGACCGCGGCCGACTTTCAACACGGCCTCGACGAGCGGCTGTGGCGCTGGCTGACGCTGTCGCCGGGATTGTTGCTATTGCTCGCGCTCAGCGTGCTGCCGCTCGTCAATCTGTTCGCGACGAGCTTCTTCACCGTGAGCTGGAGCGGCGGCCATTCGAGCTTCGCTCCCGCGGGCCTGAACAACTACCGCGCTCTTGCCGGCGACACGCTGTTCCGCGCCGGCATCCTCAACACCATCCTGTTTGCGCTGTTTGCCGTTGGCGGGCAAATGCTGTGCGGCTTCGTGCTCGCATTGCTCTGCACCGGTGTGACGCGCGGCCGGTTGCTCTATCGCACCATCTTCATCCTGCCGATCCTGGTTCCCGGCATCGTCGTCGGAGCGATCTGGAAACTCCTGCTCAATTTCGATTTCGGCCTCGTCAACCAGGCCATCGGGCTGGTCGGCATCGATCCGCTCAACTGGCTCGGTTCGGCCAATACCGCGCTCGCTTCGGTGATCTTCGTCGACATCTGGCACTGGACGCCGTTCTGCTTCCTGCTGTTCCTCGCCGGCCTGCAGTCGCTGCCCCAGGACGTCTACGAAGCCGCCAAGATCGACGGCGCCAGCGGTTGGCAGGAACTGACTTACGTCACGCTGCCGATGATGCTGCCGACCATCATGGTGACCTTCGCCTTCCGCCTCGTGCTCGCGTTCAAGGTCTTCGACGAGGTCTACCTCCTGACCGGTGGCGGGCCGGGAACGTCGACTCAGGTGATGAGCTTCACGCTCTATCAGCGCTTCTTCCGCGAGGACCAGACCGGATATGGCTCGGCGATGTCGGTCGCGATCATCTTCATGACCTGCATTCTGTTGTCGGCCGCTTTCGCGGCGCGCGGGCGGATGGGGGGCGCGAAATGAAGATGTTGCCAAGCGCTCGGGCCCTGGCAATTCATGCCCTGTTGATCGCGGCGGCGCTGCTCGTGCTCATTCCCGTTGTCTGGGTCGTCACTGCGGGATTTCGCACCCAGATCTCGCTGCTCTCGGGTGCGTTCTGGTTCACGCCGGTGCTGAAGAATTTCAACGAGGTGCTGTTCTCGAAGACCTCGGATTTTCTCGTCAACTATCGCAACTCGCTCGTCGTCGGGACACTGAGCACGCTGATCTGCCTCATTGCCGCGACGCTGGCCGCCTGGTCGCTCAACCGGATGTCGTGGCCGCGCTGGTTCGTGCACGTCTTCCTCGGCTGGGCGCTGGTCTTTCACATGTTTCCGCCGCTGGCACTGGCGAGCGCCTGGTTCACTATTATGCGGACCGTCGGCCTCGACAACACGCTGACGGCCGTCGTGCTTGCGCACACCGTGCTCAATCTGCCGATGGCCTTGTGGCTGATGGGGGTGTTCGTGCGTGATGTGCCGGTCGAGCTCGAGGAAGCCGCGCGGCTCGACGGTGCTACGACGCCGGTCCTGTTGTGGCGGATCGTCACGCCGATCATCGCACCGGGCCTTGCTGCGACAGCCATCCTGACCTTCGTGTTCAGCTGGAACGACTTTGGCGTCGCGCTGACGCTGACGATGAAGCAGACCGCGACCGTGCCGGTCGCGATCGCCAAATTCGCGCAGGATTACGAGATTCTCTACACGCAGATGGCAGCTGCCGCTGCGCTCTCGATCCTTCCCGCACTGGTGCTGCTCATCATCGGGCAGCGCTACATCGTGGCGGGTCTCACCCAAGGCGCCGTGAAATAAGACGCGACCAACGAAGGAAATGCCATGAAGACGGTCTTCGTTCTCTTCGACTCCCTCAACCGCCATCTGCTTGGCGCCTATGGCGGCAGCCGGATTCCGACGCCGAACTTCGACCGCCTTGCCGCGAAGACGCTGACCTTCGACCGCCATTATGTCGGCAGCCTTCCTTGCATGCCGGCACGGCGCGACCTCCTCACCGGCCGGCTCAGCTTTCTGCACCGGAGCTGGGGGCCGCTCGAGCCGTTCGACAATGCGATGCCCGAGCTGCTGCATCACGCCGGCATCTACAGTCACCTCATCACCGATCATTTCCACTATTGGGAAGACGGCGGCGCGACGTACCACAATCGCTATGACAGCTATGAATTCGTGCGCGGCCAGGAGGGCGACCCCTGGAAGGCGATGGTGCAGCCACACTGGGAGCGGCTGCGCGAGATGTATCACGCCCGCCAATTCACCACCGACCGGCGCAAGTACCACTCGCAGAACATCATCAACCGCGAGTTCATCAAGGAAGAGAAAGACTTTCCGTCGGTCCAGTGCTTCGCGCACGCCTTCGATTTCCTTGACCGCAATTACGACGCCGACAATTGGTTACTCCAGCTCGAGACCTTCGATCCGCATGAGCCATTCCATGCGCCGGCTCGCTTCAAAGCGCCGTTCGACAGCGGCTGGAACGGACCGATCCGCGACTGGCCGCGCTATGGCCGGGTCGACGAGCTGCCGGCCGAATGCGAGGAATTGCGAGCGAATTACTATGCTGTGGTGTCGATGTGCGACTTCCTGCTCGGACAGTTGCTCGACGATTTCGACCGCCGCGACATGTGGAAGGACACCGCGCTCGTCGTCACCACCGATCACGGCTTTCTGCTCGGCGAGCACGATTTCTGGGCCAAGAACCGCATGAACCTCTATGAGGAAATCGTGCACATTCCGCTGTTTGTGCATGATCCGCGGCGCCCGCAACCCGGTGCGCGTAGCGGAGTGTTGACACAGTCCATCGATCTCGCACCGACATTCCTCGATCTGTTCGATGTGGCGCCACCGCGCGAGATGGAGGGCCATTCGATCCTGAAGGCCGCGCGATCCTCACAGCCGTTACGCGAGGCAGCGCTGTTCGGCTATTTCGGTGGCGCGGTGAACGTGACTGACGGCCACTACACCTATCATCGCTTCCCTGCGGACCTGAAGGCGCAGGACATCTTCCAGTACACTGTGATGCCGACGCATATCCGTTCGCCATTCCTGCCGGAGGAACTGGCCGGCGCGTCGCTATCGGACGGCTTTCCGTTCACCAAAGGTGCGAAGCTGTTAAAGGTCCCCGTCATCGAACGCTCGCCGATGTATCTCAACTACGGCCCTGGTGCACTGCTTGAGAACGATACGCGGCTCTATGACCTCGCCAGCGATCCAGGCCAGCAACAGCCCGTGAAGAATGAGGCGCAGGAGGCACGCCTTGTCGCGCTGATGGCGCGGCTCATGGCGGCCAACGAGGCCCCGCCCGAGGCTTTCGGCAGGCTAGACTTGCCCGAACCGGCGGCCCAACGCGAGATGTCTCCGTGACGGCTAAGGACCTGCGCACCAAGGTCGGCGATCTCAGGCAGTTCGCGAGCGTCCGGCGCATTGTGCTCGACGACGGGGTCGAGCGCGGCGTCGCCGCGTTGGCCTTCTCCAATGGCGGCGGCCTCGATTTCTGGGCACTCGCCGACCGATCGCTCGACATCGGACCGCTCTGGTGGAAAGGCATGCCGGTCGGCTGGCAAAGCATGGCCGGCTTCCGCAGCCCGCATCTGCACCATCCGGAGGAGGATGGCGGGCGCGGCTACAGCCGCACCAATTCCGGATTCCTCGTCACGTGCGGCCTCGACCATTTTCGACAGCCCGTTCCCGGTCATCCCATGCACGGCCGGCTGCCGTTCACGCCGGCGCGCGTGACGGCGCATGGCGAAGACTGGAATCGGAGCGAGCCCGTGCTCTACTGCGAGGGCGAGGTCATGCAGTTCCGCGCCGGCGGCGAAGCGCTGCGTCTCAAGCGTCGGCTCGAGGCGCCCATCGGCGGCAACCTGCTGCGAATTCGTGACGAGGTCACCAACCTTTCAAACGAGCCCGCGCCGCAGGCAAGCCTTTATCACTTCAATTTCGGCTATCCGGCTCTCGCGCCGGGATCAACCGTGACCCTTGGCGCGCGACGGCTGCTTGAAGTGAAATCACTGCCAGACGTCTCGTTATTGTCCGAATCCGTCAGCTTTCCCGCCGAGGGAGATGGCGCTACCGCCGTTTGCAGGCTCGCGACCCCGATGGACCACGGCATGACGCTGGAGATTGCCGTCAGGTTCGACGTCAGCACGCTTCCGCATCTTCAGCTCTGGCACGATCTGCGGCCGCACGCCTGCGTGGTTGCGATCGAGCCCTGCACGAGCGCCAAGGTGAATGGAACCGAAGCCGTGCTGATGCCTGGCGAGAGCCGCGCTTACGCTTTGGAGATCGAGCTTGGCCTGAAGGGCTAGTGGCAGTGCTTGTTCAATAGCTTGCCTGGACATGAACTGCCGCTCATCGCGGTTTGACTACGCAGGTTGCGGGACCCGAACGCCGCGCAAGCCGGCTTCGTCGATGGCTTTCTGGACGGTCCCGTCAGACCGCGCTTTGCTAACGAATGCGTCGACCATCGGAAGGGCGTCAGCAGCTCGCTTGCGAATCCCAATCGCAATTTGCACGACATTGAAATGTCCGGCTAGCACGTGTGCGCCGGGCAGGGCATCGGCGATACGGTGAGCGAGGTGCAGGTTTTCACCATAGACATCGGCCTTTCCCGTCGCCAGCGCGTCGCGTGCCGCTTCGAAGCCACCTGGCACTGGCACGATTTCGGCATTCTTGATCAGACGCAGCAGGACATTGTGAGGTGCGCTGCCTCTTGCGACGGCGATTTTTACACCCGCACGATCGACATCGTCGGCGTTCGTCGGGGTCGCCCCCGCGCGCGCGACATAGCCGTTATCGACCTCCATGAATGTTGTGCTGAAAGTCAGATACTCGGCACGAGATGGATCCCGCGCCGCAAGCCCGATATCCCAGTCGTCGGTCGCAAGACTCTCGTTATATTGTGCCGGGTTGTCGTACGGCCGGAGGTCGATCGGGACGGCAAGTTGCGCGGCAAGCGCTTTGGCAATTGCGACCGAAACGCCGCCCAGTGTGCCGTCGGGTTGTCGCGTAGCCAAAACAGGGTTGGAAGCGATCACGGCGGCGCGCAGCTTGCCGGTCGGAGTCAATGCACTGGCAGTTGATGGCATTTGTGCTCCTGCTCGGGCGTGCGTCCAGATTGTGGCCGCTGCCGAAACGACGCCGGTGATCGTGTCTCTCCGTGTCCACATAACGCAATCCGGCCATGATTTATGCGGCCCGATCTTACTCCAGCGGCATCCGTTTCGGCGCAGCTTTTGAATGCGCGCAATGTTTTCCAACCAACGATGTGCGCATCCGCTATTTCGCGAACGCCGCCTCCATCGCCTTCCTGGTCTTGATCGTCTCGTTATTCGCGTCGAGTTCGACGTCGCTCCAGCGTACGATCTCGCCGTGGGGGACGTCGTGCTTCAGCTTGAGGCGATGCGCGAGGCCGATGGGGAGGGCGCCTGCCTTCAGGCTCGTGGCCGACGGCACCAGCTTGCCCCACACAGTGTAGCCGCCTTCGCCGTCCAGCATCTCGCCGGCGCGCAGATTGCGTTTGGCCACGGACGCGACGTCGCCGCGGAAGCCGACGGGTTGCCCGGTCGGCTCGCCCCGCAGTGCCGCTGACAGCACCGAGATGTTCAGCTCGAGCCCGATCAGATGATAGGGCTTGTACATGGCGGCAAAGCGTCCGCTGGCGTCGGTCTTCAGTCCATATTGCTTGAAGCAATCGGCGGCGTAGTCGTTCGGCGCTTCCAGCACGACATAGACGCCCCAGCGCAGATCGCGAAACACCGGTCGTCCGTCGCGTTCGAGCGAAGAGACGACCTCGACCACGCCGGACCGCTCCAGCACGCCGCCGCGCGATCGTGGCCGCATGATGTGCGGCAGATCGTCGACGCCGCACGGCGGAAACAAAAGTCCCTCCGCGGGCACGTCGAGTTCGCAGGCATTGGCGATCGCGGCCATCTCGATCGCCGATTTGGTACCGTCGAGGAAGGAGTTGAACATCTGCGGATTCATGCCGGCCGACTGCGCTTCGCCGGCGGTGAGGCCATAATGCTGCCAGACGCCGTCGGGCGTCACGTCGTGATAGGCCGGGAGATATTTGGTGCCCTTGCCGGCGGCGACGACACGAAAGCCGGTAGCGCGGGCCCAGTCCACCATCTCCGCCGTCAGCGCCGGCTGGTCACCATAGGCGAGCGAATAGACCACGCCGGCCTTGCGCGCTTCCTCGGCGAGCAGGGGGCCGGCCAGCACGTCGGCCTCCACGTTCACCATCACGATATGCTTGCCCGCCGCGATCGCGGCGCGCGCATGGCGGATGCCGACAGCCGGGTTACCGGTCGCCTCCACCACCACATCTACTGCGCCGCCTGCAATGGCGCGTGCGCCGTCATCGGTAAACGTAGTTGCCGCGATGCGCTCGGCGCTCCAGCCGACAGTGCGGCAGGCATCGCGCGCGCGGTCGCGATCGATGTCGACGATGATAGGCACCTGAAGTCCCGGCGTGTGCGGCACCTGCGCGAGAAACATCGAGCCGAACTTGCCGGCGCCGATCAGCGCGACACGAACAGGCATTCCGCCGGATGCGCGGGCCTGGAGGATGCGGAAGAGGTTCATGGGAAACGTCCTGACAATGATCGTGTCCCGGACGCGATGCAGCGTGAAACGCTGCTTCGCAGAGCCGGGACCCAGAAAGAAATGATTCGTATCGCATGGGCCCCGGCTCAGCAGCGCATCACTGACGTGCTGCGCTGCGTCCGGGGCACGAGAGTGCCTTACTCCGCTGCCTGCCTCGGCGCACGAGCCAGCCGCACCAGCGCGTCATCATCCACCGTCTTGATCGGCGCGAAATCGCGGTGCGCGATGTATTCCGGCCGCGTCGGGGTGCGGATGTAGTTCGAAATCGCATTCAGCGTCAGGTACACGATCTTGCGTGGGTAGGGCGTGATGTTGCCGGCCGAGCCGTGCACGAGATTGCCGTGGAACATCAGCATGCCGCCGGGCTTGCCGGTCGGCGCGACGATGCCGCCCTGCTTGACGAGGCGCGTCACTGTGTCTTCGTCCAGCGTCCACAGGGGGTAGGACGTCGTCGAAAGGTCATGCGAGGCCTGGAGATCGCCGGCGTTCTGGCTGCGCGGCACCAACATCAAGGGGCCGTTGATCGGCATGACTTCGTCGAGGAAGATCGCGATGTTCATCGCACGCGGCTCCGGCATGCCGTCGTCGCGCTTCCAGGTGCCGTAATCCTGGTGCCACTGCCAGACGTCGCCGGTGAAGGCCGATTTCGCGTTGATCTTGAACTGGTGCATGTAAACAGGCTCGCCGAAGAGCTGCTCGACCGGGTCGATCATGCGCGGATGCGCGCCCAGAATGCCGAAGGCCTCGTTATAGAGATGCGCAGCAAATGCCGTGCGCGGCGCGCCGCTCTTCTCGCGCCAGACTTCCGGCCGGTTAGCGTCATAGATACCCACCGCCTCGCGCGCGAGGAGATCGACCTCTTCTTGGGCAAACAGTTCGGGCAGGAACAGCCAGCCCTCGCGATGGAAGAACTCCAATTGCTCCGGAGATAGTTTCATGGGTCGTCCTCCTGTCTTGTTTATTGTTGTCATTCCGGGGCGCGCAAAGCGCGAACCCGGAATCCATTTCTCCTCAGCGTATGACGCTCGATGGATTCCGGGCTCGATGCTGCGCATCGCCCCGGAATGACAGCGAGCTACGCCGCCACCTCGTCCGTCGCCCTCAATCTCTCCTCAGTCATCCGTCCTGCCGTCTGCGCATGCGCCAGCGCCGCGCGCTCGGCGGCATTCGCATCACCTCCGAGAATGTGTTTGGCGATATCGGCGTGCTCGGCCCAGGCGCTGCCGCGATAGTCGAGCTCCGACAGCACGGTTGCCATCGAACGGCGCATATGAGGCCATTGCGGCGTGATCGTCTCCTCGATCACGGGATTGCCGGCGAGCTGGTAGATGGCGCGGTGAAATTCGACATCGAGCGCGATCAGCTCGGTGAGAACAGTTTTGCGATCAATGCGTCGCCCCGCGGCGAGCGCCGCCTCAAGCCGGGCGCGTCCTGCCGCGTCGGTTCCCGCGCGCTGGGCAGCGAGCCGCGCCGCGAGCGCATCGATGGCGCCGCGCACCTCATACAGCTGGCGAATGCGCGCGGGATCGAGCTGGGTGACTTCAAAGCCGCGCTTGCCGCTTTCGGCGACGAGCCCCTGGCGATGCAGCAGATGCAGCGCATGCGACACCGGCTGGCGCGAGACGCCGAGCTTGTCGGCGAGTTCGTTCTGCCGGATGCGCTGGCCGGGCTGAAGCGTGCGATCGGAGATCGCCTCCAGGATCCGTGCATAGACCTGGTCGATCAGGCTCGGGAGCGGGTCGAGAGGAATCACGCCGGCGGCTCCGAAAGAGAATACGGAATTCCGTATTCGAAAATAGGTCGGTAAGGGGAGGCCGTCAATGCCGCCGTTTTCGATCGGATAAGCCTTTGATTTTATTGAGGCTGTCTACTGTGCATGGGGTTGTTTTCGGGGTTAGGGCAAAAGCTTGCTGCTACCCGGCCAGAAACTTGCTCACCACCTCGCCGAACTCTTGCGGCGCCTGCTCGAACATCCAGTGTCCGGCATTGGGGATCACTGCCGTCTGCGCGCCCACGATGTGCTCGGCCAGTACGCGCCACATCACCGACAGGCTGCCGGTGGTCGCGCCGCCGCCGATCAACAGCGTCGGCGTCTTGATCGCCTGCGCATCGGCAAGCGTGTAGGGCCTGCGCTGCTCGTTGATCTGGCCGAGGAAGGTGAGCGTGTTGTCGCGCAGCTGTTGCTTGGCCGCCGCCGGCACGCGCCGCCACATGCCGTCGCCTTCGATGCCCTCATAGAAGTTCTGTAGCGCGCCCTCGATGTCGCCGGCGCGGATCATCTCTACCGAGCGCATCGTCTTGGCAGCGAGCGGCGGATGCGCGGGCGTGCCTTCCGGCAGCGGCAGGCTCGCATCGAGATCGCCGCCCGGCTCCGCCAGCACCAGCTTGCGCAGCAGATCCGGCCGCGCCTGCGCCACGCGAAACGCGATATGGCCGCCGCGCGAATGGCCCATCAGATCGACTCGTCCGGGCTTCACCTGCTCGATGAAGGCGATCGTATCAGCGACATGCTGCGCCATCTTGTAGTCGTCACCGACGGCGTCCCAATGTTCAGGGAAGAAGTGCCGCAGGCTCACCGAGATCACCCGGTGGTTTTTCGACAGCGGTCCGAGTACCGAATACCAGGTGCGGAAATCACCGAGCGTGCCGTGCACGCAGACCAGCGGGTGACCCTGCCCAACCTCGAGATAGGCCATGTCGTAACCGTCGACGCGAAAGCTTTGCATGATCAGCTCGCCAGAAAATCGAGAACGACTTCGGAGTATTTTTGCGGCGCCTGCTCGAACATCGGATGTGTCGTGTTCGGGATGATCGCCGTCTTCGAATAGGGCACATGCGCCGCGAGCGCATGCAGCACCTTCGGCAGCAGCCCTTTGGTCCGCGCACCCAGGATGAACAGTGTCGGCATCAGAATCGATTCCGCATCCGCCTTCGAGAACGGCGGACGATTATCGCGGACCTGGCCAATCAGCGTATAGGCGTTGTCGCGCAGATTCTGCTTCACCATCGCCGGCAGCCGCGGCCATGTGCCGGGCCCTTCCAGCGTGTCGACGAACACGGCAAGCCCACCATCGACATCGCCTGCCGCGATCTTCTCGGCTGAGGCCGTGAAGCGCGCCAGCAGCGGCGAGGGACCGCCGGCATAGTCAGGATCAAGGCTCGCATCGAGCTCACCGCCGGGCTCGGCGAGCACCAGCCGCCGCAGCAGGTCAGGCCGCTGCTGCGCCACGCGGAAGCAGATGTGTCCTCCGCGGGAATGGCCCATCAGATCGGCCGGCCCGAGGTCGAGCTTCTCGATGAACGTGATGACGTCGCTGACATGCTGGGCGATCGAATAGGTGTCGCCGACACCGTTCCAGTGATCCGGGAAGAAGTGCCGCAAGCTGGGCACGATCATCCGGTGCCGCTGCGTCAGCGGTCCGAGCACGCAGCCCCAGACGCGGAAGTCGGACAGCGAGCCGTGCACGCAGACCAGCGGCGGCCTGTCCCTGTCCTCGCCCACGTCGAGATAGGGCATGTCGTATCC
>JAEWHT010000140.1 GCA_023387695.1 Pseudomonadota bacterium | reverse complement strand
CCATTCTGCGTCGAAACGCGCAGGGATGTCCCTTGCCGCATCCCGTGACAGCAGCTGGTCTATGGCGGAGGTGCGAACCGGATTGATCTCGGGAATGTCGGCATAGCCGAGATTGGCGAGCCGCTTGGCGAAGGGAGGATGGGTCGTATCGAGATCGTGCTCGCGGGTCAGGCCTGCGGCGGCCGCGGCCGCCATCGGCTCCGGCGCCGTGATGTCCCCGAGCTGCTTGAAGATGCGCTCAAAGGGCGGCCGCGGCGCGCTGATCGCGCCCAGCATTTCTGTCTCCAGAGGCTTGTACACGAGATCGACGAGGCGCGTCCCGCAAGCCTCCATCAGCACCAGCGCGCGCGCCGCGTCGGCGTGTCCAACCTGCTCCGCCGATCCGAGATCCGCTTGAAGCTCGTTCTCCCGTGACAGCGCGCGATATTCCTTCTCGAGCCAGGACACCAGCGATTGAAGCAGGATACGGGCGATGCGCCCCGAGATGGTTCTATCGGGATCGGCGTAGTGCAGCACGTTCTCCGAGGCGATGATGAAATCCCACAAATTGTTGCCGCCCGACGTGTGTCGAAGCCGGGCGTGTGCCACCTCGTGGGCAACGACGGCGCGTACCGCAGGCTCGTCCAGAACGATCAGCATCGGCAAGCCGACGGTCATCGTAACGTGCTGTCCGAACAGGCCAGCATAGCGGCTGACTTCGCCGATCGAGGCATTGAAATCTTTGCTGATGAGCAGTGTGCGCCGTGACCGGACGAAGCTGCGATCCAGCTCCTGCCACATCGCCCAAAGGCCCGGAGCGATGTCTTCGTTGGCTTCAAATTCGCGATGCTTGCGCGAGGGCAGCAGCAGGAGGCCGACCGCGAGCGCCGCGGCGCCCAGGACGATCGAGAACACGATCGGTGCCGTCACCAGCGCAGCGATCGTGTAGCGATCGAAGGCCAGGAGCCAGATGGCCAGGATCACGCAGGCCAATGCGACGACCGGAAGCACCGCATAGCGACCGAAACGCAGGATGACGGTGAGAACAAAACGGTTCACCCGCACCTTGGCGGCGAACCCGTGCCCTTCATTGCCCCTGCTCATTCCACATGATCCCCGCGGGATCATTGTCGGGGGTGGTGGTTGAAGTCAACCTCCACCCCAAGTCGTATCGGTCAACGTCGCATCGAGACAACGTCGTGTCGGGCAACGTCGTGCGCGTCACGCCGTGGCGAGCTGCGGCTGCACCGGCCGCCGGCCGATCATCAGCGACAGCACGGCCGCGATGATACCGGTGAGGCCTGCGATCATGAAGGCCTGCATGTAATCACCCTGTGACGAGCGCATGAAGCCGGCGAAGAACGCGGCGCTGGCAGCGCCCAGCTGATGGCCGGCGACGACCCAGCCGAAGATCAGCGGCGCGTTCTTGTCGCCGAAGGCTTCGTTGGCGATGCGCACGGTCGGCGGCACGGTCGCGATCCAGTCGAGGCCGTAGAACACGGCGAACACGGACAGGCTCACGAACGAGAAGTCGGAGTAGGGCAGGTAGATCAGCGACAGCCCGCGCAGGCCATAATAGAAAAACAGCAGCTTGCGCGGATCGAAGCGGTCGGTGAGCCAGCCCGACAGCGTGGTGCCGAACAGGTCGAAGAAGCCCATCAACGCCAGCAGGCTAGCTGCCTGCACCTCGAAGATGCCGTGGTCGCCGCAGAATGCGATCAGATGCGTGCCGACGAGGCCATTGGTGGTGAAGCCGCAGATGAAGAAGGTCGCGAACAGGAACCAGAAGGTCGGCGTCTGGGCCGCGCGAACGAGGTTGTTGATCGCGGCGACGAACGGATTGCCCTGCATGGGCGCCATCGGCTGATCATCATGCGCGCTGCCATAGGAGCGCAGGCCGATCGCGGCGGGCCGCTCCGGCACCAGAAAATAGACCAGCGGGATCAGCGCCGCGGAGCACGCGGCAACCGTCAGCACCACCGGCTTCCAGCCGCCATATTCGACCAGCGAGGCAAGACCCGGCATGAAAATGAGCGTGCCGGTCGCGGTGCTCGCGGTCAAAAGTCCCATGACGAGGCCGCGGTTAGTCGTGAACCAGCGATTGACGATGGTGGCGCCGAGCACGTTGGCGACGGCGCCCGAGCCGATGCCGGAGAGCAACCCCCAGGTCACGAACAACTGCCACGGCGCGGTCATGAAGTAGCTCGCCGCCGTCGAAGCAGACATCAGCACCAAGGCGCCGAGCACCGTGCGGCGGATGCCGAAGCGCTGCATCACGGCGGCCGCGAACGGACCGGCGAGGCCATAGAGGAAAATGCCGACGGCTGCCGACGACGAGACCACGCTGACATCCCAGCCAAAGGCCTTCTGCAGCGGCAGCATCAGCACGCCTGGCGTCGCGCGCAGGCCCGCGGAGGCGAGCAGTGCCAGGAAGATCACGGCCACGACCACGAACGCATATTTTTGGCCGAACGGCCGCCGGGAAAGCGGGGAGGATTGAACGGAGACTGGGGGCATGTTACTTACCGGTACGTATTGCGATGCGGTACTAATACGTACCGGTCAGTAACATTGTCAAGCCCCGGACTCGAGATCGGACGAAGCCATGCCGAAAAAAGCCGAGAAACCTGCGGACGCGCCGCTTCGCGCCGCCGACCGGATTCGCGCCTCCGCCAGCGAATTGTTCTACCGCGAGGGCATCCGCGCCGTCGGCGTCGACGAAGTCGTGGACCGTGCCGGCGTGACAAAACCGAGCCTCTATCGCAGCTTTGCCTCGAAGGACGATCTCGCCGCCGCCTATTTGCGCGACTACGACCTGAACTTCTGGGAGAGTTTCGAACGCCCCAGCGGCAAGACCTACAGCAACGCGCGCGATCATGTGCTCGCCTATATCGGCCAGCTCGCGCCGCGCGCCGTTGCGAAAGGCTATCGCGGTTGCGGTCTCAGCAATGCCGCGGTGGAATATCCCGCGCGCGACAATCCCGCCCGCCAGGTTGCCGAAGCGCACAAGAAAGTCTTTCGCAAGCGCCTGCGCGAACTCGCGGCCCAAATGGGCGCACGCCAGCCGAACGTGCTCGGCGATGCGCTTTTGCTCCTGATCGAAGGCATCTACGTCACCGGCCAGCAATCCGAAGATGGTCCCGCGCAGTCGGCACTCGCGGCGGCGAAGCTGCTGATCGATGCGAGTGTGAAGGCCGGGTGAGGGCCTCGTAGCCCACAGCGCTTTTTCGACGCTGGATCGCATCACCCCACTGTCACTGTCCTGTCATTCGCGCTCTATTGATTGCGGCTCTTTTCGTCGCGCATCCGTAGAGGCCGATATGAATCTGATCAAAACGATTTCGTCCGACCGCCGGTCGATCCTGAAAGGCCTCGCGGCCGCAGCTGTGGTCCCGCTCGCGACGCCTGCAATGGCAGCCGAGGGTCTGCCGCCATCGCCGACCGGAGCCGCGATCGCGACGGACAAGACCTATTGGTCTGCCGTGAAAGGCCTCTATGCCGTGACACCTGACATCGTGAATTTCGAGAACGGCTATTGGGGCATCATGCCCGAACCGGTCAGGCGCGAGTTCATCCGGCTATCAGACATGGTCAATTTCCAGAACACCTACTACGCACGGCAGCGCGTCGGCGCGGATTTCGAGGCCGTGCGCACCAAGGTCGCGGAGGCGGTTGGCGCTGCGCCCGAGGAGATCGCGCTCACGCGCGGCGCGACCGAAGCGCTGCAGCTGCTCATCTCCGGCTATAACAGGCTGAAGCCCGGCGACAGCGTGCTCTATGCCGACCTCGATTATGATTCGATGCAATATGCGATGAACGCGCTGAAGGCGCGCCGCAGCGTCGACGTCGTCAAGTTCGACATCCCGGAGCCCGCCACCCGCCAGGCGGTGCTGGATGCCTATGCCCACGCCCTCGAGGCGAATCCGAAGACGCGACTTCTGTTGCTGACCCATGTCAGCCACCGCACCGGTTTCGTCATGCCGATCGCCGAGATCGCGCGCATGGCGAAAGCGAAGGGCATCGACACCATCGTCGACGCCGCGCATTCCTGGGGACAGATCGACTTCCGCGTCAGTGATCTCGAATCCGATTTCGTCGGCTTCAATCTGCACAAATGGATCGGCGCGCCGCTCGGCGTGGGCTTACTCTACATCAGGAAGGACCGCCTCGCCGCGATCGACCGCGACATGGGCGACGAGGATTTCGCCGAGACCGATATCCGCTCGCGGGTTCACACCGGCACGGTCAATTTCGCCACCGTGCTGACGGTGCCGACGGCCGTGGCCCTGCATCAGCAAATCGGTGCCCCGGCGAAGCAGGCCCGCTTGCGCTATCTGCGTGACTATTGGGTGAGCCGCGCCCGCGGCTTCAGGGATATCGAGATCCTGACGCCGGATGAGGCCGGCTCATATGGCGCGATCACCTCGTTCCGTCTCGCCGGCAAGACCAGTAAGGCCGACAACGAAGCGACCGTTGTGAAGCTCCGCGACACCCACAAGATCATGACGGTCCGCCGCGCCGGCGTCGCCAAGGGCCAATGCATTCGTGTCACGCCGGCGCTGTTTACCGACGAGGCCGATCTGGATCGCCTTGTCGAGGCGCTGGCCGTGATCACCGGGACGAAGACGGGGTGAGGGCGGGACTTCCTCTCCCCGTATCTGACGAATGTCAGATGCGGTGGATCCGCGGTCCGGCGACACTCGCCGCGTATCGCAGCCGGGGAGATCGCTATGTTCCGTTCGTCAAAATCATTGAAACGAAAGTTGTTCCTTGCCGGGTGCTGCTTCGCGCTCGCGGTTTCGGTCGGCGCCGCCGCAGCAGCCCCCGTTGACTCGACATCCGCTGCCGCAACTCCCGTCAACGCATCCCCGCTGGTCCGGACAGCGCTGTGGTGTCCTCCCGGCACGCATGTCGGCTACGAAGGCAAATATTGCTGGCCCGATCGCGGCCGCGCCTGCCCGCCCGGATACCACCTTGGCCGCGAGGGGAAATATTGCTGGCGCGATTAGAGGTCGATTGACAGGAGCGATTGTGGGCCGCCGCATCAGCGGCGGCTCTTTCGTCGCGGATCGCCGGCGTGCCTCACCGCCACCCCAGCGCCGGCGCGACATGCTTCAGGATCGCCTCGATGGCATGCGCGCAATAGTCGACGCCGAGCTGGTTCGGGATCGTCAGCAGCAGCGTATCGGCTTCCGCAATGGCTTCATCCTGCTTGAGCTGCGCGATCAGCGCCTCGGGCTCGGCGGCATAGGAGCGGCCGAAGATCGCGCGGGTGCGTGGGTCGATGAAGCCGATCTGGTCCTCGCCGCCACCCTCCCGGCCGAAATACGCACGATCACGATCGTCCATCAGCGCGAAGATGCTGCGGCTGACGGAGACGCGGGGCTCGCGGGTGTGACCGGCTTCCTTCCACGCAGCGCGATAGGCGCGGATCTGGGCGGCCTGTTGAACGTGAAAGGCCTCGCCCGTCTCGTCGTTCTTCAGCGTCGAGCTCTGCAGATTCATGCCGAGCTTTGCGGCCCACACTGCGGTGGCGTTGGAGCCGGCGCCCCACCAGATGCGCTCGCGCAAGCCTGTCGAAACCGGCTCGAGGCGCAACAGGCCCGGCGGGTTTGGAAACATCGGCTGCGGATTGGGCTCGGCAAAGCCCTGGCCGCGGAGCACGTCGAGGAAGACCTCGGCGTGGCGGCGGCCCATGTCCGCGTCGGTCTGGCCATCGGCCGGGCGATAACCAAAGTAGCGCCAGCCGTCGATCACCTGCTCCGGCGAGCCGCGGCTGATGCCGAGCTGCAGCCGCCCGCCGGCGATGAAGTCGGCGGAGCTCGCATCCTCCACCATGTAAAGCGGGTTCTCGTAGCGCATGTCGATCACGGCCGTGCCGATCTCGATTGTGCTGGTCTTCGCGCCGACGGCGGCAAGCAGCGGGAAGGGCGAGGCGAGCTGCCGCGCGAAATGATGCACGCGGTAATAAGCGCCGTCCGCGCCGAGCTGTTCAGCCGCCACCGCAAGCTCGATCGATTGCAGCAGTGTATCGCTGGCCGAGCGGGTCTGCGATTGCGGCGAGGGTGTCCAGTGTCCGAAGGACAGGAATCCGATTTTCTTCATGGTCCGTCATTTAATGCTGGAAGGAACAGCGTCAACCGCCACTCTTGGCGGCCTGGGTATGCGATGGAGCCGGCGTAAAATGCCCGGAGCGCTCGACCAGCAGATCCAGGAAGCTTCGCGCACGCAGCGACATCCAGTCCGTCTCGGGATAGACCGCGTGCAGGGGCAGCGCGGCGATGCTGTAATCCGGAAGCACATGCTCGAGCTCACCGCTGCGTAAGCCGTCGGCTGCATTCCAGTCGGGCAGGATGGCGATGCCGAGATGCTGCATCGTTGCCTCCTGCATCGCATCGGCGTCGTCGACGTGAATGGGGCCGTTGATGGATGCAACGTGACGGCCATGTTCGGATTCGAACGCCCATTGGTGTGCCGGCGACATCCGCGAATAGACGATGCACTGGTGCGAGCCGAGGTCATCCGGCGTCCGCGGCATCGGCCGTCCGTGCAGATAGGTGGGTGTCGCGACCAGATAGCGCTGCACGGTGCCGAGCCGCCGAGCGACGAGTGTGCTCGCCTCGAGGTGTCCGATCCGCAGCGCCAGCTCAATGCCTTCTTCCACCAGATTGACGAACCGCTCGCTGAAGCGGATGTCGACCCGTACTTCCGGATAAAGCCGCACATAGTCGGCGATAACAGGCATCATGTAGCGGCGCCCGAACGACGAGGGCACGCCGATCCTCAGCGTGCCGGTGGGGCGGGGCGCCGCTTCCACGGCACTCGCCCGCGCCATGTCGAAACGATCGAGGATCTGCCGCGCGAGATCGTAGATCCGATGCGCCTCGGCCGTCGGTTTCAACGTTCGCGTCGTTCGCGAGAACAGCTGCGCACCGAATTCGCTCTCCAGCATCGCGATGCGCTTGCTGATGGCGGGCTGGCCGATGCCGAGCTCCTTCGCTGCAGCCGAGAAGCTGCCGCCCTCGAGGGTGCGTACGAACGCGCGCAGGCAATCGATGCGGTCCATAATTCATTCCGATCTGGAATGAATTATATCCAATTTATTCCGTAGTGCGCAACCCGATGGGCCGGTAGGTTCCTCAAAACAAGCAATCACAGGGGAGGTAGTCACGTGGCACGCCATATCGGAATCGTCGGCGCCGGGATCGCCGGCCTGCATCTCGCGCTCTACCTGCAAAAGCATGGCGTGGACGCCACCATCATCACGGATCGGCCGCCGGAGGAGTATCGCAACATCCGGCTGCTCAACACGGTGGCGCATCACCACGTGACGATCGCGCGCGAAGACTATCTCGGCGTCAATCACTGGACCGATCCGAAGGACCATTACTACTACCACGATCATGTCTTCAATTTTCCGCAGCCGTTGAGTTTCCGCGGTGACTTCACGAAAGCGAGCCGCGCCGTCGACTACCGGATCTATCTCCCCGCGTTGATGCAGGACTTCGTCAATCGCGGCGGCAAGATCGAATACCGCCGCATCGAAGAGCGCGACATTCGTCCGCTGGTCGCCCGCTTCGATCTGCTGGTGGTCTCAACCGGCAAGGGGCCACTGGGCCAGCTCTTCAATTACCGGCCGGAGCACTCGCCTTATTCGCAGCCGCAACGGCGGCTGTGTGTCGGGCTCTACACCGGGGTGCGGCAGCCCGATCCCATGAATGTCACGCTCTCGGTCTCGCCCGGCCATGGCGAGATGATCGTGATCCCGACCATCACCTTCGGCGGCATCGCCAACGCGCTGCTGATGGAAAACGTGCCGGGCGGCGACATGGAGGAGCTGGCGACGCTCAGCTACGACGACAACCCAAAACACTTTCTGAAAGTGCTGCTGGGCAAGCTGGAGAAACATCACCCGACAACCTACGACCGGATCGACACCGCACGCTTCGATCTCGCGCAGCCGCAGGACCTGCTGCAGGGCGGCGTGGTCCCGACCGTGCGCAACACCATGGTCGAGTTCGACGATGGAAAATGCGCGATTGCGCTCGGCGATGTCCACGCCATCGTTGATCCCATGATGGGCCAGGGCGCCAATGTAGCCTCCTATGCGGCCTTCGTGCTCGGCGAGGAGATCGTCAACGCCGATGCGCTCGATGCGCGCCTTTGCGAGACAATCGATCTGAAGCGGCAAGATCGCGTGCTGGCGGCGTCGCGCTGGACCAATGTGATGTTGCAGCCGCCGACGGAAGCACTGGGCATGCTGATCGGTGCGATGAGCCAGAACCCGGCGCTCGCGAACGAATTCACCGAGAACTTCAATTATCCCGACCGCCAGTGGGATCGCATTTCCACGCCGCAGCGTATCCAGGCGTGGATCGAACGCATGTCGGCTCCGGAGCCGGTCAGGGCGATTGCGTGATTTCAGATGCGAGCGGAAACTGAGATGCCGAGCGCCAACCCGGCGTCATTCCGCGAAGCCGCCTCGCGCTTTGCGACCGGTGTTGCGGTGCTGACCGCGCTCGACGAGCACGGCCGTGTCTGCGGCATGACGGCCAATAGCTTCGTCACCGTCAGCCTGTCGCCGCCGACAGTTCTCGTCTCGGTCATGCCCGGACGGATGCATCGTGCGATCTCGGCGACCGGCCGCTATTGCGTCAACGTCCTGCCGGACCACGGTCGCGACCTCTCGCGCCATTTCGCGAGCCAGCCGAACAGCGGAGCTGCTCCGGACTACGAGATCGTGGACGGCCTGCCGCGCTTGTCGGGATGCATGGCCTGGTTCGCCTGCGAGGTCACCCGCCAGATCGATGTCAGCGACCACACGCTGATCATCGCCGAAGTCTCCGCTTGCGATTATCGCGATACGCCACCGCTGGTGTTCTTCTCCAGCCGATATCATCGCGGGGCAGGGGTGCCAGTGGATCGGTGAGGGGGCGCAGTGAGGAGGAGAGCTTTCCTGACGCCGCGTTTTTTGACTGGCCCGGATTAGGCCGCGTACTCATAAGTTGGCAATGTCCGCTTTGCGCTGATACCGACCGCTTTTGTGCAACCGCAGCAAACGACGCGATGGGCCAGAAGCGGAAGTAATGCTGTAGGTGAATGAAAGAGGCCCCCAATTGAGGAGGCCTTTGCAAATTCATTTGAGAGACGTCTGCACGGAATTGAACATTGTGTTCAATTGAGTGCCGAGGCCATTGACCGCAGTAATAATCGCCAGAGCAATTCCGGCTGCGATCAGTGCGTACTCGATTGCCGTGGCGGCGGTATCATCGGCTAGGAATTTCAAAATCATTCAAACGCCCTTTCTGGTGCGGTCATGTCGCTGCCGCGACGGCCGCTAAAGTGCATCATTAGTGATGAATAGAGGGCGTCACCTAGTACCGGTATGGTTCCATTTTAATCATGATGCTTAATCGTCTGCGAAGCATGCCGACGCTGCCCGCAACGCTCGTTGGGGCAGTCCCGAGTTTCGGACGGTGCTTAGGTAAGCCACAGCTTGTTTTTTCATCGGCATGAATCGGTATTTGGAACGCTTTCCGAAAAGCGATAAGTGTTTTCAATAAACTTCAATGGACTCTGCCTAATTTCGAAGCGCCGCCCAGAGCATCGAGGGGTAACGCTATGCAGTTCTTTTCCAACATGTCCATCCGCAACAAGGTTCTTGCGGCATTTGGTTTCGTACTCCTCGTCACATTGGGGCTTGGTGGATTTGCAGTCGACCGCTTGGGGCTGGTCAACGATTCCGCTGCCGAGGTGCGCGACAATTGGCTGCCCGCGACGGGCTGGCTCGGCACTCTTTCAAAAGCGGCGGAGCAGGTTCGCGCGCGCCAGGGTCAGCTCATTCTTTCAACGACTCCTGCCGACCGCGAACGGATGGAGAAGCTGATCGGTGAAACGCTCCGCGAGTTCGACCAAACATGGCGCCTGTATGAACCTACGGTCACGAGTTCGGCCGAGCTCGCGATCGTCGGGCCTCTGAAGCAGGCATGGGCGACGTATCTTGAGGACAGCAAAGCCCTTCTCCAGATGGCGACGAAAAATCAGGAAGAAGCGGCCCGTTACTTTCTGACCAAACTGAGCGAAGAGTTTGGACAAGTACGAAAATCCTTTGCCCAGGATCTCGCCTTCAACGTCGAGCAAGGCAAGAAGGAAGCGGATCGAGGCGCCGTCGTTTATCTTTCGGCGCGGACGGGGATTTTCATAACCCTGGCGGCCGCAGCCGCGCTTTGCGCGGTGTTGGGCTGGTTGATCGTGGCGAGTGTTTCAAAGCCGATTGCCGCGATGACGGAGACGATGCGCCGTCTCGCGAGTGGCGACAGGTCCGTCGCCGTGGTGGGCGCCGGCCGCAAGGACGAGATCGGTAAGATGGCCGGCGCAGTGCTCGTCTTCAAGGACAATGCGATCGAGACCGAAAGAATGCGCGCCGAGCAGGCCGAGGCCGAAAAGCTTGCAGCCGAGCAACGAAAGCGCGAAATGCACAAGCTGGCTGCCGAGTTCGAAGGCGCGGTCGGAGAAATTGTCCAGACGGTTTCGTCGGCTTCGACCGAACTCGAGACGTCCGCAGGAACGCTGACCACGACGGCGGAGCACGCCCAGGAGCTGGCGACCACCGTTGCCTCGGCGTCCGAAGAGGCGTCCACCAACGTGCAATCCGTTGCTTCCGCGACCGAAGAACTGTCGTCATCCGTAACCGAGATCAGCCGACAGGTGCAGGCCTCGGCACGGATGGCATCCCAGGCGGTCGATCAGGCGAGAACGACCACCGATAAGGTCGGCGCGTTGTCCAAGGCTGCAGGCAGGATCGGCGACGTGGTTGAGCTCATCAATACCATTGCCGGTCAGACCAATCTGCTCGCCCTCAATGCCACGATCGAAGCCGCTCGTGCTGGCGAAGCAGGTCGTGGGTTCGCTGTGGTCGCCTCTGAGGTCAAGGCGCTGGCAGAACAGACCGCCAGGGCCACGGGTGAAATCGGCCAACAGATATCCGGCATTCAGGCAGCCACGGAGGAATCCGTGCAAGCCATCAACGCCATCTCCGGGACGATCGAACAACTCGCCGAGGTGTCGTCCACCATTGCCGCGGCCGTGGAGGAGCAGGGTGCAGCGACGCAGGAGATCTCGCGCAACATTCAGCAGGCGGCACGGGGCACCGAACTGGTCTCTTCGAACATCGGGGACGTCCAACGTGGCGCGACCGAGACCGGCTCTGCTTCGACGCAGGTGCTGTCGGCCGCCCAGTCGTTGTCGATGGAAAGCAACCGCCTCAAGCAGCAAGTCGACCGGTTCCTTGGAACGGTACGAGCCGCCTGACCGAAGCAGTCAATGTCTAACGTGGTTGCATTCCGATCCCATAAAATGCAAAGCGCGGAAATCGAGTGCTTCGACAGCAACCTCGTTGACGAACCTGCTGCAGCTCGAACCCGCGTTCGGGACCAGTTGACTCAACTCGTGTCAGGGCTCGAAATCGCTGTGCTGCATACAGCGCGGATTGCGGCCTGCACGCGCGATCCAGTTGCGATGAAGGACCTTGGTTTGCAGGTCACCTCTCTGCGAGCGCTCCTGCTGACGGCGCGGGAAAAGATTTCGCGTATCTGACCGAGGGGCCGCGAGCTGTCGGATTTGATCGGGCTCAAATTCGGCGGAAGCTGGGTGCCAACCTTGGGACGCCGCTTCGATGGCGTACCTACGGCAAGTGGCCGCCGATTAGCGCGCAGAAAGGCCGGCGTTACGCAACCGCCGCGATGGTCCGGCTGTCGGCACGAGGGGCCGAAGGGAGTTCGCGCCGCACTCTTGGGGAAAAAGCAATCTCTTCGGTCAGGACGGAGAAGTGGGTCAGTTCGGCGGCGCCGAATGCCGTCGAGATCGCGACGTCGGCCGCATCTCGCCCGCGCGCCATCACGATGCGTCCGATGCGGGGATGGTTGTGGCGTGCGTCGAACGTGTACCAGCGGCCATCGAGAAAGGCTTCGAACCAGGCGCTGAAGTCCATCGGCGCCGGATCGCGGGGAACGCCGATATCTCCGAGATAACCGGTGCAATAGCGGGCCGGAATGTTCATGCATCGGCAGAGCGTGACGGCGAGATGGGCGAAATCACGACAGACGCCGCGACGCTCCTCATGTCCCTCGAAAGCCGTCCGGTCGCCGCGCGCATGCTGATACCCGAACTCGATACGATCGTGCACGTAGTCGCAAATCGCCTGCACTCTCTTCCATCCCCCCTCGACGCCGCCGAACAGCGACCATGCGAGATCGGTGAGCTTTTGGGTGTCGCAATATCGGCTTCCGAGCAAGAAGCCCAACGTCTCGTCGGGAAGCTGATCGACTTCGATCTGACGTGCACCGGGTGCGATGTCGTCGGGCAATCCGCTGTCGGAGATGACGAAGCGGTTCGAGATCTCGAGCAGACCTGTCGGCGCTACCAGTCGCGTGCACACATTGCCGAAGCTATCCAGATAATCGCGCTGACGGACCGGACGCGAGAAACGCATCGCATGCTCGCTCCGGAGGTCGCCCATTCGGGAAGGGTGCACGCTGAGCATGAGCACCATGGGAACGTCCTGGGTACATTTGAACGAAATCTTGTAGCCAGCTTCGATGTTCATGGACCCTGCCTCGTTGCATTGGTGAGGCGATAAGACCGAGGGGCACCCCGAGGTTCCTCGCGCAAGCTGATGAAATTCAAGGCAAACACGATGCCGAATAAGGTGGCTTTGAATCGCTGCGTCGTTAGACTTCGGTCGGGCCACACCGTTCATGACCATATTCACCGTTCATCACACGACGACCTATCGCTATCGCAATCCCGTGCGGCCGGGGCGTCATCAGCTGCTTTTCCGGCCCAGGGACAGCTTCGACCAACGATTGCTTGGCTATACGCTCGACGTCTCTCCGGAGCCGGCCGAGACGCGCTGGATCCACGACGCCTTCGGCAATTGTCTGACACTCGTCGATTTCGATCGCAAGGTCACCATGCTGCGTTTCGAGACCGAGATCCGGGTCGATCACACGCCCGAGAAGGCGCCGGACTTCCGCATCGAGGACTACGCCAAGACGCACCCGTTCAGCTATGACGACGAGGAGTTGCCCGACTTGCAGCCCTACGTTCGTCTTCACCACGACGACAAGGCTGTCATCGAATGGCTCGACAAGTTCGTCACGCGAACGGCCGTCACTCCGACTGGCGAACTCCTGATGACGTTGAACGAGGCCGTGGCGCAGAGCTTCTCCTATCAGCGACGGTCTGCGCGAGGCACCCAGACGCCTGCCGAAACGATCTCGAGGCAGGAAGGCACCTGCCGGGACTTTGCGCTTCTCATGATGGAAGCGGCACGCTCTCTGGGCTTCGCGGCGCGGTTCGTCACCGGCTACGTCTACGTCCCCGATCGGGACGGCCCCGTGCGTTTGGGCGGTGGGTCGACGCATGCTTGGTGCCAGATCTATCTGCCGGGCTCCGGATGGGTCGAATTTGATCCGACCAATGGCATTGTGGGAAACCGCGATCTGATCAGGGTCGGCGTTTCCAGGACGCCGGTTCAGGCTATTCCGCTTTCGGGAAGCTATTGGGGCGACGCTGCCGACGAGGTCGGAATGGACGTGTCGGTGAACGTGAAGACGGCTTGAATATGACTTGTGTAGCCGGATATCGCCCACATGCTCGCGGTTGGTCAGCGCAACGGTGTGGCCAAAGAACGTGCGGGTGCGATGATGACACCCTACACCTGTTTTGCCCGACGGCTCAAGTTGTTTTCGGTTTTACGGAAATTTTTCGCACGAACGACTCGCTCCAGCGCGATGAAGCCGCTACTCGACCCCGCTGCGCCTCAAGCGCTTGATTTCGTTAGACCCGGCTACTGTGCATGGGGTTGTTTTCGAGTTTTGCTTCGAAGCCAAGAAAGTCTCAGGCGAGATTCCGCTCTCGCCCGCTACTTCATCACCCGCAAGCCCTTGGTCGTGAACTTCTGCGTCTTGCCGCCGGGGCGCATGGGACGCCTGGTGCCGGCGGCCTTGCCGGTGCCGGGTGGCTGGTGCGCTGGGACCAACTGGTGCGGCTGCGAGCCGATCAGGTCGCGGCGACCCATCTCGATCAGGGCCTCACGCAGCACCGGCCAGTTATCAGGATCGTGGTAGCGCAGGAATGCCTTGTGCAGGCGGCGCTGGCGCAGGCCCTTGATAGCGTCGACCTTGTCGCTGCCGCCGTGGCGCACGCCGCGCAGCGGATTGACGCCGGTGTGGTACATCGCGGTTGCGGTCGCCATCGGCGAGGGCAGGAATGTCTGCACCTGGTCGGCGCGATAGCGGTTCTTCTTGAGCCACAGCGCGAGGTTCATCATGTCCTCGTCGGTCGTGCCCGGATGCGCGGCGATGAAGTACGGGATCAAATAATACTTCTTGCCGGCGCGCTCGGCCGCTTCGTCGAACATCCGCTTGAACTTGTTGTAGGCGCCGATGCCCGGCTTCATCATCTTGTCGAGCGGACCGCGCTCGGTATGTTCGGGCGCGATCTTGAGGTAGCCGCCGACGTGATGGGTGACGAGCTCCTTGATGTATTCGGGGCTCTCGACCGCGAGGTCGTAGCGCACGCCCGAGGCGACCATCACCTTCTTGATGCCCTTGGTCTCGCGCACCTTGCGATAGAGCCGGATGAGATCGTCATGCGACGTGTTGAGGTTCGGGCAGATCTCGGGGAAGACGCAGGACGGCCGGCGGCACGCGGCCTCGACCTTCGGGTCCTTGCACGCCATCCGGTACATGTTGGCGGTGGGGCCGCCGATGTCGGAGATCACGCCGGTGAAGCCCGGCGTCTTGTCGCGGATCAATTCGATCTCGCGCAGGATAGAACCCTCCGAGCGGTTCTGGATGATGCGGCCTTCATGCTCGGTGATCGAGCAGAAGGTGCAGCCGCCGAAGCAGCCGCGCATGATCGTGACCGAGAATTTGATCATGTCCCAGGCGGGGATCTTTGCCTCGCCATAGGACGGATGCGGCGCGCGCGCGTAAGGCAGGTCGTAGACCGCGTCCATTTCTTCGCTGGTAAGCGGGATCGGCGGCGGGTTGAGCCAGAGGTCGCGGTCGCCATGACGCTGCACCAGCGGACGCGCATTGCCGGGATTGCTCTCACGGTGCAGCACGCGTGAGGCGCGGGCGTAAGCTTCCTTGTCCTGCTCGACCTGCTCCAGCGCCGGCAGCCGGATCACGGTCGCGCCCTTCTGGCGCGTTGCGCCCTCGTCGGCGGAATCGAGATCGTCGGCGTGCAGCTCGGAATAGTCCTCAGGGACTCGGCGGAACAGCGCGACGCCCCTGATGTCGTCGAGCGCGCGTGGCGCCTCACCGGCGGCGAGACGATGCGCCACTTCGACGACGGCGCGCTCGGCATTGCCGTAGAGCAGCAGGTCCGCCTTGGCGTCGGCCAGCACCGAGCGCCGCACCTTGTCGGACCAGTAATCGTAATGCGCGATCCGGCGCAGCGAGGCCTCGATGCCGCCGAGCACGATCGGCACGTCCTTGAACGCCTCGCGGCAGCGCTGGGCGTAGACAACGGTGCAGCGGTCCGGCCGCTTGCCGCCTTCGCCGCCGGCCGTATAGGCATCGTCACTCCGGATGCGCCGGTCCGCGGTGTAGCGGTTCACCATGGAGTCCATGTTGCCGCCGGTGACGCCGAAGAACACCCTCGGCTTGCCCATCACCTTGAACGGGTCGGCCGACTGCCAGTCGGGCTGCGAGATGATGCCGACCCGGAAACCCTGGGCCTCGAGCAGGCGGCCGATGATGGCCATGCCGAAGCTCGGATGGTCGACATAGGCATCGCCCGTCACCAGCACGATGTCGCAGGCATCCCAGCCGAGCGCGTCCATCTCGGCGCGGCTCATGGGGAGGAATGGCGCCGGCTTGCGCGGGCGTGCCTGGGCCATCAGGGGCCTGTCGGCGGTCATGATCTGGGTGTCCATGGCGCCAAGGCATAGGACTCTGGCCCTGCGAATTCAACCGACGGACGCGTGAAAGATCGGGGTTCCGTGGGGTTACGGGGCGGACGCCTGCTCGCCCAGGAGGCAATGTCGGTCACCCCGGCCGGACTGTGACGCCGACCACATACCCCTTGGCTCGGGCGCGCCATTCTCCCCTCCGTTTCTAGGGAGAAGACCCATGCTTCTGGTCGACATACTGCTGGTCCTGGTGATGATGTTTTTCCTGTTCCTGCCGATCACCGATCGCAGGACGGTGCGCATGCGGCTCTGCATGGTCTGCACCTTGCTAGCGGTCCTCTCGCTCTCCCTCACCCGCACGCATGTCGCGCCGGTGCAGCATGCCGGTCTCGTCGCGACGCGCTGAGCGTTGTGCTCTTCCGCCCATCTGATGCGGAGCGGTTCATTCATAGGAACCATTTGCGCTTGCGAACATTCTGATGGGAGGTTTTGCGACGGGCTCGGCCCGCGCGCGCTCGTGTCCAGGATCCGGATTGCCTCGATATTCGCCTCGGGCGATGGGGGAGCTGTGAGTACAGTCATAGAGAATTTGCTGTCGCGGAAGCAGAAGCTCGTGGAACAGCTCGAGAAGGCAGCCTCGGTCCAGGATCGCGACAAGATCGAGCACCAGCTCGAACAGATCAACACCGCGCTGGATTTTCTCGACAGGCCGGAAGCGAGAGACGCCCGTTAGGGCTGATTAGCCCACCTTCAGCGCCTTGGCGTACACCACGCCGGAATTGGTGATGTGCGTCGTCATCGCCGCTTCGAACGCTGCGAACTCCCCGCGCGCGAACAGATCGAGCAGCTTGCGATGCTCGTCGAATGACGAACGGGTGCGCACGTCGATCGGCGAGGTCAGGTTGGTGCGGAGTGCTGCGACGCGGCCCGAGACGAGCTGGTAGGATTCGGCGAGATAGTGATTGCCGCAA
>JAEWHT010000062.1 GCA_023387695.1 Pseudomonadota bacterium | reverse complement strand
GTCGTCCATCGACGCCGGCAGGATTCCGCCGGATGCGCCGCCCGGCAGATACGCATAGAACTGATGGCCGTCGGCCATGCCGCCGCAATATTCATCGATCAGTTCGCGCACGGTGATGCCCGCAGGTGCGAGCTTCATGCCAGGATTCTTGACGCGACCCGAGACAGAGAAGCTGCGCAGGCCGTGACGCTCATGGCGGCCATTGCCCTTCCACCAGTCGGCGCCCTTCTCGACGATGTCGCGCACCCACCACAGCGTCTCGATATTGTTGATCAGCGTCGGCAGGCCAAACAGACCAACCTGGAACGGATAGGGCGGCTTGTGCCGAGGCAGGCCGCGCTTGCCCTCGATACTTTCAAGCAGCGAAGATTCCTCGCCGCAGATGTAGGCGCCGGCACCGCGGCGCATATGCAGTGTCGGGCTGCCCGCCGGGAGCTTCGCGATCTCGCGCTCGAGGATCTCGCGCGAGGCCGGATATTCGTCGCGCAGATAGATGTAGACGTCGGAGGCCTGTACGACATGCGCGCCGATCAGCATGCCCTCGATGAAACGATGCGGATCGCTTTCGAGATAGACGCGGTCCTTGAACGTGCCGGGCTCGCCCTCGTCGCCATTGATCGCCATCAACCGCGGACCGGGCTCGCCAAGCACCGCGCGCCATTTGCGTCCCGTCGGGAAGCCAGCGCCGCCGAGGCCGCGCAACGAGGCGTCGTCGAGACCCTTCAGCAGATCGTCCGTCGACAATTCGCCGGAACGCACGCGGCCCAGCAGGTTGTAGCCGCCGCCGGCGACATAAGCGTCGTAGTCGACATATTTCGGCAGATGCGCGTGGGTGTCGCCGCCCTTCGCCGCAGCCATCACATTGGCGACCGTGGCGTGGTCGACGAAGTTATGGCCGACTTCCGCGGCAGGCGCGGTGTCGCAACGACCGACGCAGGGCGCGCGCACAACGCGGATGCCGGGGCCCGACGCGTTCTGCAGATCCTCAAGCAACTTCTCGCCGCCAAGCATCGCGCAGGTCAACGAATCGCAGACGCGGATGGTCAGCGGAGCGATGTCAGGTTCGCCCTCCTTCACCACGTCGAAATGCGCGTAGAACGTCGCGGTCTCGAACACTTCGGCGAAGGCGAGTTTCATCTCATCGGCAAGCGCGGCAAGATGCGCAGCCGAGATCTGGTGATATTTGTCCTGGATCAGGTGCAGATATTCGATCAGGAGATCGCGACGCCGCGGCTTGTCGCCCAGCAATTGCTCGATCTCATGCAAGGCGGTCGGATCGACCTGCCGCCCCTTGGGCGTGGCCTTGGCGCGCCGGCGCCCCTCGCCCGGATGTTCGAACTCTCTGACCTTGTGAACGTCGTCGTTGCTGCTCATGGAAACGCCGCGTTCTCCTCAAAACCGCGATGATCTCGGGGCCGGATTGCCATCGCGATCCACCCTCATTTCCAGGCCCGAGATTCCCGGAACCGCGTCTCCCGCGTCCCGCTGATCGAGCCTCACCGAACAGACTCTAATCTCTGGTATGCCAGAGGCAAGAGAGAATTTAGAACGTCTCTATAACGCTTTAGGGGGCGGGCAGCCGCCCTGCCACACCCCCCTCACGCAGACTGAACGTGGAACCTCTTCAGGTCTTGCTCATGCAATCCTGGATGTAGAACCAGCGGTCATCGCCGATCAGCCCCTTGGCCTTCACCTCTGCGCGACACGCCTTCAGCTTCGGCTTGTTGGCTGCCCAAGTGGCCTTCATCTCTTTCAGCTTTTGCATGGTGAGCTTGATCTTGCCCGGCGGCTTGGCGTCGGTCGTCGTCGCGGCCGGCGCCGGTGTTGCGGGCGCGGCTGCCGTCTGCGCCGACGCAGTGTGAAGGCTTGCTGCCAGAATCACGGCCGCAAGACAGATACGGGTGCGAAGCATCGGAATCCCCCTAGGTCCCATTCTCAATTTGTTTGTCAGGCGAGTATCGCAGGATGCCGGCATGCGGCATCCCGCGACGATGTGGGCTTGCGATCAGAGGATCTTCACCGCGCTCTCGAGCGTCTTGTACACGCCCCACGCCAGCGGGATGCCGACGAAGAGCCAGAACAGCGCCGCCTTGCCATCGAGGCCACCGGTGCCGATCCCGAACGAGCCCGTCTGGACCGCACCTGCGCCTGCGTTTGCTGCCTGCAATTTTCCGACCTCAGCCTCGCTCATGTACCATTTTGAGTCGACCGGCTTGATCAGATAGTTGCAGATGATGCCCGCGATCAGCATCGCACAGAGAATGTACATGGTGGTATTGTACAGCTGATCACGCGGCACGCCCGCCGCGAGCTGGAACTCGCGGATGTAGTTCACGACGACGGGACCGATGATGCCCGCCGTGGACCACGCGGTCAGCAGCCGGCCGTGGATCGCGCCGACGAACTGCGTCCCGAACATGTCGGCGAGATAGGCCGGCACGGTCGCGAAGCCACCGCCATACATCGACAGGATGATGCCGAAGCCGAGCACGAAGAGCAGCTTCGAGCCCATCGCCGCAAAGGTCGGCGCCAACGCATAGAGAACGATGCCGAGGATGAAAAACGTATAATAGGTGTTCTTGCGGCCCATATAGTCGGACAGCGACGCCCAGAAGAATCTACCGCCGATGTTGAACAGCGACAGCAGACCGGCGAAGCCCGCGGCGATGCCCGCGATGACGGTCTTCTGATCGGCCGAGAGCTGACTGAATGTGAGCTCAGGATGCCCGATCAGCTTGCCGGCGAAGATTTCCTGCAGCATCGGCGAGGCCATACCGATCACGCCGATACCGGCCGACACGTTCAAACAGAGCACCCACCAGATCAGCCAGAACTGCGGCGTCTTGTGCGCGTTGTCCAAGTGGACATGATGCTCTGTGATCATCGACTTCTTTTCGCTCGGCGGCGTCCAGCCCTCGGGCTTCCAGCCAGCCGGCGTCACGCGATAGGCGAAAGCACCGATCGTCATGAAGATGAAATAGACGACGCCCATGACGAGGAAGGTCTGCCACACACCGACATCGGTTGACGTCTTGAAATAATTGATCAGCAGATTGGCGAATGGCGCGCCGATCATCGCACCACCGCCAAAACCCATGATGGCCATGCCGGTCGCCATGCCGCGCCGATCGGGGAACCACTTGATCAGCGTCGACACCGGCGAGATGTAGCCGAGGCCGAGCCCGACGCCGCCTATCACGCCAGCCCCGAGCCACATGATCCAGAGTTGATGGACATAGATGCCGAGCGCGCCGATCAGGAGCCCGCCGCCCCAGCACAACGCGGCAACGAAGCCGGCCTTGCGCGGACCAGCCCGCTCAAGCCAGCCGCCCCAGATCGCGGCGGAGACGCCGAGCAGGACGAAGAACAGCGTGAACATCCAACCGAGGCTTGCGACCTTCCAGTCGCAAGTGGTGGTGAAGAGCTCGGACCACAGCGACATATCCGGGCAGGCCTTTGGCGCGGTCAATCCAATCGCGCGCGACAGCGGCAGCCAGAACACCGAGAAGCCATAGGCCATGCCGATGCACAGATGGATGCAAAGCGCCGCCGGCGGCACCAGCCAGCGATTGAAACCGGCCGTGGCGATGGTTCGCTCGCGATCGAGGAACCCCGTTCCAGCGCCTGAAATCCTTCCAGCGCTCTCGATTGTCGTCATGTATTCCTCCCCTGCAGTCGCCCTTCTGAGCGAGACTGCCGCTACGGTCCTGTTCCTCAGCCCATTGCGGCGCAGCTGTTGTCCCTGCTGCTCCGCACAATCACCCGACGCACGCCAGGATCGTCACGCGCGTCTGAAAAGTTAACCCCTCGAACGGGGCTGTATGCCCGATACGATTTGCAGGCTTCTGTGTGGCCCGTTGATCCGCGCATTGCAGACAACACTCAACCTCCGCGCCTGCACGGTCAAAGTCAATTGGGGCAGAAGCCGTGATCGATGTCGATAGTTAAATGGTCGGTATCCGCGCGGTAACGCGCTCAAGAACGCAGCGCAGCATTGGCGTCGCCTATCGAACCATTTGCTTTTTCTATCAAGAACACGATGCGCGCGTCGTTGCGCTCGGTGATCTCCACCGTGTCGCCCGTCTCGCGGATCAGGTTCGGAATGTCAATCACCGACAGCGGATCGGTGCAGTACACCTCGAGCTGGTCGCCCGGCTGCAATGGTTTCAGCGCCTTGCGCGTCTTTAAAGCGGGCAGCGGGCATTTGAGCCCGGTGAGATCAAGCGTCGTTCTGGTCATTGGCGCAACATGGCGGGAGGGGTCGGGAACGTCAATGCAACGGCGTTACAGCAGACTAGCGTAGGACAGGAAACCTACGCTGTCGCCCGGTTCGACGCGCGTGATGTCTTCACCGAGCTCGATCAGGCCATCGGTCTCGACCAACGAAGAAAGCAGGCCTGCCCCTTCGCGCGGGAACTTGACCGCCTCAAGCGCGCCATCCTGCGCACGCCGCAAGGACGCACGAACATATTCGCGACGGCCCAGCTTCTTCTTGTAGGTGAACGCCGCGCGCAGCGGGATCGACACCAGCGGCTCCGGCAGACTGCCGGCCAGCGCCAGTACGGTCGGCCGTACGACGTGGACGAAGGTGACGAAACTGGCGACGGGATTGCCGGGCAATCCGATCAACGGCGTGCCGCCGATAACGCCCATCGCCACCGGCCGGCCCGGCTTGATCGCCATCCGCCACAGCACGAGCGAGCCGACGCTCTCGACTGCGGCCTTGACGTGATCCTCCTCGCCGGTCGAAACTCCGCCGGTGGTCAGGATCAGATCATGGTGGCCTGCGACCTGCTTCAATCCGTTCGCCAGCAAAGCACGCTCATCGCGCAGAATGCCGAGGTCGCTGACCTCGCAGCCGAGACGGCGCAGCATCGCCATCAGCATGAAGCGGTTGGAATCGAACAGCTGTGGAGCCGCGCGCTGCTCGCCGGGCGAGGCCAGCTCATCGCCGGTCGAGAACACCGCAACGCGGATGCGCCTGACCACATCGAGTTGCGTCAAGCCGAACGCCGCGGCAAGCGCGACATGCTGCGGCCGCAGCCGCTGGCCTGCACGCAGCGCGACGTGCCCGATGGGAATGTCCTCGCCTGCCGGGCGAACATTGGCGCCGGGCTTCAGCCCGGTCGGCAGCACGACCTTGCCGGCATCATCGATTCGGACGTCTTCCTGCATGAAGACGGTCTCGGCTCCCGGCGGCATCGGCGCGCCCGTGAAGATGCGCGCGGTATGGCCGGGCTTGATCGGCGCCTGCGCAAGGCCGCCCGCCTGGATGCGACCATCGAGCGGGAATGCCCGTTCCGCTTTCTGCGGAAGATCGGCGCTGCCCACCGCGTATCCATCGACTGCCGAGTTGGTGAAGGGGGGCAATGGCAGGGGCGCCGCGACATCGCGCGCCAGCACGCGCCCGTCGGCATCAACAAGTGCGACCGTATCGAGATCGGCGATCGCGCTGACGCGAGCCGTGATCAGCCCAACGGCCTCGTCGACCGACATCATCGGTCCGCCGAAGGCAAAGCAATCATCCGACAGTTGCGCCATGGTGCCTCGTCAGCGCGTTGCCGCGCTTCTTGCAACCGCTTCCTCGAGCGGCATCGCCGCGCGCAGCAGCAACGAAGCCGCGGCCTCGATATCATCGAGATGGACAGTCGGCAGCCACGTTTCAACCACAGCGTCGGTCGCAATGCCGGCAATACCGGGATCGTCGGGAAACAGCAGCGGCTTGCCGTTGCCGGCGCGATGCACCTCGATCTTGCGATGCGGCTCGCGCTTGAAGCCCTCGACCACGACGAGATCGACCGCGGACAGCTTGCTCAGGAGTTCCGGCAGACGCGGCTCCGCTGCGCCACGCAATTCGTGCATCAAAGCCCAGCGATTCGACGACGCCACCAGAACCTCGGCGGCACCGGCCTCGCGATGGCGCCAGGAATCCTTGCCGGGCACATCCACGTCAAACTGATGATGCGCGTGCTTGATGACGGAGACGCGCAGACCCTGCGCGTTGAAATGCGGGATCAGCCGCGCCAACAGCGTGGTCTTGCCCGCACCGCTCCAGCCCGCAAGGCCGATGACTTTCATAACAGCTCGATCTCCGCCAACCGCATCACGCGGCCGGAACCGCCTTCTCCATCGTTGTTCGCATGCTTATATCGGCTTGACGCGAATGTCATGCTAACCTCACCGCCATGATAAGGATCGATAAAGCCCCGGTACCCCTGATCACTCCGAACCCGGACGACCCGCGCCTGACCCAAAGCGTGACCGGGACCGACCAGACCGGCGCCAGGGTCGAGATCAAGGTGCCGATGGAGCGGCCGCTGACGCTCTATCTGAATTCGCAGGAGATCGTCACCATGATGACGATCGGCGACTATCCGGAATATCTGGCGCTCGGCTACCTGCTGAACCAGAACATGCTGAAATATAATGATGCGGTCACCGAGGTCGAATACGACGACGACCTCCAGGTGGTCGTCGTGCGCACCTCACACCACACCAATTTCGAGGCCAAGCTGAAGAAGCGGACCCAAACTTCGGGCTGCGCGCAGGGCACCGCCTTTGGTGATCTGTTGGAAGCTGTCGAGAGCGTCGCACTACCAAAGGCCGAGCTGCGCACCTCCTGGCTTTATCAGATGACGCAGACCATCAACACCATGCCCTCGCTTTATCTTGAGGCAGGCGCGATCCACGGCTGCGTGCTGTGCAAGGAGGGCGAACCGCTCTGCTACACCGAGGACGTCGGCCGCCACAACGCCGTCGACAAGATCGCGGGCTGGAT
>JAEWHT010000041.1 GCA_023387695.1 Pseudomonadota bacterium | reverse complement strand
CGGCAAGACCGGCAAGATCGTCTGGTCGAACAAGGAGCAGTTCTCGGTCTGGTCGGGTGCGCTCGCAACCGCCGGCGGCGTGGTGTTCTACGGCACGCTCGAAGGCTACCTGAAGGCAGTCGATGCCAAGACCGGCAAGGAGCTCTACAAATTCAAGACTCCCTCCGGCATCATCGGCAACGTCACCACCTACGAGAACGGCGGCAAGCAGTATGTCGCAGTGCTCTCCGGCGTCGGCGGCTGGGCCGGTATCGGTCTGGCAGCGGGTCTGACTGATCCGACCGCAGGCCTCGGCGCGGTCGGTGGCTACGCGGCTCTCAGCAACTACACGGCACTCGGCGGTACGCTGACCGTGTTCTCGCTGCCCAACTAGCCTCTGTTCAGTATCGCTCCGGCGCGTGGATCAACTCCACGCGCCGGCTCGTCTCCACCAGATGCCTTCGAGGAACATCTCTTGCGTAAAATCTGCTCTGTCATTGCTGCGATGATCTTTGTTGCGTCCGGAGGAATTGCTGTCGCGGACGGCTCGGGCGATCCGACGGCCGTCAAGCAGAACGAAACCGGTGAATGGCTCGATAAGGAAGGTAACCCGACCTACAAGATCAACGGCCAATCCGTCGACTGGTACACGTATTCGGGATACCGCCGCTATCACTCGGACTGCCATGTGTGCCACGGCCCGGATGGCATGGGCTCGACCTACGCGCCCGCATTGAAGGATTCGCTCAAGACGATGAGCTATGCCGACTTCCTCGGCGTCGTCGCCTCGGGCCGCAAGAACATCTCGACGGCGGCAGAGAACGTGATGCCGGCTTTCGGCGATAACCCGAACGTCGCCTGCTACATGGACGATCTCTACGTCTATCTGCGCGCCCGCTCGAACGAGGCCTGGGGCCGCGCCCGTCCGGGTCAGCATGAGGACAAGAACGACGCCTATACCAAGAATGAAGACTCGTGCATGGGCAAGAAGTGAACGTTTGCAGCCCGGCTGAGACTTAAGTCTTGGCATCCTGCGAGAATTTGAGGAGTTACCGATGAAGACACGTGCCGCCGTCGCTTTCGAAGCCAAAAAACCGCTCGAAATCGTCGAAGTCGATCTGGAAGGGCCGAAGGCCGGTGAAGTCCTGGTCGAGATCAAGGCGACGGGCATCTGCCACACCGACGCCTATACGCTTGACGGTTTCGACAGCGAAGGCATCTTCCCGTCGATCCTCGGTCATGAGGGCGCCGGCATCGTCCGCGAGATCGGCGCTGGCGTGACTTCCGTGAAGCCGGGCGACCACGTCATTCCGCTCTACACGCCGGAATGCCGGCAGTGCAAAAGCTGCCTGAGCCGGAAGACCAATCTCTGCACTGCCATCCGTGCGACCCAGGGCAAGGGCGTGATGCCTGACGGCACCAGCCGCTTCTCCTACAAGGGCAAGCCAGTCTATCACTATATGGGCTGCTCGACCTTCTCGAACTTCACGGTGCTGCCCGAGATCGCGGTGGCGAAGATTCGTGAGGACGCCCCCTTCGACAAGAGCTGCTACATCGGCTGCGGCGTCACCACCGGCGTCGGTGCCGTCGTCAACACGGCGAAGGTCGAGCCGGGCGCCAACGTCGTCGTATTCGGCCTCGGCGGAATCGGCCTCAACGTGATCCAGGGCGCCAAGATGGCCGGCGCCGACAAGATCATCGGCGTCGACATCAACGAATCCAAGGAGGAATGGGGCCGCCGATTTGGCATGACCGACTTCGTCAACCCCAAGAAGATCACCGGCGACATCGTCCCGCATCTGGTCACCCTGACCGACGGCGGCGCCGACTACACCTTCGACTGCACCGGCAACACCACGGTGATGCGCCAGGCGCTGGAAGCCTGCCATCGCGGCTGGGGCACCTCGATCATCATCGGCGTTGCCGAGTCCGGCAAGGAGATCGCTACCCGTCCGTTCCAGCTCGTCACCGGCCGTAACTGGCGCGGCACCGCCTTCGGCGGCGCCCGCGGCCGTACCGACGTGCCGAAGATCGTCGACTGGTACATGAACGGAAAGATCCAGATCGACCCGATGATCACCCACACGCTCAAGCTCGAGGATATCAACAAGGGCTTCGACCTGATGCATGAGGGAAAATCGATTCGTTCAGTCGTCGTGTTCTAGCTCGCAAGCGTCACACCCAAGGAGGATCGACCCATGACTTCACTGCATCCCTCGATCGACAACGGTCTCAAACAAGGCACCGGCCATTTTGCTGGCGGCACGCTCGCCTGCAAATGCAAGGACCATCAGGTCAAGATCGGCATCAAGGGCGACGTGGCGCATAACCACGCCTGCGGCTGCACCAAGTGCTGGAAGCCTCAGGGCGCGAACTTCTCGGTCGTAGCCGTCGTGCCACGCCAGAACGTCACGGTGCTCGAGAACGGCGACAAGCTCCAGATCGTCGATGCCTCCGCGGTGATCCAGCGTCACGCCTGCAAGGCCTGCGGCACCCACATGTATGGCCGCATCGAGAACAAGAACCATCCGTTCTACGGTCTCGATTTCGTCCATCCGGAGCTGTTCCAGGAGCAGGGCTCGCAGGCGCCGCAATTCGCCGCCTTCGTCTCGTCGGTGATCGAATCCGGCGTGAAGCCCGAGCAGATGGCCGGCATCCGGTCGCGGCTGAAGGAAATCGGCCTCGAGCCCTATGACTGCCTGTCGCCGGCACTGATGGATGCGATCGCGACCCACGTCGCGAAAGCCAAGGCCGCCTAAGTAAGGCCGCCTGAGCAAGGCACCCCGACTTTGCCCGTCCACTCGCTGGTCACCGGCGAGCTGGACGGGTGCGGCCCGCGAATGATCGCGGCGAATTTGCCGCCTGTGCACTTTGCGTATGCGAGCGCGTTCCGCTCCCTCAGTCCTGGTCTCTGAATGACTGCGCAGTGCCGCTCTTCCCTCTTGAAGTCCGCGTCCTGCGATTCTCCCTCCCTCGACTGAGGAATACTGCTTCGTCCGCGCAGTCCCTCTGGCGGACGAAGCCTTTTTTCACTGCGCCTTCGATTTCTTGATCGCCTATCGCGCGACGTCTTGCCACGCCCTGCTTTTGACAAACCCCGGATGCAATCTGTTCACGTCGAGTACACCCGGCTGTGAACGCCGGTCCGGCGCGTTTCCTGCTACGGTCGCGCCGTCACGATGCCGCGCGAGTTCAATCAATCAAGAACAAAACGGGAGGTATCGAGCACATCCGGACATCACGATTTGCGTGTCAGCTTCCTGCCGGGATTTGCCCGTGCAGGACAAAGGGCTGGAATGCGGTTCCGACACCACACGGACCATTGTGCCGACCCATGTCGGCTAATCCAACATCGGCAAAGCTTATGAAGAGCGAGGGACGATCATGATCAAGGTGAAGATCAACGGCCAGGAACAGAGCTGGGACGGCGACCCGGATCTCCCGCTTCTCTGGTTCCTGCGCGACGAAGCCGGGCTGACCGGCACCAAGTTCGGCTGTGGCCAGGCCCTGTGCGGCGCCTGCACCGTCATCGTCGACAAGGAGGCGGTGCGCTCCTGCATCACCTCGATCAACGACGTGGCGGGACGCGAAGTCACCACGATCGAGGGGCTGCATCCGGATGGCGATCATCCCGTCCAGAAAGCCTGGCGCCAGGTCAATGTTCCCCAATGCGGCTTCTGCCAGGCCGGCCAGATCATGCAGGCCGCAGCGCTGCTGATGGACAACCCCAAGCCGTCGCATGATCAGATCCGCGAGGCGATGTCCGGCAACATCTGCCGCTGCGGCTGCTACCAGCGCATCGAGAATGCCGTCCACCTCGCATCGACGGGAGTGTGACATGAATCTCATCGACAATCCCGGCAAGCTCCGTGGCTTCGAGAAGAAGATCAAGGTCGAGAAGGTTTCTCGCCGCAGCATCCTGAAGGGTCTCGGCATCACCGGCGGCTTCGTGCTCGCAGCCCCCGTGATGACGCGACAGGCCTTCGCCTACGAAACCGGCGCCGGCAAGATGCCGCATGGCGTCGTGGTCGATCCGCGCGTGTTCGTTGCGGTCGCGCCTGATGGCACGGTCACGATCGTCGCCCATCGCTCCGAGATGGGCACCGGCGTGCGCACCAGCCTGCCGCTGATCGTTGCCGAGGAGATGGAAGCCGACTGGTCCAAAGTCAAAGTGGCTCAGGCCCACGGCGACGAGGTCAAGTTCGGCAACCAGGACACCGACGGCTCGCGCAGCACGCGGCACTATCTGATCCCGATGCGCCAGATCGGCGCCTCCGCCCGCACCATGCTGGAGCAGGCTGCGGCCAAGCGCTGGAATGTGCCAGCGACCGAAGTGAAGGCGGTCAATCACGAGGTCGTCCATAGCGCCAGCGGTCGCAAGCTCGGCTTCGGCGAGCTCGCAGCCGATGCGGCCAAGGAATCGGTGCCTAGCGTCGAAGGCCTCAAGCTGAAGGACCCCAAGGACTTCCGCTATCTCGGCAAGGGCCAGGTCGGCATCGTCGATCTCCACGACATTACCACCGGCAAGGCCCGCTACGGCGCCGATGTGCGCCTGCCCAATATGAAGTACGCCGTCATCGCCCGCCCGCCCGTCACCGGCGGCAAACTCACCTCGTTCGATCCGGACGCGGCGCTGAAAGTGCCCGGCGTCGAAAAGGTGATGAAGGTTCAGGGCTGGCCGTGGCCTTCGAAATTCCAGCCGCTCGGCGGCGTGGCAGTGATCGCGCGTAACACCGGTGCGGCGATCAAAGGCCGCGACGCGTTGAAGCTGGTCTGGGACGACGGCGCCAACGGCAAATATGACTCGGTCGCCTATCGCAAAGACCTCGAGGAGGCCTCGCGGAAGCCCGGCCTCGTCGTGCGCCAGGAGGGCGATGCGGATACCGCGCTCAAGACGGCCGCCAAGGTCGTTGTCGGCGAGTATTATCTGCCGCACCTCGCCCATGTCAGCATGGAGCCGCCGGTCGCGGTCGCCGACGTCAAGGGCGACAAGGCGGAGATCTGGGCGCCGGTGCAGAGCCCGGGCGGCACGCGCGAGGACGTCGCCAAGACGCTCGGCATTCCCGAGGGCAATGTCACCGTCAACGTGACGCTGCTCGGCGGCGGCTTCGGCCGCAAATCGAAATGCGATTTCGCGCTCGAGGCGGCGCTGCTGTCGAAGGAGCTTGGCACGCCTGTGAAGGTGCAGTGGACCCGTGAGGACGACCTCCATCACGACTTCCTGCACACCGTCTCGGTGGAGCGGATCGAGGCGGGCCTCGACAAGGACGGCAAGGTGATCGCCTGGCGTCATCGCAGCGTGGCGCCGACCATCGCCTCGACCTTCGCGGCGGGTGCCAAGCACGCCGCGGCGTTCGAACTCGGCATGGGCCTCGTCGACATGCCGTTCGAGATCGCAAATATCAGTTGCGAAAACCCGGAAGCTGCGGCGTTCACCCGCATCGGCTGGTTCCGCTCGGTCTCGAACATCCCGCGCGCCTTCGCGGTACAGTCGATGGTCGGTGAGATCGCCAATGCGACCGGCCGCGACCAGAAGGAGACGCTCCTTGCCTTGATCGGTACTCCACGCATCGTCAAGCCCAACGTGAAGGACTTGTGGAACTACGGCGAGCCCTATGACAGTTACCCGATCGACACCGCGCGCCTGCGCAAGGTGGTCGAGCTGGTCGCCGAGAGGGGCGAATGGGGCCGTCAGGTTCCGAAGGGACACGGCCTCGGCATCGCCGTCCACCGCAGCTTCGTCAGCTATATCGCAACCATCGTCGAGGTCGCCGTCGACGAGAAGGGCAAGCTGACGGTGCCGCGGGTCGATACCGCGATCGATTGCGGCACCTATGTCAACCCGGAGCGCATCCAGTCCCAGATCGAAGGTGCCGCGATCATGGGCTTGAGCCTCGCCAAATATGGCGCGGTCACCTTCAAGGACGGCAAGGTGGAGCAGAAAAATTTTGACGATTTCCAGGTCGTCAGGATCGACGAGGCTCCGCTGGTGACCAACGTCTACATCATGCCTCCTGGACCCGACACGCCGCCGAGTGGCGTCGGCGAGCCCGGGGTGCCGCCCTTCGCACCGGCCCTGATGAACGCGATCTTCGCCGCGACCGGCAAGCGCATCCGCGCGCTCCCGCTCGGCAAGCAATTGGAGGTGTGAGGCGGAACAACCGGCGGCCTCGCGCCGTTTCTTGTCGATCTGACAGGAGCAGATCGATGACCAACATTCCAAAGGCGCTCGCAGTCTTGCTGCTGTCGAGCGCCTTTCTTTTGACCAGCGCCGCCGCGTTCGCCCAGACCACCACGATGCCACCGACCACGGCGACACGCCCCACCGCCCCAGACCAGACCTCGCTTCCCAACGCCAGCGCCCCGCCCGCGACCACGACGCAGACGACCGGGCAGACCAGCAATGATCCGAAGGTTCGCGAGATGAACCAGGCGGAAAAGGACAAGGTGGATCGGCAGGGGAAGTAGATCACGCTTACACAAAGTGCGGCGGACGTTGCCGCCCGCCGCACTTGCCACCCCCCTGCTGCTCCGCCTACTTCGATCCGCCGCGGAGCTTACTTCTTCAGCGCGAACACCCAGATCACGCCGCCTTGCGGCACGTTGGACTCGATGCCGATATTGTTGGTCGCGAGCGCGTCCTGAATACGCTGCGCGTCCACACCCCAGCCCGACTGGATCGCAATGTATTGCGTGCCGTCGATCTCGTAGGACATCGGCATGCCCATGATGCCGGAGTTGGTCTTCTGCTCCCACAACAGCTCGCCAGTCTTGGCGTTGAAGGCGCGGAAGTTGCGATCGTTGGTGCCGCCGGCGAAGACGAGATCGCCTGCGGTTGCCGTCACCGAGCCGAACATCTGCGACTTCGGAAAGTTGTGTTGCCACACCTTCTTGCCGGTCGCGGGATCCCAGGCCTGGATCTCGCCGAAATGATCAGCACCCGGCTTGGTCTTCAACCCGATGTCCTCCGGCTTGGTGCCGAGCCAGAGTTCGCCGGGCTTGAGCGGGATCTTCTCTCCTGTGAAACCACCGCAGAAGTTCTCGTTGGCGGGCACGTAGACGAGGCCGGTCTTCTGGCTATAGGCCGCCGACGGCCAGTCCTTGCCGCCCCACAGTGACGGGCAGAACTCGACGCGCTTGCCGACCGCCGGCTTGTGAGCGGGATCGACGATCGGCTTGCCGTTCTCGTCGATGCCCTTCCAGACGTCGGTCGAGACGAACGGCCAGCCGGCGACGTAGTTGATCTTCGTCGGCGTGCGCTCGAGCACCCAGAAGATCGCATCGCGGCCAGGATGGACCAGGCTCTTGACGCTGCGGCCGTCACGCTGCAGGTCGATGAGCATCGGCGCGTCGACCTCGTCCCAGTCCCAGGAATCGTTCTGATGGTATTGGTGATAGGTCTTGATCTTGCCGTTGCCGGGATCGAGCGCGATCACCGACGAGGTGTAGAGATTGTCGCCGGGGTGCATCTCGCCCGGCCACGGCGCGGCGTTGCCGACCCCCCAATAGACTGTCTTGGTCTCCTTGTCGTAGGTCCCGGTCATCCAGGCCGAGCCGCCGCCATTCTTCCAGTCGTCGCCTTGCCAGGTGTCGTGACCGGGTTCGCCTTCGCCGGGAATGGTGAACGTGCGCCACAGCTCCTTGCCGTCCTTGGCATCATAGGCGGCGACATAGCCGCGCACGCCGAACTCGCCGCCGGAGCCGCCGACAATCACCTTGCCGTCGACGATCAGCGGCATCAGGGTCATGTACTGACCCTTCTTGTAATCCTGTACCTTGGTGTCCCACACCACCTTGCCGGTCTTGGCGTCGAGCGCGACGACGTGGTCGTCGGTGGTGGCGAGATAGAGCTTGTCTTCCCACAGGCCGACGCCGCGGCTGGTCGGATGCAGTTGGAACAGATCGTCGGGGAGCTGCCGCTTGTAGCGCCAATATTCGTCGCCGGTCTTCGCGTTCAGCGCGATCACCTGCCCCATCGGCGTTGCCACGAACATCACACCGTTATTGACGATCGGCGGCGCTTCATGCCCTTCGACGACACCGGTGGCAAACGTCCAGACCGGCGTGAGGTCCTTCACGTTCGAGGTGTTGATCTGGTCGAGCGGGCTGAAGCCCTGCCCGTCATAGGTGCGCCGATAGAGCATCCAATTGCCTGGTTCCGGATTCTCCAGGCGCTGCTGGGTCACCGGCGCGTAGCTCTCGATCGGGCCAGCGATCGCAGCGGTCGAGACAACACACGTAAAGGCGACGAAGCCGGACAACAGTAATTGCTTCCTGGTCATACAGGTTTTCATGGACGTTCCCCTTTTTCATCCGATTGAATTCTTGTGTTGAATTCTTGTCGTGTGTCCGACGTCCGCCCCTCGGCGGATGCGGCCTCTCGTGAGGCGGGCACATCCCGCGTCGTCAATCATCATCCCGGCTGCGCGCCACCTACCTTTCCGATGAATCCACCCGCGACGCTGAGCGAGCCGTCAGCGAGCGCCAGCGGCAGCGCGGCGAGCCGCCGCGGCGCCGGTCCGAACACCACCTGCGCGCCCGCGCGGGGATCGTATTCGGAGTTGTGGCACATGCACTTGAACACCTCGTTGTCTCCGACGTCGCTCTTCACCCAGGCGGTAACGGGACAGCCGGCATGGGCGCAGATCGCCGAATAAGCGAGGATGCCGTCGACGGCGCGCGCCTTGGTCTGTTCGTCGAGCGAGGTGGGATCGAGCTTGATAATCAGCAGTTCGTTGAGGCGCGAGGCGCTGCGTATCACCGACGTCTTGGGATCCTGCGGCCAGGCATGCAACGGTGGGCCACCAAGCGTCAGGTCAGCCGCCTTGATGAGCTTTCCTTCGCTGTCGCCCTCAGAAAAGACGAGCACATCACCCTTCTGCGGCCGCTCGTCGGAGCCGGGCGGATCTTCGCCCGCACGCACGGGCGCTGAACAGCTGAGACAGGCCGTGGTGGCGAGCGCACCGAGCAACAGTTCTCGCCGCGTTTGCACCGCATCGGCATCGAGTTCCGCGTTGTTGTCGGATGATGATGTGAGATTGATTGATGCGCGCGACATGCGCAGTAGCAGGCGCTGGAACTCCGCCGGAATGAAGGCGAAGAATTGGCGCCGCAGTGCATCAATATGGCTTTACTCGCTTTGATTGAACACGATTGCACGCATTCAAACGCGTTTTTGCCATTTCAACATCATGCCGCGCGATCGGCATGATGTTTTTGCAGATCAGGTCGATGCTACGGGAATTGGTGCAGCGCGTTGTTATCCACGCGACGCAACCGCAAAGCGATTCAACTGCACGTTTTACAGGCAGCTTCGCTGTCGTCAGGACCTGAGCACGTGACGCGGCGACGCGATGCGCCCCGCAATGGTCGCCGACGCCATCTCAAAACTGTCGGCAATGCGACGCGCCCTGTCGATGAAGAGGCTGGCCGCCGCCGGCGGGCAAACTTCGCGCGCTGTCTTTTCGAACAGATCGAGCCAGCGGTCGAAATGATCGCCGACCAGACTGAGCGGCATATGCGCCCGCATCGGCGAGCCATGATAGCGGCCACTCATCAGCACGACCGACGACCAGAAGTCTTTGAGCTTGGCGAGATGCTCATCCCAATTCTGCACGATCGCAAATACCGGCCCGAGCAGCGCATCCTCTCGGACGCGTCCGTAGAAACGGGTGACGAGTTCCCCGATCATCTCCTCGGTAATCCCGGTGCGCTCGATCGCGTCCTGGGTCAGCAGGTTCCGCCGTTCGGCCGCAGCTTCCCGCTCGGCCTTCAGTCGATCCGACATGTCGTTCTTTGTCCGTCTTCGTTGGTCCCGCGAGCCGCCCGTTCGACATTGTCGGGCCAATTCCGCCGGACATCCTTGTCCCAGCGCAAATTGCGGGATGAAGCGGCAGGCGCCAATCGCCCGCCGCCCGCGCCACATCAGGCGCCGTAGCTGTAAAAGCCCTGCCCGGTCTTCCGGCCGAGATGGCCGGCATCGACCATTTCCTTAAGCAACGGGGCCGGACGATATTTGGGGTCGTTGAAGCCCTTATAGAAGACCTCCATCACCGACAGCATGGTGTCGAGGCCGACGAGGTCGGCCAGCGCCAGCGGCCCGATCGGATGGTTGCAGCCGAGCTTCATGCCAGCGTCGATCTCTTCGGCGGTCGCGATGCCTTCCTGGAGCGCGAAGATAGCCTCGTTGATCATCGGGCACAGGATGCGGTTGACGGCGAAGCCGGGGCTGTTCTTGGCGGTGATCGCCACCTTGCCGACGCGCTGGGCGAAATCGAGCGCCTTGGCGTGGGTGTCGTCCGAGGTCTGGAGGCCGCGGATGAGTTCCAGCAGCTGCATCACCGGTACCGGGTTGAAGAAGTGCATGCCGATGAAGCGATCCGGGCGATCGGTCGCGGCAGCAAGCTTGGTGATCGAGATCGAGGAGGTGTTGGTCGCAAGCAGCGTGCGCGGCGACAGCGTGGCGCAGAGATCCTTGAGGATCTTGACCTTGAGCTCCTCATTCTCGGTCGCGGCCTCGATGACGAGATCGCAATCGGCAAGCTTGGCGCGGTCAGTCGTGCCGGTGATGCGCTTGAGCGTTGCGTCGCGATCGGCCGCCGACAGCTTCTCCTTCTTGACCAGGCGCTCAAGGCTGCCGCCGACGGTCGAAATGCCGCGGTTCACCGCCGCGTCGGAGATATCGACCATCACGACCGAAAGCCCGGCCGCGGCGCAGATCTGGGCAATGCCGTTGCCCATGGTGCCGGCTCCGATGATGCCAACCGTATTGATCATAGCCTAACGTCCTTCTCGTTGAGCGGGCCCGGCCTTGAGCGGCGTGCCCGGTTTGACCTGAATTTCAAGCCGCGGCCGCCGTGAGTGCTGCACCGCATCCAGGCTCTTCCTTAGCGCATCCGTGGGGAGAATAAAGGCGCCTTTCCGCTCCCAAATGGCATGATTTCGCCGTCTCGCGGCCGTTTCGGCCCGAGTTTTGAGGCTCGTTTCGCCCCTAGGGTTGACGCATCAGGCACGAGAGGCGATCGATGATCCCCAAACTGAAGGCAATTCTGATGGACGCGATCATCTACCACAATCCCGAATGCGGCACATCGCGAACCACGCTTGCCACGATCCGGAATGCCGGTATCGAGCCGCATGTGATTGAATGTCTGCATCAGGCCGGATGAACGACTTCACGCAATCCATCGTTGCCGCGTTCACGCTGATTGGCGAAGCCGATCCCGAGTTGCTCGGTATCGTCGCGCTGTCGGTGCGCGTCAGCCTGACGGCCAGCGTTGTTGCGCTGCTGATCGGCGCGCCGTTCGGGGCCCTGCTCGCGATCACGCGATTTCGCGGGCGACAGGTCATCATCGTGCTGACCAATGCACTGCTCGGCCTGCCACCGGTCGTGGTCGGACTTGCGCTCTATCTCCTGCTGTCGCGGTCGGGCCCGCTCGGCGCGGCCGGCCTCTTGTTCACGCCGACGGCCATGGTGATCGCACAGACGCTGCTGGCGACACCGATCGTGGTGGCGCTGGTGCACCGGCCGGCGAGCCTGTTGTGGGCGGAGTATGGCGACCTCGCACGGATCGACGGACTGTCGACACTGCGCAGCATCGGCCTGTTGTTCGCGCTCGGCCGGACCTCGCTGCTGACGGCGTTCCTCGCCGCGTTCGGGCGCGCCATCGCCGAGGTCGGCGCCATCATCATCGTCGGCGGCAACATAAGCGGTTTTACGCGCACGATGACGACGGCGATCGCGCTGGAGACCAGCAAGGGCGACCTACCGCTGGCGCTGGGGCTCGGACTGATCCTGCTCGCGCTCAGCGTGGCCGTTTCGACCGTCGCCTTCCTGCTAGTGGGACGCGTTGGGGAAAAATAGCTGCTCGCCACCGACCTTGTAGCCGGCGATTGCATCCTGCCCCTTCTGTGAGACCAGCCAGTCGACGAAAGCCTGCCCTTCCTTGGCTTTCACGCTTGGATGCTTGTCCGGATTGACCAGCATGACGCCGTATTGATTAAACAGCCGCTTGTCACCCTCGGTCAGGATCGCAAGCTCGCCGCGGTTTTTGAACGACAGCCAGGTGCCGCGGTCCGACAGCAGATACGCGTTCGACGACGACGCCATATTCAGTGCCGGGCCCATGCCCTGGCCGATCTCCCGATACCAACTTTCCTTAGCCGTCGCGGGGTCAATGCCCGCGTCCTTCCACAATCGCAGCTCAGCCGCATGCGTGCCCGACTTGTCGCCGCGCGAGATAAACGGCGCCTTCGCCGCTGCAATCTTGCGCAGGGCATCAGCAACATCCTTATCCCCGGCGATCTTGGCCGGATCGCTCTTCGGGCCAACGATGATGAAATCATTGTACATGACGTCGAAGCGTTTCACGCCCTGCCCTTCGGACATGAACTTGTCTTCGGCCGGCCTGTCATGGACAAACACCACGTCCGCATCGCCGCGCCGCCCGATATCCAGCGCTTGCCCCGTACCGACCGCGACGACCTTGACCTCGATGCCCTCGGCCTTCGAAAACAGCGGCAGCAGATAGCCGAACAGGCCGGACTGTTCCGTCGACGTCGTCGACGCTACGATGATGCTGCGGTCTTGCGCGCCGGCGCATGTCGACCAGACCAGAACCGCTGCGATGGCGGCAAGCTTCTTCATTATGTCGTTCCTCAATCCCTGACGTTTCAAATTACGCGGGGAGGATGACGCTGGGAAGGCCAACCTTCGCTGCAGTAGTGGTCATATTGGCGGCCGCATCACGACGGCCGCAGCTTTTCGATGATGGCAGAGACCTCGTCGAGCTGGCGCTTGGCTGACGCCAGCAGATCGAGCAGGTCGCGCGCGGATTGGGCCGATGCATCTGCCCCGGCCTGGTCGATCACACCGAGGCCTTCGGTGAGACGTGAGATGACGCGCACGAGCTCGTCGCGACGCGCCTCGAGGTCGGCCAGCGTCGCATCAAAGCGCTCGTCAAGCCGCGCGCCTTGCAACGGACGGATAGGAACGATCCTGTCGTCGGGAGGATCGGACATGCGAGTTTTCGCCTTGCTGCTCGCACATCTTAGTTGCGGCACTCGTGAACGCCGCGGCGGTGCATTGTCGCATGCGGGTTCCCGAAGTTGCCCGCAAAGGAGGAACATCTCACGGCCACCTCACGACTGTTGAACCCCGCGTGAGTCTCTGCGCGATTGCGCGGTGGCGCGGAATATCGCGCTGCCCGACCGATCTCCTGGACGGAACGGTTTGGAGTGCCCCATGACAAAGACAAGCATCGTCACCGCCCTGCGGCTCATTCTGTCACTTGCGATCGCCGGCCCGGCGCAGGCCTGGCCCGAACAGACATCAGGCATCGACTGCGCATGGGGAGGCGAACCAACACAATGCGAAGCGCTCACCATGGCGCTCATCCACAGACATGCACTGGTGCATCCGCACCATCGCAGGACGGAGCACGCATCCATTCTGATTGCGCCATCGCACCTGCCCGACCGCGACGAAGATCCGCTTGCATCGATGCATTTCGAATGAACACTGCGGCGCGCGAGACTGTGCAGATGTTCTGCAATTGGTCCCGCTTCAATTGACAGAGGTGTGACGGCCGGGGCAGTTTTTCACATTGCTGGCGAATCAGCTGACGCCTACGGCCCAGAGTACCTCTTGGACAACTCCCAGTGCTTTCGAGACTGATATCGTTGCTGAGCCGCATTCCTGCGGTGAAATGGGCGGTCAACCGGCTCCGGCCCCTGCCGCATAGCGGCAGCCTCGACGTGGCGCCGGTTGCAGCGGATGAACAGTCCGAGGTCGTCGCAGCAGCTGGGCCGGCCCTCGATATCGACATCAGCGCAGAACCGGAGCATCGCGACGCCGAGGTCACAAGTCCGGTGGCCGAGCACGGCACCGTCGCCTCTATCATCGCGGAGAGCTCCTCAGCAACTCCGACCGATATTTGCCTCAGCGACGATGCATCTCCGGAGACGCCGGCAGAGGTCGAGCGGATCGTCGTGGAAGACGTTCAGGTCTCGGCTGTTGAGATCGAATCGATCGAAGTGCCAGAGCCTCTCATCAGCGACGAAGCAACTTCAGACGATGATGCGGAGATTGTGCCTGTCGTTGCAGAGCAGGCCATCATTGAGCCCGTCGAGATCGAGACGGTTCCGGTCGAGGCCTCCGAGCCCGGCGTTGAGGTTGAACCGGTATCCGCAGCTTCCGTGGAGATCGAGCCGGTTGCCGCCAATGAGCCTCCGGTTGTCGTGGTCGACAATGAGATCGCAGCGCCTGATGTCGCCGAGGCCAGCATTGACAGCGAGCCCGCTCCCAGCGTCGCGACGGAGATCGAGCCTATCGTTGCCGCCGATCCTGAGCCCGTCGTGGACGCAGTCGCTCCGGACGCGAGCACCGCGGCACCAGAGGTCGCCGAGCAAGTCGAGCTCGCGCCCCCTGCGCCGAAAAGCTCGCCGAAGCTGCGCGCCAAGCCTGCCGAGCCCACCGACCGCGCCGCGTTGATCAGGCAGCGCTGGGCCGAGACCGGGATCAGGATGTGGAATCCGCGGCTTCACGGCACCGGCGAAGCCACGCTGAACATCCAGGGGCGCATCGGGCTGCTGCCGCCCGAGCCCGGCGAGACGATGCCGCGCTACGACAAGCTCGAGTTCAAATTGCTCGGTGGCCAGATCGTCTGCGAAGGCGTGATCGTCGAAGCCCCCGTGCACGCAGGCCAGCGTAGCTTTACCCGGCTCGCCGAGCCGCGGAGCACCGATCGCACCCACGAACCGGTGCGGGAACGCCAGGCCGCGTTGGCCTGATCATCTGCATGGACGCATCCGCTAGGCGCCAGGTGCTCGCGCACTCACTGGATCGGATAGCCTTTCCAGAGCCATTCCAGCGCTGACGGCAGCGTTTGTGCGATCGTCGGACGATCGACATGCTTGGCGTTGCGCACGAACAGGAACTGGTAGTGGTAGCCCTTCTCCGCCAGCACCTTCGCCATCAACTCGTTCGACAAGGTCCAGTCGTGCATGCCGTCGGGAATGGTGGGGTTGGGATAGTAGAGGTCCTGATCGCCGCCGAAGTACCAGAAGCGGATCGGCTTGGTCGGCGCGGCGACGATCAGCGGGACGCCCGGCCGATCCGCCGGTGTGAGCACACCCGCCTTTGAGATGAGATTCGGCGTCGCCGGTCCGGTCCACGCGCTGTGATACTCCCAAGCGCCGCCGCGCAATGACGGATCGTGCGGCCATTGCTGATTGACCATGGTCGGCGAGAACGCCAGCACGCGGTGATACAGATCGGGATAGAACCAGGCCATGGTGAAAGCGGCCGCGCCGCTCGAGCTCAGGCCCATGGTGGCGCGCCCGTCCGGATTTTTGGTCAGCTTGACGTCTGCATTTTTCTCGACGAGCGGCAGCACCTCGCGCTCGACGAACTCTGTGTAGATGCCTGACACTGCGTCGTACTCGCGGCCGCGCTGGCTACCTTGCGCATCCTGCCCGCCATTGCCGATCTGGATCGCGATCATCGACGGGACGCGGCGCTGCGCGATCAGATTGTCCAGCGTGGTGGCGAGATCCTTGTAGGCGTTGGAGCCGCCATCACCGACGACGATGAAAGGCGCCTCGGTACCTCGCACATATTGCGCTGGCACATAGACGTCGATGTTGCGCGACCAGATGCCGGGATGGCTGGTGGTGACGATCATGTTCGACTTGTCGTCCGGCGCAGTCACGGTCGTCATGATCGATGAATTGGAGCAGCCGGCGACGTCATCGCGGATCAGGCCAGGATTGTAGATCGTGCTTTCCTTCGAAGAGAGCATGAAAGACTTCGTCGTGCCGCGCGGCACGCCGTCTTTCGCAATCGTCTCAGGCGCGGGATTGTGGGTCGGACCGATGATGAAATTTCCCTCGGCACCCGCGGGTGGCAGCGAGCCGTCAGGCAGCTCGGTCGCGCGCGGATAATTGGGATTGGAGGGATCGCGCGTCGGCGGCGCCGTCTTGAAGTCGAGGCCGGTCGTGTCAATGAAGAAGGGCGCCGCCTTGTCGGTGCTGTTGGCGCCCGGCGGCACGGCCATGTTCTGGGTCACGCAGGCTGGCTGAGCGAGGGCAATCGAAGCGAAGGGGACGACGGAAATCAGCACCCCTCCAAGGACGGACAATGAATGGGTCATTTCAACTCCCGGTGGTGACGAGACTTTTCCGCTCGCCTTCAGGCAAAGTATGGCGACGGGCTCGCGTGCGGTCAAACGCGCGGAGCGCAATGCAGCAATGGCCGCCATGCGCAAACCGGACGGCCACCATTATTCCGCGCATGACGCGGATTTTTTCGAATGCTAGGCCGTTGCTGCTACAGCGCACAACATCTAGCGTGCCGCTGGTCGATCAACGGGCCCCACCCCGCGATCGCAACGACAACAACACATCGGGAGGACCATCCATGAAAAAGCTCACGGCCGCATTATGTGCGCTCGCGCTCTGCGCACCGGCTGCGCAGGCGCAAACCATCAAGGACTTCCTGGCTGTGGTCATGAAGAAATGGACCGCGCCGTTCGACCCGTTCCAGCTGATCGACAACATCTATTATGTCGGCACCGATGGCATCGCCGTCTACATCATCAAGACGTCGCAGGGCCTGATCCTGATGGACACCGCGATGCCGCAGTCGACCGGCATGATCAAGGACAACATCGCCAAGCTCGGCTTCAAGGTCGCCGACATCAAGTACATCCTAAACACACATGCCCATCTCGACCACACCGGCGGCTTTGCCGAGATCAAGCAGGACAGCGGCGCGCAGCTCGTTGCCGGCGAGCGCGACAAGCCGCTGCTCGAGGGCGGTTATTATCCCGGTGACGAAAAGAACACGGATCTCGGCTTTCCTCCGGTGAAGGTCGATCGCACGGTGAAAGAAGGCGACAAGGTCACGCTCGGCGACACCACGCTGACGGCACACGAGACGCCCGGTCACTCGCCGGGCTGCACGAGCTGGGAGATGACGGTGAAGGACGCCGGCCAGGACCGCGAGGTGCTGTTCTTCTGCAGCGGCACGGTCGCGCTCAACCGGCTGGTGGGTCAGCCGACCTACCCCGGCATCATCGACGACTATCGCGCGACGTTCGACAAGGCGAAGGCGATGAAGATCGACGTGCTGCTCGGGCCGCATCCGGAGGTCTATGGCATGCAGGACAAGCGCGCGCAGCAGATCAAGAGTGCGACGCCGAATCCTTTCGTAAAGCCGGGCGAACTCACCACCTACGCGACGGGCTTGTCGGAGGATTTCGACAAGCAGCTCGCCAAGCAGACGGCCGCGCTTCAGGCCGCAAAATAGACGTCGCATCGGCTCTGTGCGGCGGTCGTTCGCGACCGTCGCCGCGACATTCGGCGACACCGCGCGACCGGCGGCGTCTATGGTTAGCGGAATGTAGCTGTGGTCTTTGGGGGCGATCTGTCGCACGAGATAAGCCTCGCTTCCACCGCGCATCCTTAACAAGCTCTCACCACCACACGCGGGTGGAAAATCCCGCGGTAGCGCGCAACCAATACTGGCGCATCTCCGTCAAACGCATCTAACTCTGTCTTTACTCCCGCCGTGCAAGATCACCTTCGTTTTGAAGGGATTTTGGGGCGCGTATTGATATGCCTGCCATCGATTTGAAAGCTCGCTTCGCAGCTGCCGTGCAGTTGTTTCGCGTACCGGAAGATCCGGATCTGACGCGCGCGCAGTTCGACGCGTTCTCCAAGCAGATCCCGCTGCTCTACTTCATCCTGATCACCAACACGGTCGCGGTTGCCTATACCTATGTGCCACTGGCACCGGCATCGCTGAGCATGATCGTGCCGGGCGTGCTGATCGCGGTTGCGGGGTTCCGGACCTTCTGGTGGCTGCGCCAGCGTCACGTCGTCCGCGGCGACACCGACATCTTGCGCAATTTGCGCCTGACCAACTGGATCGCGGCCCCCATTGCGGCAGGCTTTACGGCGTGGTCGTTCGCCCTCTATCCCTACGGCGATCCCTTCGCCAAAAGCCAGGTCGCGTTCTACATGGCGGTGACCGTGATCGGCTGCATCTTCTCGCTGATGCATTTGCGTTCGGCAGCCCTGATCGTGACGCTCGTCGTCGACGTACCCTACGTCCTGTTCTACTTCGCCACTGGCGAGCCGACGCTGAAGGCGATGGCCATCAACAATTTGCTGGTCACCGGTGCGATGGTGACCGTGCTGTTCATCTACTACCGTGACTTCGCCGATCTCGTCGCCAATCGCAAATCGCTGCTGGTCCAGCAGGCGGCGACACAGGCGCTGTCGGACGAGAACTTCCGCCTCGCCAATCTCGATTCTCTCACCGAGCTGCCGAATCGCCGCCGGTTCTTCGCCGAGCTGGCCAATGCCTTCACTGATGCAGAACGCCGACACGTTCGTGTTGCGGTCGGCATCATCGACCTCGACGGCTTCAAGCCGATCAACGACAATTACGGTCATTCCGTCGGCGACCGCGTCCTGATCGAGGCCGGCCGCCGCATCCGCGAGGTCTGCGAGGGCTTTGGACCCCAACGGGTCGAGTTTGCGCGCCTTGGCGGCGATGAGTTCGGCCTCGTCGTCTGCGGCGATCCCGAGGCCACAGACCTGGAGCGGCTCGGCGAGCGCATCGGCGAGCAAGTCAAGCTGCCCTACCAGCTCGACACCGCCCATACCGGCCTGTCCTGCTCGATCGGCTTCGCGCTTTATCCGGATTCCGCGACGAACTCGGAAGCGCTGTACGAGTGCGCCGACTATGCGCTGTACCACGCCAAACGCCACAAGCGCGGCCGCACCGTGATCTTCTCGGGCGAGCTCGAGGCCGAGATCCGCAGCCGCGGCGTCATCGAGAACCTGCTACGGACTGCCGATTTCGAAACCGAGCTGGAGCTGGTGTTCCAGCCAATCGTCGATGCCATGAGCGAACATACCGCGGGCTTCGAGACGCTGGCGCGCTGGAACAGCCCCCGTCTTGGCTGGGTCTCACCCGCTGACTTCATTCCGGCGGCCGAGCGCATCGGCCTGATACGGCCGTTGACTCAGGTGCTGCTGACACGCGCGCTCGCGACGGCTAAGACCTGGCCCGAGCACATCCGCCTGTCGTTCAACCTCTCCGCCCACGACGTCTGTGCGGCCGAGGGCATTTTGCCGCTGATCTCCATCATCGAGAAGAGCGGCCTGCCGCCACACCGGATCGATTTCGAGATCACCGAGACTGCCGTCACCTTCGATTTTGCCCGCGCGCAACAATCGATCGCGACGCTGAAGGCCATGGGCTGCGGCATTTCGCTGGACGATTTCGGCACCGGCTATTCCTCTCTGAGCCACGTGCATCGCCTACCGCTCGACAAGATCAAGGTCGACCGCAGCTTCGTGGCTGACATCAACGAGAACCCGGTCAGCCACAAGATCATCAAGTCGCTGACGGGCCTCTGCGACGACATGGAGATCGCCTGCGTGGTCGAGGGCGTCGAGACGCGCGCCCAGCTCGACGCCCTGCGTCGCCTCGGATGCGACTTCATCCAGGGCTATTATTTCGCAAAACCGATGCCCGGTGCTGCGATTGACGAATATCTCGCCAAGGAACGCCAGCGCCTCGAGCGTGGCGAAGCCAAGGTCGTGGCCTGAGGCGGCGCTGCTTCGAGGCGGCGCTACTTCGAAAGACTCGGTAGATCGAGCCCCTTGTCGCGGGCGCAGTCGATCGCGATGTCGTAGCCGGCGTCGGCATGGCGCATGACGCCTGAGGCGGGATCGTTCCAAAGCACGCGCTCGATGCGCTTGGCGGCCTCAGGCGTGCCGTCGGCGACGATCACCATGCCGGCGTGCTGGGAGTAGCCGATGCCGACGCCACCGCCATGGTGCAGCGAGACCCAGGTCGCACCGCTGGCGCAATTGAGCAGCGCGTTGAGCAAGGGCCAGTCGGACACCGCATCCGATCCGTCCTTCATCGCCTCGGTTTCGCGGTTCGGGCTCGCCACCGAGCCGCTGTCGAGATGATCGCGGCCGATCACGATCGGCGCTTTCAACTCGCCGCGCGCGACCATCTCGTTAAAGGCGAGACCCAGCCGATGGCGATCGCCGAGGCCGACCCAGCAGATCCGCGCCGGCAGGCCCTGAAATTTGATCCGCTCCCTGGCCATGTCGAGCCAATTGTGCAGATGCTTGTCGTCGGGCATCAGCTCCTTGACCTTGGCGTCGGTCTTGAAGATGTCCTCGGGATCGCCCGAGAGCGCAGCCCAGCGGAACGGCCCGACGCCGCGGCAGAACAGCGGCCGGATATAGGCCGGCACGAAGCCGGGGAAATCGAAGGCGTTCTTCAGGCCCATGTCCAGGGCCATCTGGCGGATATTGTTGCCATAGTCGAGCGTCGGAATGCCCTGCGCGTGGAAGTCCAACATCGCCTGGACATGCTCGACCATCGAGGTCTTTGATGCGCGCTCGACACCCTTCGGATCTGAGGCGCGCTTGGTTTCCCAATCGGCAAGCGTCCAGCCCTTGGGCAGGTAACCGTTGATGGGATCGTGCGCGCTGGTCTGGTCGGTGACGATGTCGGGCTTGACGCCGCGGCGCACCAACTCCGGGAAAATCTCGGCCGCATTGCCGAGCAGGCCGACCGAGACGGCCTTCTTTGTCTTTGCTGCGTCCGCCATTATTGCGAGCGCTTCGTCAAGCGTTGCCGCCTGGCGATCGAGATAGCCGGTGCGCAGCCGCATCTCGATTCGGCTCGGCTGGCATTCAACCGCGAGCATCGAGGCGCCCGCCATGGTCGCGGCCAACGGCTGCGCGCCGCCCATGCCGCCGAGGCCGGCGGTGAGAATCCATTTGCCGGCAAGGCTACCGCCGTAGTGACGGCGGCCAACCTCAACGAATGTCTCGTAGGTGCCCTGCACGATGCCCTGGCTGCCGATATAGATCCACGAGCCCGCGGTCATCTGGCCGTACATCATCAAGCCCTGGCGATCGAGCTCGTTGAAATGATCGAGCGTCGCCCAATGCGGCACGATGTTGGAGTTCGCGATCAGCACCCGCGGCGCATCGGCATGGGTGCGGAACACACCGACCGGCTTGCCTGATTGCACCAACAGCGTCTGGTCGTTTTCGAGCTTGCGCAACGCGTGGGTGATGCGATCAAAACTCTCCCAGTCGCGCGCGGCGCGGCCGATGCCGCCATAGACGACGAGCTCGCTCGGGCGCTCGGCCACGTCGGGATCGAGATTGTTCATGAGCATGCGCAGCGGCGCTTCCGTCAGCCAGCTCTTGGCGCTGATGTCGCTGCCGCGCGGGGCGCGGATGGTGCGGTCATTGTCCAGTCGGTGGTTCATGCGGACACCTCTTCAGCCAAATCTTGTCAATCAAGTCTCGGAAACGGATCAGTTGAAAGCCTGGCAAGCGCTGCGACCGGCAGCGCGTCGGATTCGATCAGCACGGCGGCCTTGGCGAGATCGCCGGCCATATAGCGGTCGGCGCCGAGTGCGGGCACATGCTCGCGAAGTTTCGCGATCACGGCCACGAGCGGCGCGCTGGTCGCATGCGGCGCGCGCAGCGTGATGCCTTGCGCGGCGGCCAGAAGCTCGATGCCGAGGATCGCGGCGAGATTGTCGGCCATGTCGGACAGACGTCGCGCGGCGTGCGCGGCCATCGAAACGTGGTCTTCCTGATTGGCGCTGGTCGGCGTCGAGTCGATGGAGCAGGCCGCGGCGCGCTGCTTGTTCTCCGCATAGAGCGCAGCCGCCGTCACCTCGGCGATCATGAAGCCGGAATTGATGCCGGGATCCGGCGTCAGGAACGGTGGCAGGCCGAAATTGAGGGCGGGATCGACCAGCGTCGCGATGCGCCGCTCGCTGATCGCACCGACCTCCGAGAGCGCCAACGCAATCGTATCGGCGGCAAAAGCGACCGGCTCGGCGTGGAAATTGCCGCCGGAGACGATCTCGCCAGTCTCGACCAACACCAGCGGATTGTCGGTGACGGCATTGGCCTCGGTGATCAGCGTGCGCGCCGCCTGCGTGATGACATCGAGCGCGGCGCCGGCGACCTGCGGCTGGCAGCGCAGGCAATAGGGATCCTGCACACGCTCGTCGCCTTCGAGATGGGACAGGCGGATGTCGCTGCCATCAAGGAGTGCGTTCAGCGTCGTCGCCGCGGCGATCTGACCGGGGTGACCGCGCAGCGCCTGGATCTCGGGACGGAACGGCGCGGTCGACGCCATCGCGGCATCGACGGACAGTGCGCCGGTAACGAGCGCGGCGCGCGCGAGGCGGAATGCACGCAACACGCCGGCGACGGCATAGGCGGTCGAGAACTGCGTGCCGTTGATCAGCGCGAGGCCCTCCTTGGGGCCGAGCGTCATCGGCGCAAGGCCGGCAGCGGCCAGCGCCTCTGCACCGGACACGGTCTTGCCATCGACGATCGCCTGCCCTTCCCCGATCATCACCGCAGTCATATGCGCGAGCGGTGCGAGATCGCCGGAGGCGCCGACTGAGCCCTGCTGCGGGACCAGCGGATAAACGTTCCGCGCCAGCATCACCTGCAATTGCTCGATCACCGCGCGGCGCACGCCGGAGGCGCCGCGCCCGAGCGAGACGATTTTGAGTGCCATCATCAGCCGCACGATTAGCTCAGGCGTGGCCGGACCGACGCCGCAGCAATGCGAGACGATAAGATTGCGCTGGAGCAGCGCCGTTTGATCCGGCGGAATGCGCTTCGAGGCCAGCTTCCCGAAGCCGGTGTTGATGCCATAGACCGGCGCGGTCGCCTGCGCGGCCTTGGCGACGATCTCGGCGGCTGCCTCGACACGCGGCCAGAACGACGGATCGAGCTCGATAGAGGCGCCCGAGAGCACGCGCGCGAGATCGTCGAGGCTGACAGCTCCCGGCTTGACGATGATCGCTGCCCCCTGCTCCGTCACTGGCCCCTCCAGACGCGGCGATGCAGCGGGTTGAAGCCGATGCGGTAGACCAACTCGGCGGGGCGCTCGATATCCCAGATCGCAAGGTCGCACCATTTGCCGGCCTCGAGCGTGCCGGTTTCATGGAGTACGCCGAGCGCGCGGGCGCCCTCGCGGGTGATGCCGGCGAGGCATTCGGCGACGTTCATCCGGAACAGCGTCGCGCCCATATTGGCCGCGAGCAGCAGGGAGGTCAGCGGCGAGCTGCCGGGATTGCAGTCGGTCGCGAGCGCCATGTTCACGCCATGCTTGCGGAAGACCTCGACGGGCGGCTTCTGCGTCTCGCGGATGAAGTAGTAGGCGCCGGGCAGCAGCACCGCGACGGTTCCTGCCTTGGCCATCGCGGCGGCGCCGGCTTCGTCGGTGTGCTCGAGATGATCGGCCGAGAGCGCAGAGAATTTTGCGGCGAGCGCGGCACCGCCGAGGTTCGAGAGCTGATCGGCATGGAGCTTGACCGGTAAGCCGTACGCCGTCGCAGCCTCGAACACCCGCGCCGTCTGCTCGGCCGAGAACGCGATGCCCTCCATGAAAGCATCGACGGCATCAGCGAGGCCAGCCTTCGCGACAGCCGGCAGCATCTCCTTGCAGACGAGATCGATGTAGCGATCCTTATCGCCATCGGCCTCGACCGGCAGCGCGTGCGCGCCGAGGAAGGACGTGCGGATCGCAACTTTCCGCTGACGGCCGAGGTTGCGCGCGGCGGAGAGCTGGCGCATCTCGGTCTCGGTATCGAGGCCGTAGCCGGACTTGATCTCGACCGTGGTCGCGCCCTCGCCGATCAGCGCATCGAGCCGCGGCAATGCGCCGGCGACGAGCTCCGCCTCGCTCGCCTTGCGGGTCGCCGCTACGGTCGAGACGATGCCGCCGCCGGCGCGCGCGATCTCCTCATAGCTCGCGCCCTTCAGGCGCAGCTCGAACTCGTGGGCACGATTGCCGCCATAGACGAGATGGGTATGGCAGTCGACGAGGCCGGGCGTGATCCAGCGCCTCTCGCAATCGACCCGCTCGATGGCGTCGGCATCACTAGGAAAATCCGCCGCTGCGCCGGCATAGGCGATGCGGCCGTCGCGCGTGGCGATCACGCCGCGCTCGATCTCGCCGAGATCGGGACGGTCGGCCCGCATCGTGGCGAGCCGGGCGTTATGCCAGATCCGGTCGAAGCGCTCTGCCATGCCACTGTCCCCTGGTGTGGGATGCTTGACTTATATGTCTAGACATATAATCGTAAGGCGGTTCTGTCCAGCCGGCGTGTCATCAATCATGTCCCGACTGCATTTTGCCTCCGCGCTCCTGCCTTCGGGCTGGGCCAATGACGTGCAGGTGGTGATCACCGCCGGCGCGATCGCGGAGGTGACGGCGGGCGTAGCGCACGACGCCGGCGACGAGCGCCACGCGATCGCGCTTCCGGGACTTGCGAGCCTTCACAGCCACGCCTTCCAGCGCGGTATGGCGGGGCTTTCGGAGATGCGCGGCGATTCCACCGACACATTCTGGACGTGGCGCGAGACGATGTATCGTTTCGCACTGGCGATGACGCCCGATGATGTCGCCGCTGTTGCGACGCTGCTTTATGTCGAGATGCTGGAGCAGGGTTTTACCCGCGTCGGCGAATTTCATTATCTGCATCACGATCGCGACGGTTCGCATTACACTGATCCCGCCGAGATCGCCGGGCGTATCGCGCAGGCTGCCGGGGCCTCCAATATCGGCCTGACGCTGCTGCCGAGTTTTTACGCGCATGGCTCCTTCGGCGGCGCGGCGCCGCATGACGGCCAGCGCCGATTCATCAACTCGGCCGATCAGTTCGCCAGGCTGATGACCGCCTCACGCAAGGCGATCGCCACATTGCCGGGCGCCAATATCGGCATTGCGCCGCACAGTCTGCGTGCGGTGGCACCGGACGAGCTTGCAGCCATCGTTCCGCTTGCTGAGGGCGGACCAGTACACATCCATGCTGCCGAACAGGTGAAGGAAGTCGAGGATTGCCTGGCCTGGTCGGGTCGAAGGCCGGTGCAATGGCTGCTGGAGCACGCCCCTGTCGATCAGCGCTGGTGTCTTATCCACGCCACGCATATGACGGAACAGGAAGTCACCGCATTCGCGAAGACCGGCGCAGTTGCCGGCCTCTGCCCTATCACCGAAGCGAGCCTCGGCGATGGCATCTTTCCGGCTCGTGAGTTTCTCGACGCCGGCGGCATGTTCGGCGTCGGCACCGACTCCAATGTGCTGGTCGGCGCGGCCGACGAGCTGCGCCAGCTCGAATATGGCCAGCGCCTCAAGCATCGCGCGCGCAACTTGTTGTCCGGCGGCGCCGGCCGCTCGACCGGACGCACGTTGTTCGACGATGCGCTTGCGGGCGGCGCGCGGGCGCTGGCGCAGCCAGCCGTCGGCCTCACGCCGGGCGCGCGCGCCGACATCGTTACGCT
>JAEWHT010000018.1 GCA_023387695.1 Pseudomonadota bacterium | reverse complement strand
GCCGTTCACCGTCAGTTTGACTGTAGACACGTTGTATCCTCCGGATTGTTTGTAGTTATTCCAATTAGAAACAGCGCGAACGGAACTTTGCAACTGGGAATTTGGTCGCCCTTCGTCATCGAATGGTCATTGTTGCGGCGCGCGAAGCCGCGGCGCCGCCATTGCGCGGCGTGCCGAGTGAAAGTCGTTCGGAATTTTATGTGTTGGGGCATGCGCGGGAAGCTTTGCGCGCCGTCGCATTTGCCCTCGGACCTCAGTCCTGTCGCACGTCGCGTCCCTCCAATGCATTGTTCGTTGCACGAATAGGAGCACGCGCTCACGGCTTTGTAATCGCGATCTTGGTAGTAGGCAGGGATGGGCTAAGTCATTGGTTTTGTTGAGGTGAGTCTCCTTGCATCCTGCGTGACGATATCTCGTTGCGACCGGGCGCTACGTCCTTGCGCCTAGTACTTCCTGGCGATTGTTTGCGCGCCGACACCGCCTTACCCGACGTCGATCAACGATAAAGAAGGGTGGACACGATGCAGATGAACGACAGTCAGCGCATACCGGCCTCGAAGGCAGTGGTGTGGGCTTCGCTCAATGATCCCGAAATTCTCAAGCGCTGCATTCCCGGCTGCCAATCGCTCGAGATGTCATCGCCGACGGAGATGGTTGCGACCGTGGTGCTGAGGGTCGGACCGGTGAAGGCGACATTCAGTGGCAAGGTCACACTCGCCGATATCGAAGCGCCCAACAGCTATCGTATCATCGGCGAAGGCGCCGGCGGCGTTGCCGGATTTGCCAAGGGCGGTGCGAAGGTCCGGCTCGAGGAAGAATCGCCTGACATGACCATCCTGCATTACGAGGCCGAAGCGCAGATCGGTGGCAAGCTCGCGCAGCTTGGTTCGCGGTTGATCGATTCGACATCGCGCAAACTCGCTGCGAATTTCTTCGAAAGTTTTGCGGCGGTGGTAGCGCCATCATCGTGACGCGCACGCGTGATTGCGAAAATTCGATAGTCTATTTCGAGCTATGAAATAAGGGCTATGCGCGGATTTCGATAACGCGATGCGCGGTGAAAGTCGCCAATGATTTGCACTACTACCTTCCGCCCATACTAAGCGCGATGTGGCGATGTTGTAATTCCCAACGATGGTTCGCAGCAAACTGCGCATCACGAGCGCGCCGCGCTCGAGCGCCCAACGTGGTGCACACAACAACATCGGAGGGAATACATGACCTTTGGAACCAAGGGCTTCTTGGCTGGCATCTCGATGATTGCGATGCTGGCCGCCGCTTCATCGGGCGTTCGCGCCAACGACTCCCTGATCAAGGCGCAAGCGGATGCCAACCAGTGGGCCGTCGCCGGTCACGACTACGGCAACACGCGCTTCAGCCCGCTCAACCAGATCAACACCGAGAACGCCGGCAAGCTGACACTCGCTTATTCGTTCTCGCTGGCGTCGCTGCGTTCGAACGAGTCATCGCCGATCGTCGTCGGCAACACGCTCTACGTTTCGAGCTCGTGGGGGCCGAAATATGTCTACGCGCTCGATGCCGCCACGGGGCAGCGCAAATGGACGTTTGAGCCCGATATTCCCGATGACGTGCTGCAATTTGCCTGCTGCGACGTGAACAACCGCGGCGTCTCCTATGCCGACGGCAAGATCTTCGTCGGTCGTCTCGACGGCAAGCTGACGGCGCTGGATGCCGCGACCGGCAAGACGCTGTGGACGTCGAAAGTGGTCGACTACAAGCAGGGCTCAGTCATCACCTCGCCGCCGCTCATCGTGCGCGACAAGGTCATCACCGGCTTTGGCGGCGGCGAGTATGGCGTGCGCGGTTCGCTGCAGGCCTTCGATATCAATACCGGCAAGCAGCTTTGGCAGACCTTCACCGTTCCATCGCCGGATGAGCCCGGTGGCGACAGCTGGAAGGGCGACTCTGCCCAGCATGGTGGCGGCGCACCCTGGCTGGTCGGCTCCTACGATCAGAAGAGCGATACGGTCTATTGGGGCACCAGCAATCCCGGCCCGTGGAACACCGCGGTGCGTTCGACCGGCGACGGCAATTTCGGCAAGCTGACCAATCTCTACACGGCGTCGACGCTCGCGCTCGATCCCAACACCGGCAAGATCAAGTGGCACATCCAGACCACGCCGGCCGATGCCTGGGACTACGATGGTGTCAACGAAGCCGTGCTCGCCGACCTCAAAATCGGCGGCAGCACCGTTCCAACGCTGATGAAGGCGGATCGCAACGGCTATTTCTTCGTCGCCAATCGCGAGACCGGCAAGGTTCTCTCGGCGGAGAAATACGTCTTCTCCAACTGGGCCAAGAAGTGGGACGTCAACACGATGCGCGCGGAAGAGGATCCGGACAAGCGCCCGGGCCCGAACCATCCGGCCAAGGACATCTGCCCAAATCTGATCGGCGGCAAGAACTGGCAACCGATGTCGTTCAATCCGCAGACCGGTCTCGTCTACATCCCCACCAACAATGTCTGCATGGACTGGTCGGTCTCTGATGTCTCCTACAAGCGCGGCGTGTTCTATCTCGGCGCTGAGTTTCCGACCAAGGAAGGCCCCGGCGGCTTCCTCGGCGAGCTGGTGGCCTGGGATCCGGTCGCGCAGAAGAAGGTCTGGTCGATCAAGGAAGATCTTCCGTTCAATGGCGGCACGTTGACCACTGGCGGTGGCCTGGTGTTCGCGGGCAACATTCATGGCGACTTCCGCGCCATCGATGCGAAGTCCGGCAAGGTGCTGTGGAACAAGAATCTCGGCTCCGGGATCGGCGCGGGCCCTGTGACCTACCAGGTCGACGGCAAGCAATATGTCGCCATCGTCGTCGGCCGTACGGCAGCGCTGCCCGCGTTCCTGGGCGACGTAGGCAAGAAGATGACCGCCGCTGCTCCCGAGGGCGGTTCTCTCTTCGTGTTCTCCGTCCAGTGACCCTCGCGCGCGTATCCCAGAGGTGACGGGATACGCGCGCGCTTTTCTTGGCAGTCGTTGCGGCATCGGCAGACGCCTTGTGCCGCAATGCCTGGCTCCACAAGGCTCCGGCCCAACGAAACTATGGGAGACGAGCGTGCGTTCGAATCATTCCGGCATCGGCACGAAGCGCAATCGCGCCATCTCAGGCCTGCTCGCATGTGTCGCTGCGGCGCTGATCGCTCCGGCCTCACCATTGCACGCAGACGAGGCGCAGCCGTTCCGTCTCTGTGCCGATCCGACCAACCTGCCGTTCTCCAGCGATAATCCGTCGCAGCCGGGTTTCTATGTCGAGATCGGGCAGGCGCTGGCGAAAGAGCTTGGGCGGCCGATCGTCTATGACTGGTACAAATCCTATTTCGGCAAGCGCACCGTGCGCGTCACGTTGCTCGGCAAGCAATGCGACGCCATGATCGGACTGCCGCGCTCCGAGGATTTCATGGGCCCGGCCGTGATCTTCTCCAACACTGTCGCCAAGGAGGGTTATGCCCTGGTGGCAGCGAAGGGGCAGGCGATCGGCGGCATCGATGGTCTCAGGGGCAAGCGGGTCGCGGTGCAGTTCGCCAGCACGCCGCAAAATTTGCTCGCGAGCCGTGATGAGATCCAGAAGGTGACTGTGCTGTCGCCTGAAGAAGGCATGCAGGCGCTTGATCAGGGCAAGGCCGACGTCGCCTTCATCTGGGGACCCGTCGCTGGCTGGCTGAACAAGACCAGCTACGGCGATCGCTATCAGATCCAGCTGACTGAGGGCGACGGCCTGACATGGGATGCCGCCATCGGCTTTGCGAAGACATCCACTGAACTCCGCGATCGCGTCGATGCTATCTTGCCACAGCTTCAGAAGACGATCGGCGAGCTCGCGGTGAAGTATGGCTTGCCGACGGGACAGCCGGTGCGCTTCGGTGCGGCCCAGATCGTGCCGGCGGGAACCACGACGGGAACGGGAACCGGCGCCGGCGCGACTGAGGTCGCGACCGTGGTGGCGGCCGAGACCAAGGGTGACGCGGCCACGCCAAGCGCCGCGGCCGTGCAAGGCGCCGCCGCCGTCGGTGCGGGCAAGGAGATCTTCAACGGCACCTGCGCGCATTGCCACGGCCCCGACGCCATCCAGAGCGAGCGGAAGATCGACCTCCGCCTCTTGCATCACCGCTACGGCGACGACACACGCAATGTGTTCTGGAAGACCGTGCATGAAGGGCGGCCGTCCAAGGGCATGCCGTCCTGGCAGGAGGTCTTCACCGACGACCAGTTCGACAGCATCTATTCGTTCCTGCTGACGGTCCAGACGGAATCGAACGACTGAACGGCTTGACCTTACGGGAGCGCATAGATGTGCTAGCGTCCATTCACCATCTTCCCAACGCCGGACCGACGCAGGGAGGATGCGCTGCCGCCGCGCGTGCGGCGGAGTTCCTGGAAGGCGCCATGGCCAGCTTCCTGATCATCGATGATCATCCGCTGTTTCGCGAGGCGCTCGGCAATGCCGTGCGGCTGGCTTTGCCTGAGGCGCGAATTCTCGAGGCGATGTCGATCGAGGATGCCATGCATACCCTCTCGGCCGAGGAGGGGATCGACCTCGCATTGCTGGACCTCTCGCTGCCGGACGCGACCGGCTTCTCCGGCTTTCTGCGCTTGCGTGAGGCCTTTCCGCGTTTGCCCGTCGCCATCGTGTCCAGCGAAGAGGACCAGCATGTGGTCGGCGAAGCGCTGGCGCTCGGGGCTGCCGGCTATCTGCCCAAGTCGACGTCGAAGCGTGAGCTGGCGGAATCGATCGAGGGCGTGCTGAAGGGATCGGTGTCGGTCCCGAAGGATTTCGTAGGCGCGCCGCGGCGGCGCCGCGCGGACGCCAGCGAGGCCATGGAGGTCAGGCTGCGCGAGCTCACGCCGCAGCAGCTTCGCGTGCTCGACCTGTTGCGTCGCGGCTATCCGAACCGGCAGATCGCGCAAGAGCTTCAGCTAGCGGAGTCGACGGTGAAGGCGCACATCACCGAGATACTTCGCAAGCTCGGCCTGTTCAGCCGCAACAAGGCGGTCATCGAGATCGGCAAGATGGATCTGCCGGATCCGCGCAACCGGCCCAATGCGCGCCCCGATCGCGGGAGGTCGTCGTGATCGGGGGTGGCTCGCGCGCGATGCGATTTATGATTGTCGAAGACCATCCGCTGTTTCGCGAGGCGCTGGAAGGCGCGCTCCAGATGGTCGAACCTGCGGCCGAGATTCTCGAGGCGGTTTCGATCGACGGAGCGCTCGAGCAGGTCGCGGCGGTATCGGAGCTTGACCTGATCCTGCTCGATCTGTCGATGCCGGGCACCACGGGTCTCTCAGGCGTCATCCGCATTCGCAAGACGTTTCCCAGGATTCCGGTCGTGATCGTCTCCGCGCATCAGGATCCGCAGATCATTTCCGCTGCCTTGTCGCTCGGCGTCGCCGGCTACATCCTCAAGTCCTCGTCCAAGCAGGATCTTGCGCAGTCGATCGGCGAGGTGCTGCGCGGTGCCGTCTGTGTTCCCGCCGCCTATCGAGCGGCGCGTCCGCAACGCGCCGGCGGCCCCGCGCAGGATCTCATCAAGCGCTTGCACGAATTGACGCCGCAGCAATTGCGCGTGCTCGAAATGCTCAAGCGCGGCTTGCAGAACAAGCAGATTGCCTACGAGCTCAAGATCTCAGAGACGACGGTGAAGGTTCATGTCTCGGATATCTTGCGCAAGCTGAACGTCCTGAGCCGCACCAAGGCGATCGTCGAAATGTCCCGGATCGATTTCGCGACACTGGCCGCAGAGGGTGGACTGGCGAAGCACGACCGCGCCCGACCGGATCAGTCGTGAGTGATGTCCTGTTGAATCAAATCGTTGGCGGGTATTAATATGATACCGCTACTGTGCATGGGGTTGTTTTGCACGTTTGATCTGCGCCGCCGTGCAGCTAGCCCAACAGGAACGACAGCAGTGCGCGCATCTCGGCCGGCTTGATCGGCTTCTTCAGCACCTCTAACCCGCACAGGCTCGCTTCCTTCGCCGCCTTTTCAGAATAGTCGGCGGTGATGATCATGGCCGGCACGTCCATGTCGAGCTTCTGCCTGATCTCGGCAATCGCGGACAGGCCGCTCTCGCCGTGGTCGAGGTGAAGATCGGCGATCACAGCATCAGGCGCGCCACCGAGTTCGCTGAGACGCAGCAGTGCGTCCCCGCCGGACCGCGTGGTGGCGACATCACAGCCCCAGCCTTCAAGCAAGGCAGCCATCGCCTCCGAGCCCGACGGATCGTTTTCGATCAGCAGGATCTTTGCGCCTTCGAGTCCGCCATATTGACGTTCCGCAAGCTTGACCGCCTGGGCCTCGTCGATGACCTCGGCGCGATCGGCCGGCTCCATCTCGAGGGTGAAGGTCGATCCCTGGCCGATCTGCGATGACAACCGCACCTCGTGCCCGAGCACGGTTGCGAAGCGGCGCACGATGGAGAGGCCAAGCCCGAACCCCGCTTGGTCGGTTGCGCTGGCATCGCCGCGCTGGAATTCGCGGAAGATCGCCTCCTGCTGAGCCGGCGGAATTCCAGGCCCGGTATCGGAAACCTCGACATAGACGCGATCCAGTCGACGCCCGCAGGTCATGGTGACGCGGCCGACCCGCGTATAGCGGATCGCATTCGCGATCAGGTTCTGCAGGATCCGCCGCAGCATCATCGCATCCGACGACACCGCAAGCTCGGTTGTGCCGATGTGCAGAGCGAGGTGCTGCCGGGCGGCGATCGGCTCGAATTCATTGCGCAGCTGCTCGAACAGCGGCGCCAGCGCCAGCGGACGCACGTCGGGCTTGAGCGCGCCGGCATCGAGCTTGGCGATCTCCAGCAACGAGCGCAGCAAATCTTCCAGTGTCAGCAGCGAGCGGTCCACCTGGTCGATCAGCAGGCCAGCCTCCTGCGATTCCATCATCTCCGTCAGCGCCGACAATGTCAGGCGCGCAGCGTTCAGCGGCTGCAGCAGATCGTGGGTGACCGAAATCAACACCGAGGACTTCAGCGAGCTCGCCGCCTCGGCCTGCTGCTTGGCCCGGTACAGGCCTTCGTTGGCACGCTCGACCGAATGCAGGGCTTCACGCAGCTGATAGGTCCGGTCGCGCACCTGGTGGTCCAGCGCGATGGCCGTCTCGAACAGCGAGAAGGCGTTGAGCTGCTGATCCATCGATCGCTCGACGCGGGACATCAGTGCGGCATTGATCTTCTTCAGCTTGGCAGCCTCGCGCTGCAGCTGCTCGACCGTCGCGGGATCCTGATACGCCTCGGTCACGCCTGCCGCCTGCCGATGGCGACGCCTGTGAATGTCTGGTTCACATGCATCGAGCCGAATTGCTCACCATAGGTGTGGAAACCGACGACGCGGTTCTCTCGATAAAGTTCGGACATGTCACGGGCGAGCTGGTGCTGCTCGGCATCGAGCCGGCGCAGCAGGCACTCGAAGCCGATATAGAGAGAGACGTCGCCGATCTGGTCCTGCGTCTGGGCGAACACGTCCTGCGTCGAGCCAACGAGGCTTCGCGAGGTCGCGGCGGTGAGCACCATGCCCTCGTCGATGGCGCAAAAGAAATGCAGCGAACCGTCCGGCTCGACGCGCTGGATCGACCGCGCGTAGTAGGAGCCGCCGACGCGGACCAGCACCGGGTGAGACGCAAAGGAGAACGGGTCGAGCTTGGCGTCATTCATGATCCCGACCATCCGGGAATATTCCTCGGCGGCGGGCTCGGCGTTCAGTTCCTTCACCGTGCGGCTCTCGATGTCGGCTTCGGTCACCACCATCTTCTGTGGCATCGGCTCGAAATTGTCGCACTTGAACACTCTGAAGGGCAGCGACGTGTTCAGAAGTATCAGCAGGGCGGCATTCGTATAGGCGCTGCCCTCAAAGAACACCCACGTCTTTTCAAACCGCAGTCCGTCGCCTGCCGACCCTCCGACGACCGGGATGTCGTCGAGCGAGGCGTAGATCGCGGACATCACCGCTTCTTCCCGGCGGCAGAGCCCATCGATCAGGACCAGGCCGAATGAATTGCCCCGGTCCACCTGCGGGGTCTCCCGCAACAGCTCATGGCGCAGCTCGCTGCCGATCCGCCGCCCGTCCTCGACCCGGAAGCTGTCGAGGTTGAGGATCGGCCGGACCACGGCGGAAAAATCGGCACGGCTGAATGCCAGCACCACGACGCTGTTTTCGTCCCAGCCGTCCGGTGCAAGTTCGCCGGCGGTCGTGCAGCCGCAGACAGGGGTCGTGTCGAATTGCCGGGTGAATTCGGTGATGAATTGGTGGGGGTCGTAGTGGGGCGAGAGGAAGACCAGGATCAGGGCCAGGTCGTCGGACGGCAGCTGCGCCACAAGCTCGGCTACAGCCCCATCGACGGTCGCCGCCTTCGATTTCGCAACGGCAACGCCGGATGCGTCGCTAAACCGAAAGTCGGTTTGCCTCACTCCGTTTCTCCCTCGAGGCTGACTTCGGTCTCGCGCCTAGTGCCTGACAAGTGCCCAAACAGTAAGGCCTTTTCGGTCTTACCGCAACTCGGCGACCGGACTCAGCCAGTTCCGGCTAAGCCGAAGGGATGGTCCTCACCGACTTGCCGAATTTACCGCCCCTTATCGATTCTGCCCTAGTTTTGCGCATCCGGGTCTGGAGGCGGGGCGCCTCCGGCTTGCGGCTGAAGAGAGTGAATGGGGGTTGGTAATGTCCGGGCGTACCGCATCGCCGTCTAAGCGCAGCATCTTTCCGACCCTCCGGTTCCGCGCCAAGATCATCCTCGGCTTTGCCGCCGTGCTGGTGATCTCCGCCGGCAGCATGGCCTTCGCCTATTTCGGCTTTGAGCGGGTCTCGTCCGGCGTCGGTTCCTATCGCAGCAGCGTCTCGGAGGCCGATCTCGCCCGCAACATCGACCGTGAGCTGCTGGCCTACCGCTCCGCCGTCAAATATTTCGTCGTCACCAGCAAGGAAGATGACGCCAAGGCCGCCCTCGACGCCGAGGCCAGCCTGAAGAATGCCATCGACCTGGCCGTCAAGAGCGCCAAGACGCCGGCGCGACAGGACAGCCTCGACAAGCTCGCCAAGGAATTTGCGAATTTCTCCGCGACCTTCGCCAAGGTCCTCCAGGCCAAGCGCGACAGCGTGCTGCTGGTGCAGAACCAGCTCTCGCGCCAGGCCAACCTCCTGAAATACAAGCTCGATGACATCGGCAACAACGCCTCCGATTCCGAGGCGCAGTCGATCGAGTTCGGCACCAAGCAGGTCAATGCCCAGTTCCAGACCGCGAGCGCGGCTGCGACCAATTTCGTGCTGACGTCTGATCAGGCGATCGCGACCAGCGCGCTGGCGCGATTGAAATTCGTCGAGAACTCGCTCGGCGCCGTCTATTCCATGGACGAGAAGATCGTCGCCGGCCTGAAGGACGCCAAGACCATCCTTGTTGCCTATCGCGAGGCGCTGGAGAAGCTGATCGCCAATGCCAAGCTGGTTGACGATCTCGTCACCGAGATGAGCGGCTCGGCAGGTGCGATCCTGCGGGGCGCCTCGGCCATGAAGGCGGATTTGGTCGCCGAACAGCAGCGGCTGGATTCCGAATCGGCCGCGACCATTGGCAAGACCGAGCAATTGGTGCTGATGCTCGCCGTCGGCGGCACGCTGTTGGGTGCGATCCTCGCTTTCCTGCTCGGCACAGGCATTTCGCGTCCGATGATCGCGATGTGCAAGGCGATGCGCGAGCTGGCCTCGGGTAATTTCGACGTCGTGCTTCCGGGCCTCGGCCGCAAGGACGAGATCGGCGAGATGGCCGGCGCGGTCGAGGAGTTCAAGGTTCAGGCGGTCGCCAAGGCGGAGCGCGACGCCGCCGCCAGCGAGGCCCAGAACAAGGAGCAGGCCGCAACCCGCCGTGGCGAGCTGATCCGCTTTGCCGATGATTTCGAGGCGGCCGTCGGCGCGATCGTGTCCAATGTTTCGGCCTCTGCCGTGCAGCTCGAATCGTCGGCCTCGACGCTGACCCGCACTGCAGAGACCACGCAGACCCTGTCGAGCCAGGTCGCCGGCGTCTCCGAGCAGGCCTCCAACAACATGCAGTCGGTCGCGACCGCGACGGAAGAGCTCTCGGCCTCGGTCGAGGAAATCGGCCGCCAGGTCCGCGATTCCAGCCGTATCGCCGAGGCCGCTGTGGTGCAGGCCAAGGAGACCGACGGCCGCATCGGCAAGCTCTCGCATGCCGCCCAGCAGATCGGTGAGGTCGTCAAACTGATCACCGCGATCGCCGAGCAGACCAACCTTCTGGCGCTGAACGCGACCATCGAGGCGGCCCGCGCCGGAGAAGCCGGCCGCGGCTTTGCGGTGGTGGCGAGCGAAGTGAAGTCGCTGGCGAGCCAGACCGCGAGGGCGACGGACGAGATTTCGTCGCACATCACTGGCATGCAGGGTGCGACCGCTGAATCGGTTGCCGCAATCAAGGAGATCGGTGCGACCATCGGCCAGATCTCGTCGATCTCGACCTCGATCGCCAGCGCCGTGGAAGAGCAGGGCGCCGCGACCCAGGAGATCGCGCGCAGCGTCCAGAACGTCGCGCAAGGCACCCAGACTGCCGCCACCGACATCGGCCAGGTCAACCGTGGTGCCGCCGAAACCGGCTCGGCTTCGGAAGAAGTGCTGAACTCGGCCAAGACGCTGTCGTCCGAAAGCACGCGCCTGCGTGCCGAGCTCGACCGCTTCATGGCGAACATCCGGGCGGCCTAAGGCCGGATCGGCCCGCGTCACCTAACCGCAAGTTGCGCCGCGGCAAATTTACCGCGGCTTATCCTTTGCCATTTACCGTGCATTTGAGTCGGGGAGCGGGCTGCTCCCCGGCTGCGCCTGGTTTTCCGCGAATGGAATGGGGTGGGGGATGTCTGCCAAGTCGAAGCCGAGCTCATCGAAGCTCTTCACCTTGCGTTTTCGTGCAAAGATCATCCTCGGCTTCGTGGCGGTGCTCGCCATCCTCGCCGTCAGCATGGCCTTTGCCTATTTCGGCTTCGAGCGAATCGCGGGCGCCGTCGCTTCTTACCGCACCAGCGTGGCGGAAGCCGACCTGGCGCGGACCATCGATCGCGAATTGATCAGCTATCAGGGACTGACCCGGGCCTACACGCTGACGGGCGCGGCGGATGATGAAACGGCCGCCAAGGCAGCCGAAGAGAAGCTGAAAGCGGCGATCGCCAAGTCGATGTCTGCCACAACGGCCGCGGAGCGCCGCGAGCAGGTCGGCAAGCTCGAGGCCGAATTCCAGCGCTTCGCAAAAGTCTTCGGCGAGATCATCACGCTGACCCGCGAAAACAACAAGATCGCGACTGATGAGCTCAACAGCGTCGGCAACAAGATCCGCTTCAAGTTCGACGATCTCGCCGATACTGCGGCACTGGCGGGCCTGAACTCAGTCCAAACCACCGCCAAGGATATCACCTCGCAATATCTCGCGGTCTCCACCTCGGTCAGCGCCTTTGTCGCCAAGCCGGAGCCGAAGACTGCCGATGGCGTCGTAGCGCGCATCAAGTTTCTGGAGACCCTGCTGGTCTCGATCTACGCCAACGACCAGAAGATCACCGACCGGGTGACAGAGATCGGCAATCTGCTGAAGCAGTACCGTGCGTCTTTTGCCAAGCTGTCGGAGAATGTGAAGATTATCGCCAAGTCGAATGGCGAGATGACCAAGACGGCGGCGTCAATCCTCAAGCTCTCGGGCGAGCTGCGGTCGGATCTGTCAAACGATCAGCAGCGTATCGAGACGAACGCCAATGCGACGATCGGAGAAATCGAGCGGCTCATTTTGATATTGGCGCTGGGTGGTCTGGCCGTCGGTGCCGTGCTGGCGCTGATGCTTGGCAACGGCATCTCACGACCGATGATTGCGATGTGCAAGGCGATGCGCGAGCTGGCTTCCGGCAATTTCGACGTCGTGCTGCCCGGCCTTGGTCGCAAGGACGAGATCGGCGAGATGGCCGGCGCCGTCGAGGAGTTCAAGGTTCAGGCGGTCGCCAAGGCGGAGCGTGATGCCGCCGCTAGCGAAGCCCAGAACAAGGAACAGGCCGCAAGCCGTCGCGGCGAGCTGATTCGTTTTGCCGATGATTTCGAAAGTGCCGTCGGCGCCATCGTGTCCAATGTCTCGGCCTCCGCCGTGCAGCTTGAATCGTCGGCCTCCACGCTCACCCGCACCGCCGAGACGACGCAGACCTTGTCGAGCCAGGTCGCCGGCGTGTCCGAGCAGGCCTCCAGCAACATGCAGTCGGTTGCGACCGCGACGGAAGAGCTCTCGGCTTCGGTCGAGGAGATCGGCCGTCAGGTCCGCGATTCCAGCCGTATCGCCGAAGCCGCCGTTGTCCAAGCCAAGGAAACCGATAGCCGTATCGGCAAGCTGTCTCACGCCGCACAGCAAATCGGCGACGTGGTCAAGCTGATCACCGCAATTGCCGAGCAGACCAACCTGCTCGCACTGAACGCGACCATCGAGGCGGCCCGCGCCGGAGAAGCCGGCCGCGGCTTTGCGGTCGTCGCGAGCGAAGTGAAGTCGCTGGCGAGCCAGACCGCGAGGGCGACGGACGAGATTTCGTCGCACATCACTGGCATGCAGGGTGCTACCGCTGAATCGGTTGCCGCAATCAAGGAGATCGGCGCGACCATCGGCCAGATCTCGTCGATCTCGACCTCGATTGCGAGCGCCGTCGAGCAGCAAGGGGCCGCGACGCAGGAAATCGCCCGCAGCGTCCAGACCGTTGCGCAAGGCACACAGACCGCTGCGACCGACATCGGCCAGGTCAATCGCGGCGCTGCCGAAACCGGCTCGGCCTCCGAAGAGGTGCTGAACTCGGCCAAGACGCTTTCGTCCGAAAGTACGCGACTGCGTGCCGAGCTCGATCGCTTCATGGCGAATATTCGCGCGGCGTAAGCCCGCGTCGGTAGTGCTCGCTGCCGCATCACCCTCCTCTGTCGTCCCGGGGCGCGAAGCGAACCCGGGACCCATAACCAAAGGGAGTGGTTATGGAGCGAGCTGATCGCCACGAGTATTCGCCAAACTCCTCCCTGTGGTTATGGATCCCGGATCTGCGCTGCGCTTGTCCGGGATGACGACGGAGTATGGGTTGCGAGCCTGACTCTCTCCCAAGCGGTCTCATCGGCTGCATCTTCGTGCGCGCTGCGAATGTGTCGTTCTTCTGACACGAGCTATGCGTCAACTCCTTGCGGCTCCGCCGGGAGAGGCGGCATTCGAGCCTGTTCCTAAGGGAACCGCGCCTTGCCGCAGACGTTGACGCAGGTGGCAGGCAGATTGCCGCACCCCCACAACCCCAGCAACGCGATGGAATTGCAGCAGAGCCCAGCGCTGAACCATGGACCTGCGATCTCTGCGGTAGCTATGGCTGACCGCATCGTCGAGACCAGCATTCCTGCGCGGCTCGACGCGCTGCCCTGGAGTGGCTTTCACACCCGCGTCGTGCTGGCGCTCGGCATTACCTGGATTCTCGATGGGCTCGAGGTGACACTGGCCGGTGCGCTCTCCGGTGCGCTGAAGCAGAGCCCGACGCTGCACTTTTCCAATCTCGATCTCGGCGTCGCCAATTCCGCCTACCTTGCAGGTGCGGTGCTCGGTGCGCTCGGCTTCGGCTGGCTCACCGATCGCATCGGCCGCAAGAAACTGTTCTTTATCACGCTTGCGCTCTATCTCTCCGCGACGGCGGCAACCGCATTGTCGTGGAATATCGCAAGCTATGCGCTGTTCCGTTGTCTCACCGGCGCCGGCATCGGCGGCGAATACACCGCGATCAACTCGACCATCCAGGAGTTGGTGCCCGCACGCTATCGCGGCTGGACTGATCTGGTGATCAACGGCAGCTTCTGGATCGGTGCAGCGATGGGCGCTGTCGCCGCCATCGTGCTGCTCGATCCTGCGGTGATCGGTCCCGATCTCGGCTGGCGACTTGCTTATCTCATCGGCGCGACCATCGGCCTCGTGGTGCTCTTGATGCGGATGTGGATCCCGGAAAGCCCGCGCTGGCTGATGATCCACGGTCGCCCCGACCAAGCGCATGAAATCGTCGATGACATCGAGCGGTCGGTCATCGGGCATGACCAGGATGCGAGCGACAACCGCTTCACCAAGATGCGTTTGAAAATGCGCGATCACACCCCGATCAATGAGGTCGTGCAGACGCTGTTTTCGACCTATCGCCAACGCGCGTTGGTCGGTCTCGTCCTGATGGTCGCACAGGCCTTCTTCTATAATGCGATCTTCTTCACCTTCGCGCTGGTGCTGACCGATTTCTACGGTATCAGCGCCGATCACGTCGGCTGGTACCTGCTGCCGTTCGCTGCCGGCAATTTCCTCGGGCCGCTGCTGCTTGGCCGTCTGTTCGACACGCTTGGTCGCCGCGCCATGATCATGTTCACGTATGGTGTCTCCGGCCTGCTGCTGGCGGTATCGGGCTATCTGTTCTCGATCGGCGCGTTGAGTGCGCAGGGGCAGACCATCGCCTGGATGGTGATCTTCTTCTTTGCCTCGCCCGCCGCGAGCGCGGCCTATCTCACGGTGAGTGAGACCTTTCCCCTCGAGGTTCGCGCGCTGGCGATCGCGGTGTTCTATGCGGTGGGCACGGGCATCGGTGGTGTTGCCGGGCCGGCGTTGTTCGGTGTGCTGATCGACACCGGATCACGCGCCAGTGTGTTTGCCGGCTATTTGCTGGGGGCTGTCCTGATGGTCGCGGCTGCGATCGTGGCGTGGCGCTACGCAATCTCTGCGGAGCGTAAATCGCTCGAACAAATCGCGCGGCCGCTCGCTTCCATGGAGTAGACTATGACATCGGAACTCGCTGAACTGGATCAGAAGCGCGCCATGCCAGATGATGAAGCGCCCGACGCAGTGCCTGTGCCTCATGCGCTCGTCCCGCATCTCGACGAGACCGCGATCCTGCTCGACATCGACGGCACGCTGCTCGATTTGATGCCGACGCCGCGCGAAGTGTGGGTGCCGCCGGGCCTGTCGGAAACGCTGAAGCAGCTGACGCAGCGTACCGCGGGCGCGCTGGCCATGGTCAGTGGCCGTTCGCTCAATGACATCGACCTGATTTTTGCGCCCGATGTGTTTCGCGCGGTCGCCGGTCACGGTGCTGAGATGCGATTGTCGGTCGACAATGAAGCCGACGACGTCCATGCGCCGCCCATGGACAAGGAGCTGAAGCGGCGGCTCGCTGCGATCGCAAAGCTCAGTCCCGGCATTCTGCTCGAGGACAAGGGCTATTCGCTGGCGCTGCATTATCGCCTTGCGCCGCATGCGGAGAAGGCGATCTACGAAGCCGTCTCGCTGATCCGGGCCGATTTGCCCAATGCGCCGATCGAGGTGCTGCCGGGCAAGTTCGTTTGCGAGATCAAGCATTCCGGTTTCACCAAGGCAACTGGCGTGCGCGAATTGATGAAGCACGAGCCCTTCAAGGGACGCCGCCCGATTTTCATCGGCGACGACGTCACCGATGAAACCGTGTTCGCCATCATGCCCGACATGAACGGGCTCTCGTTCTCGGTGGGCCGCCGCGCCATCGGCGTCAATGGTCACTTCGACGCGCCGAACGATGTGCGTGCGTTCCTTGCACGCCTGCTCGACGACGCAAGGTTGGAATAAGGCGCGGTCATCTCAGAGCCACATTGTCGCGCGCGAAGTTCAGTTGCGCGCCCAGTCCGCGCGGCTCGAAAATCGATCTTTCCCAAATGAAATCGCCGGGTTCCCTCGAGGAAAACTGGTTCCAACGCGCGTGCCTGACTTTGGTTTCATTTCGTAGAAATGATGACAGGATCCATATTGATGAACGGCAGTTAAACGGGGTGGAATGAACAGGAGGGGACGACCTGTGAACTTAGTCGTCGTTTCGAATCGTGTTGCGCGCGGCAAACCGAACGAGCCCATGACGGGCGGCCTTGCTGCGGCTTTGCTTCCTGTTGTGGAGCATTCGGGTGCCATCTGGGTCGGGTCCTCAGGCCGCGTCAGGGATGGTCACCATAAGGAGCCGTTTGCCGAGATTGAAGCGCTGGGATCGGGCGCGATTGCGACGCTGGATCTGCCGGCGGCGCATTACGGCGGCTATTACGAAGGCTTCGCCAATTCGGCGCTGTGGCCGGCGCTGCATTCGCGCAGCGATCTGATCCGTGTCTCGCGCGACGACTATGTCAGCTATCGCGAGGTCAACGCCTTCATGGCGCGCGCCTTGATGCGCTTTCGCAAGGCCGAGACTGCGTTCTGGGTGCAGGACTATCATTTCCTCGCGCTCGGCGCGGAACTGCGCGATCTCGGCGTCGATGATCCGATCGGCTTCTTCCTGCACACGCCGTGGCCGGTTGCCGCGGTGATGCAGGGTGTGCCCAATCATCGCGAACTGATCACAGCGATGCTCGCCTATGACCTGCTCGGTTTCCAGACCGAGGAGGATTGCCAGAATTTTCTCGGCTATGCCGGCGGTGAGCTCGGCCTCACCATCGAGGATGGTGTCGTGCTCTCGCAGAACGGGCGCACCCGCTGCGAGGTGTTTCCGATCGGCATCGACGCGGAAAAGTTCGCAGCGTATGCCGCGAAGTCGGCATCGCATCCTGACGTGTCGCGCCTGCGCCGCAGTCTCAATGGCGAGCGGCTGGCGATCGGTGTCGACCGGCTCGACTATTCCAAGGGGCTCGTGAACCGCATCAGCGCGTTCGACCGGCTCTGGACGGAGCAGCCGCAATTCGCGCGCAGCATTTCGCTGCTGCAGATCGCCAACCCGTCGCGTGGCGCGATCGAGGCTTATGGCAATCTCCAGAACGAAGTCGCGCGTCTCGTCACCGATGTCAACGGCCGTCATGGCGAGGTCGACTGGACGCCGATCCGCTATCTCAACAAGGGCTTTAGCCAGGCCGTGCTCGCCGGTCTCTATCGCACCGCGCAGATCGGCGTGGTGACGCCGCTGCATGACGGCATGAACCTTGTTGCCAAGGAATATGTCGCCGCGCAAAACCCGGCCGATCCCGGCGTGCTGGTGCTGTCGAAATTCGCCGGCGCCGCCAATGAGCTCGATACCGCACTACTCGTCAATCCGCACGACATCGACGGCATGGCCCGCGCGATTGCGGTCGCAGCCGCGATGCCGCTCATCGAACGCAAGATGCGCTGGGAGGCAATGATGAATACACTACGCGGCCACACCATCCAGCAATGGTCGTCGGATTTCGTCGCCGAGCTGGAGAAGTGCCGCGTGGAGAGGACAGTCGTCGCCCCACTCGCAGCGCAGCCACCACAGGCGCTGCGCTGGCTGAAGTCGGCGATCTCGGGTGTGCGGTTGATTTAAGAGCTGGCGAGGCCAGACCTCAATAGCAATACGACACGCCGTCCAGAATCGCGCATTGCCGCTTGTTCGGTGCGTTCGGGTCATCCATCGGCACCATGCCCTTGCCCTGGCCGACGAACACGCCGGGCCCGACATGCACCGAGCTCTTGTTGCCGATGATCACGCTCTGATGCGGCGTTGAGCTGGAGCGTGTTCCGTCCGGCCAGAGGATGGAATCGCCCGACAACACCCCGCGCCGCCCGTCATCACAGGTCACGTCGACGCCCTGGCGGGTGCAAGCCTGGGCGTGGGCCGGCGTGGCAAAGGCACCGCCAAAGGCCGAAATCAGGCTCAGCGCGGCAATGGTCTTGCGGATGGTCATGGCGTCCCCGGTCATGTTTGGCGTCTTCAAGTGGATCGTCGTGCCAAACCCGTTGCCGGTTCAGCCTGGAACGGGTTCCTTGCGACCCCGCATCGCGATATATTCCTCTGCAAATACAATAAGTTGCGGAAAAATCATCCGTTTTGACCGCGATCTCTTGCAAAATCACCGGCGCCCCTTCAAGAGAGGGCGCTCCGGAGAGATGGCCGAGTGGCTTAAGGCGCACGCTTGGAAAGCGTGTGTGCGGG
>JAEWHT010000449.1 GCA_023387695.1 Pseudomonadota bacterium | reverse complement strand
GCCCAGGGCGCATCCGAAGTGTCGACCAGCGTCGAGAACGTCAGGCGCGGCGCCTCCGAGACCGGCGCCGCCGCCGGCCAGGTGCATGGCGCCGCACTCGCTCTCCTCGACGAGAGCAAGCGTCTGGGCAGCGAAGTCGAGCAGTTCCTGGCGACAGTGCGCGCGGCTTAGTCCTTTTAGAGGGCAGCTCTCTCCTCCGTCATTGCGAGCGCAGCGACGCAATCCAGAATCTTGCCGCGGCGGGACTCTGGATTGCTTCGCTACGCTCGCAATGACGATGGTGGCGATAGCGGTGGGCCGTCATGACCGGTCCGGCGGTCGACGCGCCTGCGATTGTGCCCTATGCTGCGCCGATCTCCCCTCAGCACACAACAACAATCAGAAATGTACCTGGAAACGCCGCCGCGCCTGATCGAGACCAAAATCTTCTCCGCCATGCCCGACACCTTCCGCCGCAAGGGCGTCCGGACGGATTGGGCTGATGCCAACCGGCCGGGTGTGCCGACCGATAGTTTCATAGAGGGGCCATCCTTCGACAGAGAGGGCCATCTCTACATCGTCGACATTCCCTTCGGTCGCATCTTCCGCATCGCGCCTGACGGTGCATGGTCGCTCGTCATCGAATATGAGGGATGGCCGAACGGGCTGAAGATCGCCGCTGACGGTCGCATCCTGGTTGCCGATTACATGCACGGCATCATGGAGCTCGATCCCAAGGCCGGCGGCATCAAACCGATTTTGACGTCGCGCAATTCTGAATCGTTCCGCGGCTGCAACGATCTGCATCTTGCTTCCAATGGCGATATCTTTTTCACCGACCAGGGGCAGACCGGACTGCACGATCCCAGCGGCCGCGTCTATCGCTTAACGCCTGGCGGTCGGCTCGATTGTCTCATTGATACCGGCATTAGCCCGAACGGACTCGTGCTCGATCCCAGCGAGAAGGTGCTGTTCGTCGCTATGACGCGCGACAATGCGGTGTGGCGGCTACCGTTTATGCAGGACGGCAGCGTATCGAAGGTCGGCCGGTTCTGCTCGTTGTTCGGCACATCAGGTCCTGATGGCATGACGATGGACACGGCTGGCCGTCTCTTCGTCGGCCATGCTTCGCTCGGACATGTCTTCGTGTTCGCCCCGAATGGCGAGCTGATCGCGCGGATCAAATCATGTGCAGGGCCGAACTGCACCAACGTCGCCATTGGTGGTGCAAAAAAGGATCGACTCTATATCACGGAGTCTGCGACCGGCAGCGTGCTGGTGGCGGACATCGGTGGACTGTAGGAACCAACATGAACAAGCATCCCTTCGGCAAGACCGGCACTGACGTCTCCGTCATCGGGCAGGGCACCTGGTATCTCGATCACGGCGATCGCAAGCGCGCGATTGCGGCGCTTCAGTGCGGGCTCGATCTCGGCATGAGCCATATCGATACTGCCGAGATGTATGGCGATGCCGAGCTTGTCATCGCGGATGCGATTGCGGGCCGTCGCGATGAGGTGTTCCTGGTTTCAAAAGTACTGCCGAGCAATGCCTCGCGCCGCGGCACCATTACGGCCTGTGAACGCTCGCTGAAGCGGCTGAAGACGGATCATCTCGATTGCTATCTGCTGCACTGGCGCGGCTCGTACGACCTCGAAGATACGGTCGCTGCGTTCGACGAACTGGTGAAGGCGGGCAAAATCAAATCCTGGGGCGTCTCCAATTTCGACGCTGATGATCTCGACGAAATTCTCGACGTCTCCGGCGAGGGCAAGATCGCCTGCAATCAGGTGCTCTATCATCTGAAGGAGCGCGCGATCGAGCATGCGGTGATCCCGTGGTGCGAGCGGCACGGCGTCGCAGTCGTTGCCTATTCGCCGTTTGGGCACGATGATTTTCCGGATGAGCGCAGCAAGGGCGGCGCTGTGCTGGCGCGTATTGCAGAGGCGCGTCGTGCGACACCGCGTCAGGTCGCGCTGAGCTTTCTCACCCGTGTGACTACGGTGGTCGCGATCCCGAAGGCGTCGTCCGCGGAACATGCGGGCGAAAATGCGGCGGCCGGCGATCTCGTGCTGACGAAAGAGGAGATTTCGGCGCTTGATGCGGCGTTTCCGCGCGGTCCGAAGCCGCGCGGTCTGCCCATGCTGTAGTGCACAAACCTCCATTATTAATGGAGTATTGACGCGCGCGGACGTGAGCGCATATCGGCATCCTGTTTTCGGAAGTTGTGAAAGCGGCTCATTTGTCGTTTTTTAGGGCTGCATTCGATTCGAATTTTTTCCCCGAGTTTCAGCCGTGACACCGCCGCCAGCCGCAGCCGCAAGGCTCGATCATATTCCCATGCCCTTGCCCGAGAAGAAGCAGGAGGCTCGCCGCGCGCCTGCGCGCGTCGATCATCCCTTCAAGGGCATCGCGCTGGTGCTGCTGTCGACGATCTTCCTCGGCTGCTCCGACGTCACCTCGAAATATCTGTCGTCGAGCCTGCCGTCGATCGAGATCACCTGGATCCGCATGGCGACCTTCGCGCTGATGTTCACGCCGGTGATGCTGCCCGGCTCGCCGCTTCATGCGATGCGGACCGAGCGTCTCGGCCTGCAGCTGATGCGCGGCACGGCGCTGCTCGGCTCTTCGCTGTTCTTCATCACGGGGTTGAGCTTTCTCCCCATTGCGGAAGCCTCGGCCACGGGTTTCGTCTCGCCGCTGTTCGTCACCGCGCTCTCGATCATCTTCCTGAGCGAGAAGGTCGGCATGCGCCGCTGGATTGCGACCGCAATCGGCCTGATCGGAGTGATCATCATCATTCGTCCTGGCTCGAGCGCGTTTCACGTTGCCGCGTTCTTTCCGATCGTCTCCGCGTTCTGCTGGGCTGCGGCATTGATCATGACGCGCATGATGAGCGGTCGCGAAGCCGTGGTCACTACCATGGCTTACTCCGCACTCACGGGTTTTGTGATCATGAGCCTGATGGTGCCGTTCGTCTGGGTGACGCCGAGCTGGAGCGCGATCGGGTTCGGCATCCTGATCGGCGTTGCCTCCACGGTCGGCCAGTGGATCATCGTGCTCGCCTATCGCTATGGCGATGCCTCGGTGCTTGCGCCGTTCTCCTACACGCAATTGCTGTGGGTCAGCATCCTCGGCTTCTTCATCTTCGGTGAGTTGCCGGATGTGTGGACGATTACAGGCGCGGCCTTCATCGTCGCCAGCGGCCTCTATATTGCCCATCGTGAGCGCGTTCGTCGCGCCCAGCTGCTGGTGCAGGCGGCGCGTTCTCCCAACCCCTGACGCAAGTTCACGCGTCCGACTTTGTGCTATCAACGGCTCCAACAATGAGGGAGGAGCCGGATGCGCGCTGCGATTTTCAGGAACGGAAAGATTGTCGTCGACCGGATGGCGGAGCCGAAGCCCGGCCCCGGCCAGGTACTGGTCAAGACGCTCGCCTGCGGCATCTGCGGTTCCGACTTGCACGCCCGCCAGCACGCGCCGCGGATGGCCGAGATGGCGAGGAAGACCGGGCGCACGCCGATGGATCCCTCGCGCGACGTCGTCTTCGGCCACGAGTTCTGCTGCGAAGTCCTCGACTACGGCCCGGGTACCGCGCGAAAGCTCAAGCCGGGCACGCATGTTTGCTCGCTGCCCGCGCTGCTGACGCCGGAAGGCATCAAGGGCATTGGCTATTCCAATGATTTTGTTGGCGGCTATGCGGAGCAGATGCTGCTCAGCGAACCGCTGCTGCTTGAAGTGCCGAATGGTCTTGCGCCGGAGCATGCCGCGCTGACCGAGCCGCTCGCGGTCGGTGTTCATGCGGTCGAGAAGGCCAACATCCGCGGCGGCGAGGTGCCGCTCGTCATCGGTTGCGGGCCGGTCGGGCTCGCCGTGATCGCGGCGCTGAGGATCAAGGGCCTGCACCCGATCGTCGCCGCCGATTATTCGCCGACGCGGCGTGCGCTCGCGTCCAAGCTCGGCGCGGATATCGTCGTCGATCCCAAGGTGTCGCAGCCCTATACGACGTGGGCGGAGCACGCGCAGATGTCGGAGGCGGAGAAGGCGGCGCGGCCGCCGTTCCAGGCGATGCTGCCGGCGCTGAAGCCTGCGGTCATCTTCGAATGCGTCGGTGTGCCCGGCCTGCTTCAGCAGGTGTTCGAAGGCGCGCCGCGCGATGCCAAGGTCGTCGTGGTCGGCGTCTGCATGGAGAACGACAAGAACGAGCCCATGCTCGGCATCATGAAGGAGCTGAATGTCCAGTACGTGCTCGGCTACACGCCCGAGGAATTTGCAGCGTCGCTGCGCCTGATCGCCGAAGGGCAGGTGGATGCTGCGGCGATGGTAACGGCAAAAGTCGGCATCGACGGTGTCGCAAAGGCCTTCGCCGATCTCGCCAATCCAGAAGCGCACACCAAGATCATCGTGCAGCCGTGGAAGTGAGGGTCTCGCGGGGTGGGCATGTTCCCCCACCCCACGAAATCTCCATCAATACTTCGACGGCACGTACATCTCCGGCGGGATCGGACCGCGGTGATAGTCGGGATTACGCACGCGCGGCGGCAGCACCACGGGCGTGTGGCCGATCTCCTGGTAGGGGATCTGATTCAACAGATGCGAGATGCAGTTGAGGCGCGCGCGCTTCTTATCCACGGCATCGACGATCCACCACGGTGAATCCGGCAGATGCGTGTGCTCCAGCATGGTTTCCTTGGCCTTGGTGTAGGCCTCCCAGCGGCTGCGGGCCTCGACGACCATCGGGCTCAGCTTCCACTGCTTGAGCGGATCCTAGATGCGCATGGTGAAGCGGAACTGCTGCTCGTCGTCGGTGATGGAGAACCAGTATTTGACGAGGATGATGCCGGAGCGGATCAGCATCCGCTCGAACTCCGGCACCGTCTTGAAGAATTCCTGGTACTGGTCGTCGGTGCAGAAGCCCATCACGCGCTCGACGCCGGCGCGGTTGTACCAGCTGCGGTCGAACAGCACCATTTCGCCGCCGGCGGGCAGGTGCGCGACGTAGCGCTGGAAATACCATTGCGTGCGCTCACGCTCGTTCGGCGCGGGGAGGGCCGCGACGCGGCAGATGCGAGGATTGAGGCGCTGGGTGATGCGCTTGATGACGCCGCCCTTGCCGGCGGAGTCGCGGCCTTCGAACAGCACCACGACCTTCTTCTTCTCGCTCTGCACCCAGTCCTGCAACTTGACCAGTTCGCCTTGCAGCCGCAACAGCTCGCGGAAATAGAGCATGCGGTCGACCGTCGGGCCGACTGCGTCGGTCTCGTCCAGCAGCTCATCAAGGCGGGCATCGTCCAGCTCCATTTCCAGCTCCTCGTCGAGGTCGTCGGCCATCTCCTGGATGATGCGCTCGCGCTTGGCCGTTTGGGAGGTGCGGTCGGATGCAGTCATGGCTCTCTCTTTCGGCGGGAATGCCGGTCGCCACGACCATCGGCGGGGTTTATTGCGTCCATGTGACACCGGCCGCCGGCCGGGCTGTCACACCGGCAGCGCGATCGAATATTTGACCTGGCTGAGCGCAAAGCTCGACTCGATCGAGGCGATGCCGTCGAGCCGGGTCAGCTTCGTCTTCAAGAACGTCTCGTAGGAGGCGAGGTCGGCTGCGACGACGCGCAGGAGATAGTCGCGGTTGCCGGTCATCAGATAGCATTCCAGCACCTCGTCCCATTTCGAGATCGCGCGGGCAAAGCGGTTGAGGTCTTCCTCCTTCTGCCGCGCCAGCTTGATCGAGATGAAGACGCTGACATGCAGCCCCAGCGCCTTCTGGTCGACGGTCGCGATATAGCGCGAGATCACGCCGCGCTCCTCCAGCAGCTTGACCCTGCGATGGCAGGGCGAGACCGAGAGGCCGACCTTGTCGGCGAGTTCCTGCATCGTCAGCCGGCTATCGATCTGGAGATGGCTGAGGATCTTGCGGTCGATGGCGTCGAGCTCGGGCATTGGGATAAAACCTGTATTTTGTGCCTATTTATTGGAATAGTATCCCAATATTGGCGGGTATGACGCGAAAAATTGAGAAATCTGGCGTCGCCCGCAGGCGTATCATCGTCGGACCAGTTTTCCGGGAGCATTTGCCATGCCCGTTGATTCCGCCCGTCTCGACACATTGACCGCACTGGCCCGCAAGGCGCTGTGGCTGTCGTCATGGACCATCCACCACGCCAACCATGTCAGGTCGAACACCGACGGCCTGAAGGTCGGGGGACATCAGGCCTCATCGGCCTCGCTCGCGACGATCATGTCGGCGCTGTATTTCCATGTGCTGCGCCCTGAGGATCGCGTCGCGGTGAAGCCGCATGCGAGCCCGGTGTTCCACGCGATCCAGTATCTGTTCGGCCGCCAGTCGCGCGAGAAGCTGGAGAATTTCCGCGGCTTCAAGGGCGCGCAGTCCTATCCGTCGCGCACCAAGGACGTCGACGATGTCGACTTCTCGACCGGCTCGGTCGGCCTCGGCGTTGCGCAGACGCTGTTCGCCTCGCTGGTGCAGGACTACGTCAAGGCGCATGGCTGGATGAAGGATCGCCGCGAGGGGCGGATGATCGCGCTGGTCGGCGATGCCGAGATGGACGAGGGCAACATTTTCGAAGCCCTCGCGGAGGGCTGGAAGCACGGCCTGCGCAACACCTGGTGGGTGGTCGACTATAACCGCCAGTCGCTCGACGCCGTCGTGCGCGAAGGTCTCTGGGAAAAATTCGAGACCATGTTCCGCAATTTCGGCTGGGACGTGGTGATCGTGAAATACGGCCGGCTGATGCGGGAAGCCTTTGCCGAGCCCGGCGGCGAGGCGCTGAAGCGCTGGATCGACAATTGCCCGAACGCGCTCTATGCGGCGTTGTGCTTCCAGGGCGGTGCTGCCTTCCGCAAGCACCTGCACGACGAGATCGGCGATCAGGGGCCGATCACGAAATTGATCGACAAGCGCAGCGATGAGGAACTGCTGGCGCTGATGTCCAATCTCGGCGGCCACGACATGGCGAGCATGGTTGATGCCTTCGAGTCCATCGATCATGATCGCCCGGTCTGCTTCATCGCCTATACCATCAAGGGCGTCGGCCTGCCATTCCAGGGCCACAAGGACAACCACGCCGGCCTGATGACGGTCGCGCAGATGGAGAAATATCGCGAGAGCCAGAATATCCGTCCCGGCCATGAATGGGACAAGTACGAAGGCCTCACGCAGGATGCCGCCGAACTCGACGCCTTCCTCGCGCGCGTGCCGTTCAACAAGGACGGCCGCCGGCTGACCGCGCCCGTCGTCGAAGTGCCCGCCCAGCTCGCGTTCAAGCCGGCGCCGCAGATGTCGACGCAACAAGGCTTTGGCCTCGTGCTGAACGAGATCGCGCGCGGCGACAGCGAACTCGCAAAGCGCATCGTCACGACCTCACCCGACGTCACCGTTTCGACCAATCTCGGTCCGTGGGTGAACCGGCGCGGCCTGTTTGCGCGCGGCGAGAAGGCGGACTTATTCCGCAGCGAGAAAATTCCCTCCACCTTCAACTGGGACTTCTCGCCCAAGGGCCAGCATCTCGAGCTCGGCATCGCCGAGATGAACCTGTTCATCATGCTCTCTGCACTCGGCCTGTCGCACCAGATCAACGGCGCGCGGCTGCTGCCGGTCGGCACGCTCTACGATCCCTTCATCGAGCGCGGCCTCGATGCGCTGAACTATGCCTGCTACCAGGATGCGCGCTTCATGGTGGCGGCGACGCCATCCGGCATCACGCTTGCGCCGGAAGGCGGCGCGCACCAGTCGATCGCAACTCCGCTGATCGGCATGGCGCAGGACGGGCTCGCCTCGTTCGAGCCGGCCTTCGTCGACGAACTCGCCGTGATCATGGGCTGGGGTTTCGAGCACATGCAGCGCGATCCCGGCGAGGGCGGTTCGGTCTATCTCCGCCTCTCGACGCGCTCGATCGAGCAGGCGCAGCGCATCATGACGGGCGAACTGCAGCAGGGCATCACCGACGGCGCGTACTGGCTGCGCAAGCCCGGCCCCAATGCCGAACTCGTGATTGCCTATACCGGCGCGGTCGCACCTGAAGCCATCGAAGCCACCGGCTTCATCGGCGAGAGCCGCCGCGACATCGGCTTGCTCGCGATCACCTCGGCCGATCGTCTCCACTCAGGCTGGACCGCCGCGCGAAAATTGCGGCGCGACCGGCGCGGCGTGCAGCATCTCAGTCACATCGAAAAGCTGCTCGCGCCGCTGCCGCGCGACTGCGGCATCGTGAC
>JAEWHT010000441.1 GCA_023387695.1 Pseudomonadota bacterium | reverse complement strand
ATCTTGCTTCGCTCTATCAGGGCGCGCTGCCCGACCTGGTCATCAGCATCGGCGCGCCGGCAGCGCGGTTCGTGCAGCGGTACCGAAGCAAGCTCTTTCCAGATACGCCGGTGGTCATGACCGTCGTCGAGGAGCGGTTGGTGAAACGCCAGGACCTCACCGACAATGACGTCGTCGTCTCGGTTCGCAACGATTTCCTGGCCGCTTTCAAAAACATTCTGCAGGTGATGCCGGATACCACGTCCGTCGGCGTTGTGATCGGCGCCTCGCCGCTGGAGAAATTCTGGATCGACGAGGTGGCACGTGAACTCAAACCGCTCGGCGACCGCCTCGCAATCGTCTGGTATTCGGACCTGTCGTTCGAGGAGATCTTGAATCGCGCGGCGAAGCTTCCGCCGCACACCGTACTATTCTGGGGCCTGATGTCGGCCGATGCGGCCGGCATCGTCCACGAGGGCGATATCGCGCTGCGCAGCCTGCATGCGGTCGCAAACGCGCCCATATTCTCCTATCAGGAGCCCTTTTTCGGCAACAGCACAGTCGGCGGCCAGATGCATTCGACGGCGGAGACAACCCGAACGACGGTCGATGGCGCCATTCGCATCCTGCGTGGGGAGAAGCCCTCCAGTATCAAATACCAGCCGATCGGATTCGCCGCGCCCAAATATGACTGGCGGGAGCTGCAGCGCTGGCACATCAGCGAGAGCCGCTTGCCACCGGGTAGCGAGGTCCTGTTTCGCGAGCCGACCATGTGGCAGAGCTATCGCTGGCAGATGCTGCTGATCACCGCGATCATCCTTGTCCAGGCAGGGCTGATCAGCGGATTGCTGCAGGAGCGCCGGCGCCGACGGCTCGCCGAGGTCGAGTCACGTCAGCGCCTCGCCGAACTCTCCCATGTCAATCGCTATTCGGCTGTTGGCGAAATGACGGCGTCAATTGCCCACGAGCTGAACCAACCGCTCGGCTCTATTCTGACCAATACCGAGACGGCGGAGCTCATGCTCAAGGGTGCCTCGCCTGATATCGTGGAAGTCCAGCACATCCTCGCCGACATCAGGCGCGATGATCTCCGCGCAAGCGAGGTCATCCGCCGCTTGCGCAGCGTCCTGAAGAAGACGCCCTTCGAGGTCACGGACATCGAACTCAACGATACCGTGCGCGAGGCGATCGGTCTGGTCGGCGCCATGCCCGAGGGACGCCGGATCGCGCTGATCTACACACCGGTATTGGTCGACCTCCACGTCAAGGGCGATCCGGTCCAGTTGCAGCAGGTGGTTCTCAACCTGATCATCAACGCGATGGATGCGATCTCCGACGCGAACACGGCAAAGCGCGAGATCAGCGTCTGGACCGTGCGCGCCGGCAAGCAGGCCGAGCTCAACGTCGTCGATACCGGGCCGGGATTGTCAGCTTCCGATCTCGCCAATTTGTTCGATCCCTTCTTCACGACCAAGCCGCAAGGCATGGGAATGGGGCTTGCGATCGCGAAAACCATAGTCGAGGCCCATCAGGGGACGATCAGCGCGATGAACCAGCCGGGGGGCGGGGCACGGTTCACCATTCGGTTGCCGCTGCTTCGCTGGTAAGGGCTCGCGTCGCAACTGCTCGATTTCGTTGATCTCGATCAACAAATGCCCATGCCCCGGCCCGATGGTCACGGACGCAAAGCTTTGTGGAGGTCGTGATGTTTCGCTGCGGCAAGATCCTGATGGCGTTTGCGCTGGTGTTGGCGGTTCCCGCCGCTGCCATCGCTCAGGCAACTACGCCTGCGACGCCGGCGGCCCCAACCGCCCAGGCACAGCCTGCGGCTCCGCCGGCGCCGGCAGCCGAGCTGTTGAAGCCGGAACAGCTCGAGGCCCTGGTCGCGCCGATCGCGCTTTATCCTGACGAACTCCTCGCCAACGTGCTGGCCGCCTCGACCTATCCGCTCGAAGTGGTGCAGGCCGACCGCTGGCTGAAGGAGAAGAAGAGCCTGAAGGGCGATGCACTGAAGACCGAAGTCGACAAGCAGGCCTGGGACGACAGCATCAAGGCGCTGGCCAGTACGGCTTCTGTGCTGACCATGATGAGCGACCAGCTCGACTGGACCCAGAAGCTCGGCGACGCCTTCCTCGCGCAACAGCCCGACGTGATGGATGCGATCCAGCGTCTGCGTAACAAGGCCTATGACAACAAGAAGCTGACCACCACCAAGCAGCAGAAGGTCAGCGTGCAGTCGCAGGAAGGCAAGCAGGTCGTCGTGATCCAGCAGGCCAATCCTGAGGAGATGTACGTGCCGTATTACGATCCGGCGACGGTCTACGGCAGTTGGCCCTATACGGAATATCCTCCGTATTATTGGGGCTATCCGTCCTATATCGGCGCGGGCGTGGTCGCGGCCGGCATCGCCTTCGGCACCGCCTGGGCGATCGGGCGCTGGGGCAATTACTGGGGCGGTGGCTGCAACTGGGGCAACCGCAACGTCTACGTCAATCATCGCACCACCAACATCAATGGCGGCTGGCAGCACAATCCGGCGCATCGCGGTGGGGTGCGCTACAACAACGTCAACGTGAACAACCGGTTCGGCAACAACAACGTCAGGGCCGGCGCGTCGGACCGCATGGACTTCCGCGGCCGTGACGGCAACCAGGTGCTGCGTCCGAGCCAGGGCGGTCCGGGAGACCGAGCTGGAGATCGTGCCGGTGATCGCGCGGGTGATCGTGCCGGTGATCGTGGCGGCCCCGGTGACCGTGGCGGCGCTGGCGATCGCGGCGGTGCAGGCAATCGTGGAGATCGTCCGAGCGCAGGGACAAGCGATCGGCCCGGCGGCGGCGATCGTGCGGGTGCCAGTGATCGTGCCAAGGGCGGCAACAAGGCTGGTAACAAAGGCGGCGGTGCGAAGGCTGCAAATCGTGCCAGTGGCGGTGGTGCGGCCAATCGAGGCAGCGGTGCTGCTGCCACCAACCGTGGTGGTAGCGGCGCCAATCGCGGCGGCGCGATGAACGTCTCGTCTGGCCGGTCGGCGGCTGCAGCATCTGCGCGCGGACAGGCCAGCATGGGGGGCATGTCGCGCGGTGGTGGTGGCGGTGGAGCCGCGATGGCCGGGCGTGGTGGCGGCGGTGGCTTCAGTGGCGGTGGTGGAGGCCGCGGTGGTGGCGGCGGTGGTGGTGGCCGGCGCTCCGACATCGCGCTCAAGCACGACATCGTTCTGCTCGGCCACCTCTCCAATGGCCTCGGCTATTATCGCTTCGCCTACAATGGCAGCGAAAAGGCTTACGTCGGCGTGATGGCGCAGGAGGTCGAGCAGGTGATGCCGAACGCAGTGACCCGCGGCAGCGACGGATATCTGCGCGTCTACTACGAAAAGCTTGGGCTGACATTCCGCACCTACCGCGACTGGCTCGCCGGCGGCGCGAAGATCCCTGCGGAGGTGATGCCATGAGCGGCATGAAATCGTTCCATCGTGCGATCCTGCCCGGCATCGCCGCGCTTGCACTGTTCGTCTCGCCGTTGTGCGCGCAGGAATCCTACAAGTCGCCGGAGGATGCGGCCGCCGCACTCGCCGCGGCAGTCAAGGCTGGTCCGAAAGACGTCCTGAAAGTTCTGGGCAGAGCCGCCGAAGACATCGTCTCATCGGGTGACGAGGTCGCCGACAACGACATCCGCGCGCGCTTCTCGTCAATGTACGACGCCAAGCACAGCATCAAGGCGGAGGGCAACAAGACCGCAACCTTGATCCTTGGACCGGAGGACTTCCCGTTCCCGATCCCGCTGGTCAATACCAAGACCGGTTGGGAGTTCGACACCGACCAGGGGCGGATCGAGGTGCTTCGCCGGCGCATCGGCCGCAACGAACTCGATGCGATCCAGACTGCGCTCGCCTATGTCGATGCGCAGAACGAATATGCCGACAAGGACCGCGGCGAGGGCGCCGGCGTCTATGCCCAGCGCTTCGTCTCGTCGGCCGGCAAGAAGGACGGTCTGTTCTGGCGCGATGACAGCGATCCGAGCCCGCTCGGTGCGCTGGCGGCCGAGGCCTCGAAGGAAGGCTACAAGGCCGGCGACGTCGGACCCACACCCTATCACGGCTACTACTTCCACATCCTCAAGGGGCAGGGCCGGGACGCGCCCGGCGGCACGCTCAACTATGTCGTGAAGGGCAAGATGATCGGCGGCTTTGCGCTGATCGCCTGGCCCGCCGAATACGGCAATTCCGGCGTGATGACCTTCCTGGTCAATCATACGGGCACCGTCTACCAGAAGGATCTGGGCAAGCGGACGGAGTTCATCGCCGAGCGCACCACGCTGTTCGATCCCGACGAGACCTGGAAGAAGGTCGATGCCGCAAAGCCCTGAGCGGCGCACGCGTATCGTTCGCTGGATTGCGATGCTCCTGCTGGCGCTGGGGCTCGCCGCATCAGCGACGCCGTCTTTCGCGCAGGCGGCGGGTCAGGTCCGGGTCAAGATCCTCAAGGCCGGTCTTCTGGTCGGCGGCGGTGCCGGCAGCGGAACGTTGACCTATCGCGGCAAGACCTATCCTTTCAAGGTCACCGGCATGAGCTTCGGCATTACGGCCGGCGCCACAATCGCCCGCCTCGACGGCTGGGCCTCGGGCATCTCCGAGGTCAGCGACTTTGCCGGCACCTACAGCTCCGTCGGCGGCGGCTTTGCGCTGGTTGGCGGCGTTAACGGCGTCCAACTCCGCAACGAGAAGGGCGTCACCATCACGCTGCGAGGTCCGAAGGCCGGCTTGGAGCTCGCCGCAAATCTCAGCACGATCGCCATCTCGCTGAAATGACATGCGCAATTCGGCCCGCGGTTACGGCGAAGCTCCGTAGTCGAACGGAGCGGCCGGACGTGCTCGGCGGCCACGCCGCTAACGTGGAATTAATCCAAAAAGCCCACAATTTTAATCAGTTGTGTAAGTGAGTGCTGCGTAAGGGAGGCGTCGTGAGGGCGTTCCGGCGACGGCCTCCTATTGCTCTGAGGTCAATGCGCATGACCACGACATCCGAAACGCCGGGCTTTGCCGAGCATCTCGACGCTGCCGCACTTGCAGCCGCAGCATCCGAAACCCACGCCGAACCCGAAGCCTCCGACATTGTCGCGCCTGCCAGGCGGTCCAGCCGGAAATCGGTGCTGGCGTTCGCTATGTGCGCCCTGGCGATCAATGGCGCAGCAGCGATCTATACATCGCCGTACGAGATTCCGTCGCCGAACATCAGCAGTACCCTGGCTGCGCTGTTTCCGAGCCACGAAGCTGTCGCACAGACGCCCGATCCTGTTGTCGCCGCCCTGAAGGACATTCAGTCGATCCAGCAGCAGCAGGCCGCCGCGCTGCAGGAGATCAACTCCTCCCTGCAGCAGAACACGGCTCTGCATCAGCAGGATTCCTCGACCCTGTTGTCTCTCCGGCAGAGCGTCACGGATGAACGCAGCGACGTGAAGAAGATCTCGCCGCAGATTTCGACGCTGATCGCGAAGATCGAGTCGCTGCAGAACACGATGACGTCGGACGTAACCTCTTCGATCCCGAGATTGCGTGCGCGCGAGCGGCTGGAAATCCGCAAGCGGCTGTCGCGGCAGCCGAAGTCCCTTGGGCCCGTTTCGCTGGGTGGAGCTCCGCTGAGCGCGCCGGCCACACTGCCTGAGCCGGAGAGCTGAGGCACTGGGCAGCACGCCAGTCTCAGACCCAGCCACCATCGACGATGTAATGCTGGGCGGTGCAGGCGGAGGCCTCGTCGGAGGCGAGGAACAGGGTAACCTTCGCGACCTCGTCCGGCACGAGCCGGCGCTTCAGGCACTGCCGCTGCTGCAATTCGACCTCGCCGGCCGGCGTCATCCATTTCTCGAGCTGGCGCTCGGTCATGATCCATCCCGGAGCGATCGCGTTCACGCGGATATTGTAGGGACCGTAGTCACGTGCGAGCGAGCGCGTCAGGCCGATTACGCCTGACTTGCTGGCGGTGTAGGCGGCCATGCCGCCTTGTCCGGCGATCCATGACACCGAGCCGAAATTGATGATGGCGCCGGCATTGGCGGCCTTCATGTCCGGCAGCACGGCCTGCGACGCAAAGAACTGGTGCTTGAGGTTCACGGCGATACGGTCGTCCCAATATTCGGGCGTCATCTCCTCGGTCTTGTGACGTTCGTCATGCGCGGCGTTGTTGACCAGGATGTTGATCGCGCCGTGTGCCTTCCGCGCTTCCGCGACGCCAGCACGCAGGGCCGGGATGTCGGTCAGGTCGACGCGCTGGAAATGCGCAGCGAGACCTTGATCCGCTAGCTCACGCGCCAGCCGTTGGCCCTCGTCGACCTTGATGTCGAAGAACACGACCTTGGATTTCTGCTCCGCAAACCGCCGCACGATTGCAGCGCCAATTCCCGCGGCACCTCCGGTGACGAGCACGACCTTGCCGGCGAGGTCGGAATAGATGGCAGCCATGGGAGCCTCCCAGTTTGTTGCGGGCGCCGCGACAGGCCGCGCCCCGACTCTTTTCCGGACCATAGCGGCTCTGTCGTGAGGTCCATAGGTCAGAATTTTAGTTGCGTACCTCAAAATCTGAAGGCAGGATTGCATCCAACGAATAAAAGCCGTTTGGGAGGATGTGATGAGACTGCTCGGGAAGCTGGGACTCGCCGCTGCCGCATGCCTGTTTGGCGCCAATGTCGCCGCGGCCGACACCGTCGTGAAATGGCTACATATTGAGGTGAACCCGGCCCAGGTGAAGGTCTGGGAGGAGGTCGCGCGCAGTTATGAGGCCTCGCATCCCGGCGTGAAGATCGAGATGCAGTTCCTCGAGAACGAGGCCTACAAGGCCAAGCTGCCGACCATCCTGCAATCCAAGGACCGGCCGCATATCATCTACAGCTGGTCCGGCGGGGTGCTGAAGACGCAGATCGAAGCGGGCGTGCTGGAAGACATCACCGATTCTGTAAAAAGCGGCGGCTACAGCGACACGATCGCACCGGCGGCGCTCGCCGCCTTCACTCAGAACGGCCACGTCTTTGGACTTCCGATCTCGCTGTCGCAGGTCGGCTTCCTCTACAACAAGGATTTGATGGCCAAGGGCAATGTCGATGCGAGCAAGATCAAGACATGGGACGATCTGCTCGGCGCCGTGAAAACGCTGAAGGCCGCTGGTGTTACGCCGATTGTGGTCGGCGGTGCGGACAAGTGGCCGCTGCACTTCTACTGGACGCATCTCGCAGTGCGCCTCGGCGGCAAGGCCGGGTTCGATGCGGCGCTGAAGGGTGAAAACGGCGGCTTCGCCGGTGAAACTTTCCAGAAATCCGGCGAGTTGTTCAAGCAGCTCGTTGATCTGCAGCCGTTCCAGAACGGCTTCCTCGGCTCCAAGAACCCGCAGGCCGTCGGCTATTTCGGTGACGGCAAGGCCGCGATGATCCTCGCCATCTCGTCCTTTTATCACACCCAGCGCGCGCTCGCCGCCGACAAGGTCGGTCTCAGCGACGACAAGCTTGGCTGGTTCGATTTTCCGGTCGTACCCGGCGGCAAGGGCGAGCCGTCAGACACGCTCGGCGGCATCACCGGCTGGCTGATCACCAAGGGAGCACCCAAGGAAGCCACCGACTTCCTCAAGTTCTTCATCTCCAAGGACGTGCAGGCGCGGCTTGCCGCGGGCAACTTCATCGTTCCCGTCGTCAAGGGCGGCGAGGCCGGCCTCAACAGCGCCTTCATGAAGCAGATCGCGGCCAATCTGGCGAAGTCCAACTATCATCAGAACTTCTATGACCAGAGCCTCGGCCCCTCCGTCGGCCGCGTCGTCAACGACGTCACGGCAGAGATCGCTGGCGGCAGCATGAGCCCGCAGGACGCGGCGAAGGCCATCGAAGCAGCGTACAAGCAGGGCAATTGAGGGTGGCGCGGCGGATCGCGATCGCGTCGCCGATGGGCGTTGCTGGCGAGACGGCCCCGCAGGTTGCGAGCCGGGGCCCCAGCTGGGACGGACGTTTCACCGTCCTGATCCTGTTCCTGCCGCCGGCACTGCTGCTGTTCACGTTGTTCGTGGTGCTGCCGATCGGCGAGGCGGCTTGGTACTCGGGCTTCAATTGGAACGGCTTCGGCAAGCCGACCAACTGGATCGGCTTCGACAATTACCGCTTCGTGCTGGAGACGCGCGCGTTCTGGCTGGCACTGCGCAACAACGGGCTGATCGTCGCGGTCTCGCTGGCAATCCAGCTGCCGCTCGCGCTCACGCTGGCCTTGATGCTGGCCGAGAAGTTTCGTGGCGCGGTGGCGCTGCGCATGCTGTTCTTCATGCCCTACATCCTGGCCGAGATCGCGACCGGGTTGATCTTCAGCTTCGTCTACGATGGCGACTACGGCTTAGTCGCCTCGATCTGGCGTACCTTCGGTGCCGAGCCGCCGTATCTCCTGGCTTCGACCGACACGGCGATGCTCGCGGTGCTGATCGTGATCGTCTGGAAGTACTTTGGCTTCCACATGATGCTGTTCATCGCGGCGCTCCAAAGCCTCGACAAAAGCCTGGTCGAAGCGGCGCGGATCGACGGCGCCACGCGCTCGCAATCCCTGCGCCATGTCGTCATCCCCTTGCTCTATCCGACCATCCGGCTCTCCGTGTTCTTCGCCATCGTCGGCTCTCTGCAGCTGTTCGACCTCGTGATGCCGCTGACCCGCGGGGGGCCGGCCGATTCCTCGAACACGATGGTGAGCTTCCTCTACAACAACGGCATCTCGCGAATGCGGGTCGGCTATGGCAGCGCCATCGGCGTCATCCTGTTCGTGATCTGCGTGACCTTTGCGTTCACATACAAGCGATGGTTCATGCGCGATGAATAATGCCGAGGTGACCCGCGCGCCGTTCGATCCCGCCGTCCTGTTCAAGGCGGCGTTCCTCGCTGTTGTCGCCATCTTCGTGCTGGTGCCGCTGCTCGCCACCTTGCTCGGCGGCTTCAAATCGCTGGGCGAACTGCGAGTCAATCCGTTCGGTCTGCCCCATCACTGGGAATGGAAGAATTATGCCGACATCCTGTTCTCGGGGCGCTACTGGCAACTCCTGCGCAACTCGCTGATCATCTCGACGCTCACGGTGACGTTGACCCTGATCACAGCGTCGATGGCGGCATTCACCTTCGCCCATGTCAAGTTCTTCGGCAGCTCGATGCTGCTCAGCTATCTGACGCTCGGCCTGCTGTTTCCGGCGGCGACTGCGGTGCTGCCGCTGTTCATCAAGGTGCGCGATCTCGGACTGCTCGATACGTATTTCGGTGTCGCCCTGCCGCAGGTGGCATTCAGCCTGGCCATGAGCGTGCTGCTGCTGCGGCGCTTCTTCAAGGACATTCCCCACGAGCTGCTCGAAGCGGCGCTGGTCGACGGCTGCAGTTACATCAAGTTCTTTCGCTATGTGACGCTGCCGTTGTCGCGACCGATCCTGGCGACCGTCGGCACCATTACCTTCGTCAACAGCTGGAACGCCTATCTGCTGCCGCTGGTGATGCTCAACACCGATGCGCTTTATCCCTGGCCGCTCGGCATCATGGTCTACCAGGGCGAATATTCGTCCGAATGGCACCTGATCCTGGCCTTCATCACACTCACCATCCTGCCGACGATCATTCTGTTCCTGTTGGCGCAGAAGCACATTGTCGCCGGCCTCACGGCAGGCGCGGTCAAGGGATGAACGAGACTTCACGGAGACAAAAATGAGAAAAGTCGGCGTCGGAATCATCGGCTGCGGTGTGATCAGCACCGCTTATATCAAGGCAGCGCAGCGCTTCCCGGTCATGGAGGTGAGGGCATTGGCCGACATGCGCAGCGACATGGCAGAGCGGCAGGGTGCCGCCTTTGGGTTGCCGGCGATGCGGGTCGACCAGTTGCTCAAGCGCGACGACGTCGAGATCGTCATCAATCTCACCGTGCCGCTCGCCCATACAGACGTCAGCCTAGCGG
>JAEWHT010000432.1 GCA_023387695.1 Pseudomonadota bacterium | reverse complement strand
GGTGCGATCGAGCTTGGTCACCCAGATCGGCACAGGCGCGCTGTCTGCGATCAGGCGGAAGCGTTCCTCGCTTTCGCGCAAAGTCTCGCGGGCGAGGGCCTGATCGGTGATGTCGATATGCGCGCCGACAAGGCGGATGGCGCGCCCGTCGGCGCTGCGCTCAAACTTGGCGACGACGCGGATCCAGCGGGTCTCGCCGTCGCTCGGGCGGATGATGCGATATTCGGCGGTATAGTCCTCGCTGGTGCCGGCCAGCGCATCCAGGAAATGTTTGACGGTGGCGTCGCGGTCGTCAGGATGGATGCGGCTGACCCAGTCCTCATGCGTCTCGTCGGCTGCCTCGGGCGGCAGCCCGTGAATTATCAAATATTCCGGCGAGCGGCGGTTCTTGAAGCCCGCGCGGAAGTCGACCTCGAGGCCGCCGACTTTACCGATGCGCTGGATGCGTGCGAGCTCGGCCTCGCGCGCCTGGAGCGCACGATATGCGTTGTCGCGCTCGCGCGCGATCTCTTCGAGGTGCTGGCGCAGCCTTTCGGCGGCGGGGGTCTCGGGCGTTGAATCGTTCAAGGCGTCGGCCGTTGTGATGCGGAAGCGCACGTGCCGGGCCGATATTCACATAGACAAAGCGCGATAGCCATTGCTCAAAAGGGAATAACAGGGAAACGCCTCGCCGAATGTCGTAAGGCGGGTATGAACGAACGCGGGGTCAGGCTATTTGTTCCTGATCTTGGAACGATGCGTGGCCGGGCGCGTATCTGCGAGGCGTCACAATTGACAGTCGCAAGACTCCCTTTCTCAAGAGGCTAAATCTTGAAGCTCTTTGTCTGCCAGCACTGCGGCAATGTTCTCTATTTCGAGAACCGCGCCTGCGAACGTTGCGGTCACCGGGTCGCCTTCCTGCCGGACAAGGAGACGATGTCGGCGATCGAGCCCGACGGGGACACCTGGGCGACGCTCGCCGACCAGGGCAAGGGGCGCATGCTGTGCCGCAATGCCGAATATGATTCCTGCAACTGGCTGACGGATGCCGGCGATACCACAGGCTATTGTCGCGCCTGCCGCCACAACGGCATCGTGCCTGATCTCTCCGACCCCGCGCAGCTCGCGGGCTGGCGCGAGCTGGAGGTGGCGAAACACCGGCTGTTCTACTCCCTGATCCGCTGGAAGCTGCCGCTCCAGACCCGGCAGGAAAACCCCGAGCACGGCCTGATCTTCAATTTTCTCGCCGATGATCCCAACAGCGGGCAGCGGGTGATGACCGGCCACGACAACGGCCTGATCACGATCGCGCTCACCGAGGCGGACGATATCGAGCGCGAGCGGCGCAGGCTGGAGATGGGCGAGCCGTATCGTACGCTGCTCGGGCATTTCCGCCACGAGGTCGGGCACTATTTCTGGGACGTCCTGGTGCAAGAGGGCGGCAAGTTGGACGAATGCCGCGCGGTGTTCGGCGACGATTCCGCCGATTACGGCGAGGCTCTGCAGCGCCATTATGCCGAAGGCGCGCCGCCGGATTGGCAGCAGAATTACGTCTCGGCCTATGCGACCATGCATCCCTGGGAGGATTTTGCCGAGACCTGGACGCACTACCTCCACATCGTCGACACGCTGGAGATGGCCGGCGAGTTCGGCATGGAGGTCCGTCCCAAGGTCGACCGTGACGGCGAACTGACGGCGCGGATCCGCTTCGATCCCTACCAGGCCAAGGACATCGACGTGCTGATCAACGCGTGGCTGCCCTTCACCTTCGCCATGAACAGCGTCAATCGTGCTATGGGCGCGCGCGACCTCTATCCGTTCATCCTCTCACCTGCGGTGGTGGCGAAACTCGGCTTCATCCACACGCTGGTGCAGGGTGCGGCGAAGGCCGTGCCCAAGGTTGCTCCCCAACCGGAGCCACCACCACAGCCCGCGCCCTAGAACTGCCCGGTCACGACGAGGCCTGGGCCACTGTGGACATTGAATTCCGCCCGCGTGAGGACTTGTGGCAACAGCCGGCAATCCTAAGTGGCGACCGCGGGGGCTAGTCGGCCGAGCGGGCGCCGCAGGGGCCTGCCGAGCCGCTTCGGTCTTGCGCTGGTACGCCAGAGCGGGGCGGATTTAGACCGTTGCCTCCGGCCGATTTTGCTGTACCACGGCAGGATACGGCCCCGTTCGGTCAGCCCGCCAAGGCCCGGGAGGGGTCCCGCCCAAGGGACGAAGCTCAAGAAAAACATGTTCAAACGCATCCTGATCGCCAACCGCGGCGAAATCGCCTGCCGGGTCATCAAGACCGCCCGCAAGATGGGCATTCAGACGGTCGCCGTCTATTCCGAGGCCGACCGCGACGCTCTCCATGTCGAGATGGCCGACGAGGCCGTGCTGATCGGCCCGCCCGCCGCGGCCGAGAGCTATCTGGTGATCGAGAAGATCGTCGAGGCCTGCCGCAAGACCCGCGCGCAAGCCGTGCATCCCGGTTACGGCTTCCTGTCCGAACGTGAGGCGTTTCCGCGCGCGCTGGAGGCCGCCGGCATCGTCTTCATCGGCCCGAACCCGGGCGCGATCGCCGCAATGGGCGACAAGATCGAATCCAAGAAGGCGGCTGCGAAGGCCAAGGTCTCGACCGTGCCTGGCTATCTCGGCGTCATCGAGGACGACAAGCACGCGGTCAAGATCGCCGACGAGATCGGCTATCCCGTGATGATCAAGGCCTCCGCCGGCGGTGGCGGCAAGGGCATGCGCATCGCGCATTCGAAGTCGGAGGTCGCCGAAGGCTTCAACCTCGCCAAGGCCGAGGCCAAGGCCTCGTTCGGTGATGATCGTGTTTTCGTCGAAAAATTCATCGTCGATCCCCGCCATATCGAGATCCAGGTGCTGGGCGACAAGCACGGCAACGTGATTTATCTCGGCGAGCGCGAATGCTCGATCCAGCGCCGCAACCAGAAGGTCATCGAGGAAGCGCCGTCACCGCTGCTCGACGAGGCCACCCGCCGCAAGATGGGTGAGCAGGCGGTCGCGCTGGCCAAGGCCGTGAATTATGATTCCGCCGGCACCGTCGAATTTGTCGCGGGGCAGGACAAAAGCTTCTACTTCCTGGAAATGAACACGCGCCTCCAGGTCGAGCATCCCGTCACCGAACTCGTCACCGGTGTCGATCTCGTCGAGCAGATGATCCGCGTTGCTGCCGGCGAGAAGCTCGCGCTGACGCAGAAGGACGTCACGCTCACCGGCTGGGCGGTGGAATCGCGGCTCTATGCCGAAGACCCGTTCCGCAACTTCCTGCCCTCGATCGGGCGTCTGGTGAAATATCGCCCGCCGGCTGAAGTGAGCAAAGACGGCATCACCGTGCGCAACGACACCGGTGTGCAGGAAGGCGGCGAGATCTCGATCCATTACGATCCGATGATCGCCAAGCTCGTCACGCATGCGCCGTCGCGCGCGGCGGCGATCGAGGCGCAGGCGACTGCGCTGGATTCGTTCTATGTCGACGGCATCAGGCACAACATTCCGTTCCTATCGGCGCTGATGCATCATCCGCGCTGGCGCGAAGGTAATCTGTCGACCGGCTTCATCGCGGAAGAATTCCCCAAGGGCTTTTCGGTGCGCGTGCCGGAAGGCGAGGTCGCACGGCGGATCGCCGCGGTCGGTGCCGCCATCGATCATGTGCTCGGTGAGCGCAAGCGCCAGATCTCCGGCCAGATGGGTGGTCGCGTCGTGCAGCGCGAGCGCCGCCGCGCGGTCTGGCTCGACCGGCAGGAGATCCCGCTCGAGGTTGGGCGCGAGGGTGAGGCGATTGCGGTCCGCTTCGTCGATGCTAATGGCAAGGCCGGCAACGCGCATCTGTTGCAGTCCGCATGGAAGCCGGGCGATCCGGTCTGGCAGGGCAGCATCGATGGCCACTTCGTCGCGGTGCAGGCGCGCCCGATCGCCAACGGCATTCGCCTGGCGCATCAGGGCGTCGAAGTGCCTGTCTATGTCTGGACCGAGGCGGAGGCTGCATCGGCAAGGCTGATGCCGGTGACGACGGCGTCCGACACCGGCAAGAAGCTGTTGTGCCCGATGCCCGGCCTGATCGTCTCGATCGCGGTGACCGAGGGGCAGGAGGTCAAGGCCGGCGAGACGCTGGCCGTGGTCGAAGCCATGAAGATGCAGAACGTGCTGCGCGCCGAGCAGGACGGCACCGTGAAGAAGATCCACGCCAGCGCCGGTGCGACGCTCGCGGTGGACGCGCTGATTTTGGAGTTTGCGTAAGGTTGTGAGTGGGGCGGGCCAGTTTGCCCGCACCCACCGTCATTGCGAGCGCAGCGAAGCAATCCAGACTGCCTCCCTCGGAACGATTCTGGATTGCTTCGCTGCGCTCGCAATGACGGAGTATGTTGCGGCTGCGTCGCAACGCTTGAGAGGGCACCATGGCCTTTCGTTCCCGCCGCGAGAAACTGCGCTCCATTCTATCGGGCCAGACGTGCGTCCATCCCGGCTCCGTCTACGATGCGATCTCGATCCGCATCGCCGAGGACCTCGGCTTTCACCTCGGCATGTTCGGCGGTTCGGTCGCCTCGCTCGCGGTGCTCGGCGATCCCGACATCACCCTGATCACGCTCACCGAGCTGGCCGAGCAGATGCGGCGGATGTCGCGCGCCGCGGCGCTGCCGGTGCTGGTCGATGCCGACCACGGCTATGGCAATGCGCTCAATGTGCGCCGCACGGTTCAGGAGCTGGAGACGGCGGGCGCGGCCGGCCTCACCATCGAGGACACGCTGCTGCCGGCCGCCTTTGGCGAGACGAAAGCGCAGTTGATCTCGCTGGAGGAGGGCGTCGGCAAGATGAAGGCCGCGCTCGATGCGCGCGGCGATCCCTCGCTCGTCATCATGGGCCGCACGGGTGCGGTCTCGATCAGCTCGATCGAGGATGCTGTTCGTCGCGCCAAAGCCTACGAGGCCACCGGCGTCGACGCGCTGTTCTTCACCGGCATCAAGTCGCGCGTGGAGCTCGAGGCGATTGTCGCCGCGACGCATCTGCCGATCGTCCTCGGCGGCGCGCCGGATGACTTGAACGCGATCGATTATCTGGCGAGCCAGCGCGTCCGCATTGCGCTCCAGGGCCATGCGCCGATCGCAGCGGCCACGCAGGCCATCTATGACGTGCAAAAGGCGCTACGCGAAGGTACAGCGCCAAAGGCGCTGAAGGGATTGCCGTCAGCTGAACTGACCAACCGCGTCACGCGCGAGGCCGACGTCAAAGCGCGCAGCGCTGATTTTCTTGGACTGAAAAAATGAGCCGCGCGATCCTCCAGGTCATGATCCGCGGGCGCGTGCAGGGCGTCGGCTATCGGGCATGGGTCGAACAGCAGGCGACGACGAGCGGCCTCGAAGGCTGGGTCCGCAACCGCCGCGACGGCAGCGTCGAGGCGCTGTTCGCGGGCGCGCCGAAGCATGTTGCCGACATGGTCGCGCTCTGCCGTCACGGCCCACCGTCGTCGCGCGTGAATAGCGTGACCAGCGAGACGGCGAGTGCGGATGAACTGAACCTGCGCAGGGCAGGGGAAGCGTTCTCGGTGTTGCCGACGCTGTAGTCTTTCGTCACCGCGGCAGCTTCGAGATCGCCTCGCTCAGCTCGTGGATCTCGTACGGCTTGCGCAGGATCGGAAAATCGCCGCGAACACCGGCAGCGGCTTCGCTGTAGCCGCTGGCGAGCAGGACCGGCAGCTTGGGGTGAACCTCGCGCAGATGGTGGGCAAGGCCCAGCCCGTCCATCTTGCCGGGCATGACGATGTCGGAGAAGACGAAGTCGACGCCATTGTGCTCGAGCTCGCGCAGCGCGGATTCTGCATCTGCAACCCGGCGCACGTGGTAGCCGAGTTGCTCCAAAAGACCGATGCTGACGACGGCAACATCAGGATTGTCCTCGACCAGCAGCACGGTGCCGCTGCCGCGCACCGGCGTCGTCTCAGCCACCTCGCGCGGTGCGGCTCCCGCCTCGCGCGGCAGCAGGATGGTGAAGGTCGTGCCCTTGCCGAGTTCGCTTGCGACCTTGACGGTGCCGCCGGCCTGATGCGCAAAGCCGTGCACCTGCGACAGGCCGAGGCCGGTGCCTTTCCCGACCGGCTTGGTCGTGAAGAACGGCTCGAAAATCTTGTCGACGACGTCGGAGGGAATGCCGAGCCCGGTATCGGCGACGGTGATGGCGACATATTCGCCGCTGTGGAGCGGGTCGTCCAGGACGATGTTGTGTGCGCCGATCGTGACTGTGCCGCCGTCGGGCATGGCATCGCGGGCGTTGATCACGAGATTGAGCAGGCCCGTCTCGAACTCGGAGACGTCGGCCTTGACCGGCCAGACCTCGCGTTCGATGTCGAAGGCGAGGCGGACGGAACTGCCGACGCCGGCATGCAGCACTTCGCGGATCGCCTCGATGCGGTCGCCGAAATGGATCGCCTGTGGATTGACGCTCTGTCGCCGCGCGAAGCTCAAGAGCTGGCTCGTCAGGGCGGCGCCGCGCTTGGTGGCGGTCTCGATCGCCGACATCGCCCGCTGAAGCTTGGCTTCGTCGACATCGCCTTTTTTCAGGATATGGAGGCTGCCGCCAATGATCATCAGCAGATTGTTGAAGTCGTGCGCGACGCCGCCGGTGAGCTGTCCCAGCGCATCGAATTTCTGCGACTCCGCAAGCTGCGTCTGCATCGCCTCGAGCTTGAGCTGTGTGTTGCGGCGTTCGGTGATATCGCGGGTGATCTTCGCGAAGCCGACGAGATTGCCATCCTCGTAGATCGGATCGATCACCACGCTCGCCCAGAAGAAGGTACCGTCCTTGCGGACGCGCCAGCCTTCCTCCTCGTAGCGACCCTGGTCCCGCGCGATGCCAAGCGCACGGGCAGGCTTGCCGTTCGCACGGTCGGTCTCGGTATAGAAGCGCGAGAAATGTTGACCGAGGATTTCCGCGGGCGAATAGCCCTTGATGCGCTCGCCGCCGATATTCCAGCTGGTGACGATGCCGGTGGGATCGAGCATGTAGAGCGCGTAATCAGCGACTCCCTCAACCAACAGCCTGAAACTACGTTCGCTTTCGAACAAGTCTCTCTGTTGACTGGACTTTTTGTACATTCCTAGACCCCGCCTCGATCGGGGGAAACGCTCAGAACAGCGTTTGGTTCCCGTGGCGTGGAACATTTTTAAGCAAAGATTGCGGACGGTATGCAAGACCGGGCGAATAGTTGCCGTTCGAGTTCGGTCTTAGGGCTCCCATCGACACCGTGGGCTCCCGTTGGGCGGCCAGCGCGTGCTGCCGAACAAGGCGCTAAGCCGCGGCTTCGTGTTCCGGCACGAAACGCTGCGCAGCGCGTTCGACGCGATCTTGTGAGACGTCAGGTGGCGGCGACACTTCGAAACGTCGCCGCGACTGCGCGCAGCGCCGCAAGCTTGGCGGGATCGCTGACCTTCGAGTGCAGCATCACCTTCGAGCCTCCTAGATTTGGCAGCTTGTGTGCAGGTCCGATATCGATCAGCCCGGGAGGTGCAATCCGCCGCGCCAGTGGCGCGATGGCGAGCCCCGCAAGCGCAGCCGCGACCACCGCCGTGACGCCGCCGCCGACAAAGCGCTCGCGCCAGGTAATGCCGGCCTTGTCGAGCGCACGCACAGCTATGGCCCGGACACCGCAGGGCGGAGCGAGCGTTGCGAGCGGGAGTGCCTCGCCCTTCGGCAGCGTGAAGCGTCGTGACGCGAACCAGCCGAACTCGTCCTCGGTCAGCTTCTCACCGCCGCGTCGGCTGCCTTCCTGGCGGACGATCACGGCGTCGAGCTCGCCCGCGTCATAGGCATCCTGCATCTCGCGCGAGAAGCCAATGGTCACGGCGAGGGTTAGGTTAGACGACATCGCATCCAGTCGTTCGAGCAGCGGCACCAGTTCGGGGCCGGCGGCGTGATCGGAGATGCCGAGCGATAGCGATTGCGCAGGCCGTGCCTCGCCCGAGAGCGCGTGGTCATGTGCCGCCATCAGCGTGCGGGCGCGCTCGAGAAAGCTGGCGCCATCGGCGGTCAGCCGAACCGCGCGTGGCGAGCGCTCGACGAGGCGCTTACCCAGCAACGTCTCCAGCCGCTGTAGCTTGAGACTGACCGCGGCCTGCGTGGTGCCGAGCGCCTCGGCGGCGCGCGTAAAACTCTGGAGGTCGGCGACCAGCAGGAAGGCCCGTACGGTGGTGATGTCGAGTGCGACTGTCATTAGAGGCTGTTATCACATGTATCAATAAAGATAAGATACCAAAATGACAGGGCAAGGTCTAGCTTCTCATCAACGCCGCGCAGACAGCGCGACATCCTGAGGAGAACGACAATGCCCCTGATCACCGTGTCCTATACGTCGTCCCGCCAATCGCCCACGCTGAAGGCCGACATTGCGAGCGCCGTGTCCGAGCTCACCGCTGAGATCCTCCACAAGGATCCCAAGGTGACCGCCATCATCGTCAAGTCCGTGGATGCAGCCGACTGGTTCGCCGGCGGCAAGTCGCTCGCCGAGCAAAAGCTCGCCAGCTACTGGATCGACGTCCACGTCACCGAAGGCACCAACACAAAGGACGAGAAGGCGGCTTATCTTGCCGCGATGTTCAAGCGCATGGCCGGGATTTTGGGCCCGCTGCACCCGGAGACCTACCTGCATGTCGACGAGGTCAAGGGCGATGCCTACGGCTTCGGCGGTCTCTCCCAGGAACGCCGCTACATCGCCGGCAAGCTCGAGGTGTCGCTGAAGGCAGCGTGAGGATGCAAGCCGCGGGTGAGCGGTCTCACCCGCGGCCTGATCGTCAGCTTGCGGCGCGGAACTGAACTTCGGAATTGTTCAGGAAGCACGTCTTGTCGAACAACCCCAGATCAAGCGGGTTCGGTAGCCGAACATCGCTGATGTCAGGGCAGGGCTTGATCGACGGGTCATAGGATCGATCGATCTGCGAGATGAAGACGACGATCAGCCCCTTGTCGCGTGCGAAGGATTTTAGCGCGCGCACCTGGACGGTGAGATCAGGGTTTTCGCGACGTTGATCGAGCAGTTGCAGATAGTCGATCACCACGACAGTACCTCGCGGCGCACCAGCCATTTGCTTGACGACATAGTCGGCGCTGATCGCGTTGGAGCAATCGACCTCGAATAATTTGTCGAACTGCGCGGGTTCCGCGCCAATCGCGCGCAGGCGATCCAGCACGTCGCTTTCGGTGTATTCGAGCGAGAAGAACGCGGCACGGTGGCCAGACTTCATGGCCTCTACGGCGAATTCGAGGCTCATCAAGGTCTTGCCATGGCCGGGGCGGGCCCCGACCAGCACGAGATCGCCAGGTTCAAAGTGCGGAAACAGCTCGTTCGCCGGTGTCGCCGCCGTAGCTTTCGCCGCCAGCATGCTCCAGGCGGAAAAGCCTTCCGTCGTGGCGACGCGATCGAGCGCGTCGTGCAGTGGAATGCCTTCCTCGCGCGACAGGCGTTTGGCTTTGCGCTTCAGATGATAGATCGGTGCAGACAGTTTCATCGTCAGAACCTCCTGATGCGAGCAGAAAGCGCAATCCCTCCTTATGCCCAGTGCTCGAACAGTCGGTTCGATGGTCTTGTCGCCCGACATGAATTCTGCTTTCCCGGCGGAGGGGGGAGGCGTGGGCGGCACCTGATCCAAGCGTAACCGATTCGCGCTCATCGAGAACGCGATCGGCGTGTCTCCAACAGGAATGAGTTAGACCGCCGCTTCGGGCTGCAGCGCGCGGGTCGGCCCAAACAGTTCTTCAAAGGCCTGCCGCAGCGCGACGTCCACGTCCGCCAAGGTGACGAGCTGGCCGAGATCGACCAGCGAAGTGACGCCATAGCGGGGATCTGCGACGCCGCAAGGCACGATGCCTGCAAAGTGCGAAAGCTCCGGCTCGACATTGATGGCGATGCCGTGGAACGAGACCCAGCGCTTCAGCCGCACGCCGATCGCGGCGATCTTGTCCTCGTGCTCGGGCCCCTTGTCGGGGCGCTTCACCCAGACGCCGACCCGGTCCTCGCGCCGCTCGCCACGGACATTGAAGGCGGCGAGCGTCTTCAGGATCAGCTCCTCCAGGCTCGCGACATAGGCCCGGACGTCCGGCCGGCGGCGCTTCAGGTCGAGCATGATGTAGGCCACCCGCTGACCGGGCCCGTGATAGGTCAGCTGTCCGCCGCGCCCGGTCGAGAAGGTCGGGAAGCGGGGATCGAGCAGGTCGCTTTCCTTGCCCGAGGTTCCGGAGGTGTAGAGCGGGGGGTGTTCGAGCAGCCAGACCAGCTCGGGCGCCTCGCCTGCGGCTATTGCGGCAACCCGGGCCTCCATGGCGGCCACGGCCTCCGGATAAGGTACCGGCGCGTCCGAGATTCGCCACTCGACAGGCTCGCCGCCGGCGGCGGAAAACGACGTCAAATCGAGCTCTTGGCGGGGGTTTTGAGGCGAATTAACCATTGGCTAACCATAACGTGGTGATGATGACAGGCGCAAATGCCGAGTGCCTGAAGTCCCTTGGTGTAGTCCCCAGTTGCGGCGGTCCTGACAGTGCCCACACTCGATAAAGTCACCGTGGATCTCATGGTCGTCCTCGGGACGACCACCATGCCGATCCATCAAGTATTGCGTCTTTCCCGCGGCGCCATCATCGAGCTGGACGCAACCGAGGCCGACGAGGTCAAGGTTCTGGCCAACAACCTGCCGGTGGCCTCCGGCGTCGTGCTGGTCGACCGCAACCGGATTGCCGTCGAGGTCAAGCAGATGCTGCCTCGGACGGCGGGTACGCGGTAGCGACGGGGGTACGCGATAGGGCCGAACCGGGCGGGGATCGCGACTTTCCTGCCAAGCTTGTGGAATTCAGGGCCTTAGCAGGCTTGTATCCCCCTGATGGATTTGTTAGATCGGCGGCCGCTGATCCGGCCAGCCAACGACCTCAGGCCGGTATCTTCTTGCGCTCGTGGCGGAACTGGTAGACGCGCTGCCTTGAGGTGGCAGTGGGTAACACCGTGGGGGTTCGAGTCCCTCCGAGCGCACCACATCTCAATCATCATTTGACGAGAGCTTGGCCCGCACGGGCCTCTCAGCCGTATTCGTCGCCGATCCCGTATTCCCTGTAGATCTCGAGCGGATCCGCGTCCGGAAACAGGCGGCATTTGGCTTGGGCCAAGTGCAGGCTCACCGCGTTCGGCTCCTTGCCGTGCGACAGCATCTTGCGGATGTCGTCCATATGCGCGCTGGGCTGATGCTTCGTATCGAGCTGCTCGAGCGCGACCAGGGCGGTTGCGAGCGCCTCGGTCAGGACCCAGTCGTCGTGGCCGGTGATTCCCTTCTTCGGCATCGGCAGACCCCAATCCGCAGACTTTCACGCGTGGCAGCGGCAGCAGTCTAGCGTAGCTTCCGTCGAATCTCCATCGAGCCGCGGCGCGTGGAACAAGCGGGCGGTTCGCGCACTCGCTTGCATTATAGTGGCGCGTGGCTAAAAGGCGGCGCGCGGGCGGACGGTATCCCTGTTGAAACAAAATTGGCGTAGACGTGGCGCGCGCGACCTCTCTCGGCTGGAGCCAGCATGGTCTTTCTAAGCTTCGTCTACCGCTTCCTGACCAATTTCCTGTTCATGGCGATGGTCTATTTCAGCCTGAACTACATGGAGAAGTACGAGCACCGGGCGGGTCTGGCGATCCTCGTGCTGGTCTATACCGGCATGCGCGCGGCCTCCACGCTGCGTGCGTTCTACTTCTTCCAGAAGATCGAGAAGCTGGAAGCCGAGACGCGGCGGCTGCAAGCGCCAATCAATGACGGCTCCGGCGGAACCTCGGGGCGCAAGCAGATCGTGGTCGACGTCGCACGGCTGCGTCGCGACGGCGAGATCAAGTCCTACATGGACCTGTTCTTCCTGGCGCTGATCGTGCTGCTCTGCGTCGCCGCCATCATGCGGCAATAGTTCAGGCGCGCTTCTTCACGCTGGTGGCGACGCGGGTCGGGCGGGTCGTCGTGCTCTTGGCTTGAGCCGCGTGCTTCGGTGCGGCGTGTCCAGCACGCGCCGTACGCTTCGCCTGGATCTTGCCAGCTTTGCCCTTGGCGCCGCGCGGCGCCTCGGCTGCCATCGCGAGCCGCGTCGCGGCGCGCCGCGACAATGTTGTCGACAACAGAACCTCGACCGAGCCTTCGGGGATCGTGAATAGGTCCCGGCCTGGCACGGGCAGGGTGGCCGCAACATCGGCCTGCGCCATGGTCTTGCGCGGCAGCACCACTGGCTGATGCGCAGTCTGCGCGCTGAGATTGGCAAGACCGGGCGCGGGCAGCGTCGCGGTCTGCGCAAATACGAAATTCGGCACGACCGGCCAGCGCGCGATCGGCGTCGTCTCCGTCGGCGGGTGCAACAGCCACTCCACGGGCGTAGTCGGCGTTGCCGGCTGGTCGGCGGTTGCGGGCACCACATGCACGATGCGATAGCCGCGCGCCTTCAGGTCGCGGATGATCTTTGGCAGCGCCGTGACGGTGCGGGCCTGGATGTCGTGCAGCAGCAGGATGCCCTTGCCCTTGGCCTCGAGCCGCTGGATTGCGAGCTGGTAGACGCGATCAGGCGAGATATGCCGCCAGTCGTCTGCCGGGAAGTCGGCGCTCCACACCTGGATGCCGCGCGAGATCAGAAGATTTTCCACGCCATCGGCGCGCATCAGGCCGGGAATGCGGAAGAACGGCGCGAGCTTGGACGGGTCCGTCATCGCAGCCGACGTCCACTCGATGCCGCCGTTGATCTGCGCCTCGACCTTGTCGAGCGGCATGCGGTCCATTGTCAGCGGATGGTTCATGCTGTGGGTGCCGACGGTGTGGCCCGCCGCGACCAGCTTGCGCACGCCTTCCGGGTTCGCCTTGGCCTGTTCGCCGATGATGAAGAAGGTCGCCTTGATGCACTCATCGGCGAGGATCTTGAGCACCTGGTTCGAATTCTTCGGCAGCGGACCGTCGTCGAAGGTCAACACCACCTCGTGGTCCTTCAACGGCAGCGTCTCGCGGTACTGCATGGTGCCGATGCGCGGGTGCTCGCGCGGATCGACGACCAGGGTACGGGAGGTACCGAGCGCGTCGGGATGGCCAGGGCATTCGGCGGCGAAGGCCGACGGCGACGCTGTGGTCAGCAACCCCAAGAGCACGACGGCCGGCAGGACGGTCCACGATCGCGTCCGAACAAAAACGCTACTTCCGATCATGAAACCAGTCTGCCCTCATCTACATCGGCCGCAATAAGCGTAGGTCGGAAATGGCCGGAAACGGTTCAGGCGCAAAGGCCATATCCCGGCCAAAGCGGCCCTCAATCATTGCATGGCGTAGCATGAACAGAGTGTTAATAGGGCTCAAATCACCCCATTTTGCGCATGCGTGACATTCCGGCATCAATGCGCGTCGGCGTTCTGCTGTGATGTGCCCGCCGGTACGATGTGGACGATGTGATAGCCGTTCTCCCGCAGATATCGCAGGAAGTCCGGCATCATGGCCGCTGTGCGGGCCTGAGCATCGTGGAACAGGATGATACCCTTGCGGGCGGCGGCCACGCGGTCGGTGATCAGCTTGAGTTCCTGCTCCGGCGTCATGTCGTTCCAGTCGCTGGCCCAGAAATCGGCGCCGAACACGACGATGCCGCGCTGCTCGAGCTGCTCGAGCTGTGCCGGCGTCGACTCGAAATAGGGGAAGCGGAAGAAGGGCGTCGACGGCGTTGTCGTCGCGACCCCATGCAGTGCCTTCTCGTCGGAGGCAATGCCGTGGTCGATCTCGTACTTCGCGGTATCGGCCGGAATCCGCGCCATGTATGGATGCGACCAGGTGTGGTGACCGATGGTGTGGCCCTCGCGGGCGATGCGCTTGACCATGTCAGGAAATTCGGTGGAGCTCCGGCCGACCAGGAAAAAGGTCGCGTGCACGCATTCCGCTGCCAGCGCCTCGAGCACCTTCGAGGTGGTCTTCGGACGCGGGCCGTCGTCGAAGGTCAGCACCACTTCGTGATCGGCGAGCGGCAGCGTTTGCGGAAAGCTTTTCAAGCCGACGCGTGGCGTGGTCTTGGCATCGACGCTCAGCACGCGCGAGGTGCCGAGCGCATCCTTGCGTGGACAGTCCGCAGCCTTGGCTGAACCGATCGCGGTGAGGGCAACGAGGGCCAGGCCCATCGCCATCGAGGTCCATTCCGGTCGATGTATCTTTGCCATTGCGCTCGCGATTACCTTGTGAGTATTGCCTGACTGTCAGCCCAAACCATCAACCTGTCAAACGGCGAGGCGTACCATGGATGAACTTATGGATGGTGCTGCGTCCGCCGATGCCTCGGTACTCGACCACGTCCCGATGCGCAATGAAGACGGGGAAATTCGGCAGGAATTCGTCGAGGAAATCGCCCATGCGATCGAGGCCGGCGACAGCGCAGCGTTGCGCGCCTGTGTAGCCGATCTGCATGAGGCCGACCTCGGCGATCTCATCGCGGCGCTCGCGCCCGATGATCGCGTCCGCCTGGTCGAACTCACTGGCGCCGACTTCGACTTCTCCGCGCTGAACGAAGTCGATGAGAGCGTCCGCGAGGAGATCCTCGACGAGCTGCCGCCCGAGACGGTGGCCGAGGGCGTTCGCGAACTGGAATCCGACGATGCGGTCGAACTGCTCGAAACCCTCGACGAGGAAGAGCAGGAGGAGATACTTGAGAAGCTGCCGCTGCAGGAGCGCGTCGCGCTCGAGCGCAGCCTGCTGTATCCGGAAAACTCCGCCGGCCGGCGGATGCAGACCGAGTTCATCGCCGTGCCGCAAGATTTCACAGTCGGGCAGGCGATCGACTACATGCGCGACACGCCTGATCTGCCGGATCGCTTCTACGAGATCTACGTCGTCGACAAGGACCAGCACTGGCAGGGTGCGGTCCCGCTCGACGTGCTGCTGCGCGCACGCCGTCCGGTGCCGCTCACCGAACTGACCGACGAGGATCGACGCCGCGTTTCCGTCCTGGAGGATCAGGAGGAGGTGGCGCGCATGTTCGGCAAATATAACCTCGTTGCCGCGCCAGTGCTCGACACCCAGGACCGCCTCGTCGGCGTCATCACCGTTGACGACGT
>JAEWHT010000222.1 GCA_023387695.1 Pseudomonadota bacterium | reverse complement strand
CCGTAGAGCTGCAGGTCGAGGGTCTTCGGAATCAGCTCCGCAAAGATGTGACCGCCGAAGCTTCCGGTGTCGTAGGTGTGGTTGGCACCATTGAAGCGATCAAACAGCTGACGATACAGCGCCCACGCTTCGACATGCAGCTTGTAGGGCCCGAGCCGCGGATCCCACGCTGCCTTGGCGGTGAAATCAGGCACCTGGTTCAAGCTGACATTGTTCAGGTTGTTGAAGAAGCTGCCGCCCGGCCCGGTCAAATTGACCTGGAGGTTCGGGTTGAGCACGCCTTGCGGTCCGACCGCGGGCGTGCCGACCGTCGGCGTATTGCCACCGAAGAACGCCGTCTGCGGATTTTCGACTGACGCTGCGATCTTGAACTCGGGCCCGATATCCTGCCAGACGCGCAGGCCAGGCTGCCGCGCCGCGAGGAATCCCGGAACCGATTCGAAGTCGATGACACCGGGCGCGTCGACACCGCGCGGATCGATGCCGGTCTTGGTCGGCGCGTTCAGCGACCAGGATTGCCCGGCGAGGAAGTGCAGGCCGAGATCGGTTCGATCGAGTTCGAGGCTGAGCTGCCGCATCCGCGGATTGAAGGAGTTGGTCGCAACCGAGCTCGCCGTCTGCGCCGCGCCCTCGAAGTCGATTTCGCCATAGCCGGCGAGATGCGTATCGGGATTGGCGTTGCCTTCGGCGAGCACCGAGAACCGGCTCTGGCGCGCGGAGAACCGTGTCTCCGGGAAGTAGTAATTGTGGCTCTGCTGATAGGGAATGAAATTGTAGACCGATCCGGTGTCGGAGGCGATGTTGCGCGATCGGTAGATACCGGTGAGATCGACCCAGCCGCCGAATGTCAGCGTGATGCCCTTGTAGCAGATCTTGCCCGACGCTGACGCGCAGGCATCGACGGGCAGCGCCTTGTAGGTGGCCGGCATCGGCATGGCCTTGGACTGCGCCGCCTCGACCTGGCGCGTCTTACGCGCCTCCGAATCCACCTTCTGCTGCAGCTCTTTCAGCTTGGCCTTCAGCGCCTGGATTTCGGTTGAGACATTGTCGTCGGCACGCGCCTGTCCCGAACAGGCAGCGAGTAGTCCCAGCATCAGTCCGCAATTGATGATCCGCACGTAAGCCTCCCTCCACTTGGGAAACAGGTTCTGTTGATTGCGCCCCCGGCGCGTGCATGCTTCCCTGGTGTGGAGTGATTTGAATGCGGCTGTGGTTATTCTCAGCGAGTTGCATCTTCTGCATCACGTTTTCCTGACGATCCTGTTTGGAATTTTTTCGTGGCTTCCCTGATCCGCACGCGCGCGAATGCGCCTGATGCAACGCGGATTGGGCCCGACCGGGACATGGCCGGGCCCAACTCCGTGACGCGCAACATCTCAAGGGGGATGGCGGCTATTGGCCCTTGGTCGCGCGGATCACCGTGGGGCGCGGTGATTTCGCAGAAGGCGTGTTGGCGATGGAATCGCGCGTTGCCGGGCGATCAGAGGCGGCAGGCCCCGGCGGCCGCCACTGCGCGAACGCAGGCGTCGCGAGCATCGCCGTGACGGCAATGGCGGCAACGAACAGTTTGGATCTGGTCAAGAATGTCTCTCCTGCCTGAGGAGCCCGCTGCATCGTGCGGACGGCATGGAGAGAGACTGGGCGTTGCGGCTCTACATTCCCGGTGTGTGATCACGATCCAGCGAAGAGATCGTGACGTAACCAGTAGCCCGGATGGAGCGCAGCGCGATCCGGGACAGAGCCAGCCGCGATCAAGAACCCCGGATTTCGCTGCGCTCCATCCGGGCTACGGCAGCAGCAACAACTAGTACAGCGGCGGAATCTGGCCGACCTTGAACGGGCCGAGCAGCACGGCACCATCGGCGAATTTCAACGGGAAGGTGCGGGCCTTCCTGCCCTCGAGCGTGGTCTCGGTGCCGATCGAATTGATGCCGACGGCAACGCCGGCATTGGCGTTCTGCTTGATCACCTTGCCGAGCCCGGGGACGGCGCGGTCGAGCGCGCCGAAGAGATTGTTGAGGTCCTGCGACTTCACGCCGGGCGCAACGCGATCGAGCGTCGCCTGCGGCACGCCCTCCTCGAGCATCTTCTCGATGCCGAGCGCCGGGATCACGCGCTCGAGGCCGGTCACGGTCATCTGTAATTCGCCGTCCAGTCGGCCATTGGCCGAGAGGCCGAGCGTGCCGGCCGCGACCGCGATCATCTCGCCCTGCTGGATCCGCGATTGCACGATCTCGATATGGCCACCGGCGGCCTGGATCTCGCGGAAGCGCTGCGGCCAGGGTTTTGGGGTGAAGTCGGAGAGACCCGTGATCTTCGCGCGCGTGTCGGCCTCGAACGGCTCGGCGAGCAGCGGATGCACGCCCTGGATGCTGCCCTGCGAGACCTGGAGCACGGTCTCGATCACGGGATGATCAGCCGGCGATCCGTCGGCGATACGGCCATGAAGCTCGACTTGCTTGGCGCGCGCGAGCGGCACCTGCACGTTGCCGTCGAGCCTGTTGATGCTGGGATCGTCGAACACGATGGAGGCGCGATCAGGGATGGCCGGCAAGCCGACCACGCTGCTGCGGCCATTGCTCCAGTTCACCACGAAGGTGTTGTGCGTGACGCCATCGGTCAGCGTTGCCGGTGCGGAAAACTCGGCGATGACGTGCTTGGGATCATAGACCTGGGCCAGAACCAGAATGTTGTCGAGCTTGGCCGTGAACGGCGTCTTGCTCGCATTCTGCGACACCAGCGCGACACTGGCGCCGGAGCACTGGACCTCGAAGCGGAACGGGAAGCCGGCGATCGAGCGCTTGGCGCAATCATAGATGCGGCCCGACTTGGCCTCCTGCGCGCGCCAGGCGTCGGCGGCCACCTCGGCCTGCGAGGCCGCATAGAACCAGAAGCCGCTCCAGGCGGCCGCGAGGATCAGGAGGAGAACGGGGGCAATGAAAAGCCCCCAACGGGAGCGCCGGCCTGCGGCAATGGTCATATCGGACATGCGGCGACCCTTTGACCCCAGATTTTGTCAAATGTAAGCGATGCCGGCTCCGGGCGAAAGCCGGAGAAATCGCTTCGCTTGGGGCTGCGGTTCTGCTAAATCGCGACCTCGCTTTAGCTCTTTGTTTGCGCATGATCTTTTCGGAAAACCGCTTCACACTTTTCCGGATCATGCGCTAGCCGTGCCCGAAATGTCGGAAATCACCCTCCCCTCCGTCACGACAGCCAAGGGCGACCTCTGGGTGTTCGGCTACGGCTCGCTGATGTGGCGGCCGGGCTTCGAATTCGAGGAGCGCGTCCCGGCGCGGCTGGTCGGCGAACACCGCGCGCTCTGTGTCTATTCCTTCGTCCATCGCGGCACGCCGGAGCAGCCCGGCCTGGTGCTTGGGCTCGACCGCGGCGGCGCCTGCCGCGGCATCGCCTTCCGCGTCGCCGAGAAGAACCGCGCCGATGTGGTCGGCTATCTGCGCGCGCGCGAGCAGGTGACCTCGGTCTATCGCGAGGTGATGCGCTCGGTGTGGCTGGAGAACGAAGCACGCGATCGCGTCTCCGCTCTCGCTTACGTCGTCGATCGCGGCCATGTGCAATATGCCGGCCGGCTTTCGCTCGCCGACCAGCACCGCCATGTCCTCCAGGGCCACGGACAGTCCGGCGCCAATCGCGACTATGTGACGGCGACCGTGAAGGCGATCGAGGCCGAAGGCTTTCGCGATACGCAGCTTCATCAGCTCGCGACGATGCTGCATGGCGACGCGCATTCGTTGCACGCTCAGGCTCCAGACGAAAACAGAGAGAGCCGCTAACCTTCCGACGGCGCGTAGCTCGGCGAGGAGCCGATCAACTGCTCCTGCTCTTTTCGTCCCGCATCGACGAGCCGGCCGGTCGCATCCTCGATCGCGGCCTGCACACGCGGGAGAAATTGATCCTTGGGCAGGCCCGCTGGCAGCGGGTCGAGAAACTCCACCACCAGCGTGCCGGGATAGCGCATGAAAGTGCGGCGCGGCCAGAACAGGCCGGAATTGAGCGCGATAGGCAGGCACTGCACGCCGCAGGACGAATAGATCTGCGCAAAACCGGTCTTGTAATCCGGCGGCGCGCCAGGCGCACGGCGCGTGCCTTCCGGAAAGATGACGAGCTGGCCGCCGGCACGCACCGCCTCGCGTGCGCGGCGCGTCATGTCGAGCAGCGCCTTGACGCCGGCATTGCGATCGATCGCGATCATCCCAGTCTTGACCAGGAACTGGCCAAACACCGGGATCTGCATGAGCTGACGCTTGAGGATGAAGATCGGGCGGTGAAAGAATCCCGGCAGCACGAAGGTCTCCCAGAACGACTGGTGCTTGGCCACGATCACCAACGGTCCTTCCGGGATCTTCTCGACCCCGCGGAATTCCACCTTGATGTTG
>JAEWHT010000323.1 GCA_023387695.1 Pseudomonadota bacterium | reverse complement strand
GCCGACGATCCGAAACTGTCGCGCAGCGAAGCGCTGCGGCAGGCGATGATGGCGCTGGTCGATGGTCCCGGGTATCTGAACGGCGAGGGCAAGACCGAATTTACCTATGCTCATCCGCTGTTCTGGGCGCCGTACACGATCATTGGCGATGGCGGCGTACGTTAGGCGATTGGGAAGATTGGAATGACAATGAAACGGCAAATCGGTTTCGGGCTCGCTGTAGCAGCCATTCTGTTTTCGGGACCGTCGCGCGCGACGCAATTGATCACGGAAGAAGAGGCAAAGCTGCCGCCGCCGAAGGGGGCGGTTGCGGCCGACAGGCGCGGTATCCTGCGCGGTCCGAAGGTGGAGTTCGTCTCTCCCGGTGATTCAGTCTCCTCGCCCATGAAGCTTCAGTTGAAGTTCGAGTCATTCGGGGGTGCCAAGATCGATCCGGAATCGGTCAAGGTGATCTTCCTGCGGACGCCGAACGTCGATTTGACGACCCGGATCAAGCCGTTCGTCCAGGCCGACGGCATCAACATGCAGGACGCGGAATTGCCGCCCGGCGATTACACCATGCGGGTCGACATCAAGGACAGTGACGGGCGGCCGGGCACGGCCATCTTTACCCTCAAGGTCGCCCCCAAGTGACGTGTCCTTACTGCCAGGCCGAGACTACGGAGGGCGCGCTGGTGTGCGCCTCCTGTTCGCGCGACATCGCCGTGCCCGCGACGCTGATCGCCGAGCGTGACGATCTCCTGCGCAAGCGCGACCAGCTGCGCGATGAGCTGACGCGGGCGAGAGGCGAGGTCGAAGCTATCATGCTGCGCAGGAAGTCGCGGTAGCGATGGAGTGTCCGTTCTGCGCCGAGACGATCAAGGATGAAGCCATCGCGTGCAAGCACTGCTCGCGCGACCTACGCGTCGTGCGGCCGACGCTGCTGGAGATCGAGGAGATCGTTGCCGATCTGGACAAGCTGAGGCGCGATCTCGACCGCGTCAACGTCCGGCTCGAGCGTTACAAGAATCCGCTGCGCTATTTCGCGACGCATGCCGTTCTCTATGTGATCATTCCGGCCGTCCTGCTGACGATCGTGCATGTTCTGGTCACGATCACCTTCAACCTCTCGCCGATCCCGCTCCGGATCGCGTCGATCATCGTCCCGCTGCTGTTCGGGTTCGTCGCCTATCCCCTGCATCGGGTCTCGGCGCTGGGGGCTTTCGTGCTGGCGTTGCTGCTTGCCAGCGTCAGCATCCAGGCGATGCTGACGGTGACCGGATTCCATGATGATGTTCCGATCCTTCCGACCGTGTGGGTCGAGTGGCGCGAAGTCTTCGAATACGGTGCGAGCATCCTGCTCGCCTTCGTGTCCGGAAACATATTGGGGCTGGTCATCTTCCAGGTGCTGCCGCGCGTTCTGGGGCAGGGCGGGAAACCCAATGCCTTTGCCTTCAAGGTGGCGCGCCTGCTCGGGCAGCATGTCGGCGAGGAACAACTCCGCCGCCGCGCTCGTCTGATTCAGGATTTGATGCAGACCATCGGACCGCTCGCCGGCGTCGCCGCGACGGCTGTGGGCTCGATCTATGCCGGCCTGAAGGGCTTGCTCGGATAGGCCTGCTAATCGCGCCGTCGGCTGGATTTGGTGCGCTTGGGGATCTCTTGCTTCGTGCCTCCGCGCCGCAGCTTCCCGACAAAATCCTTCAACGCATCCGCCAGCGGCGCGGATGCGCGATAGGCGAGACCGACCTCGCGTTTGACCTTCACGTCGATCTCGCGCACGGCGACATCAGGATGGTCCTTCGCCACGCCCTCGGGGACGATGGCGATGCCGACGCCGGCTGCGACCAGCGCCATCGCCCAATCCTCCGATTGCGCGATGGCCGCGGACGGACGTCGTTGCGCGGCGCGGCCGAAGAAGGCGCTCTGCTCGCAATGGCAGCGGTCGATCATGGGGACGTCGGCGAGGTCGGCGGCGCGGAGCTTCTCCTTGAGCGTCAGCGGATGCGACGGCGGCAAGACGGCGACATAGCGTTCGCTCCAGAGCGGGACGAAATGTTCGTCGTCCCGAAGCATGCCTTTCGAAATGATCCGTGCATCCGCGCGCTCGTCGTGGCCGACCAGCCGGAGCGCGATGTCGCTGCGCGCCGTCAACGGCTTGAGCAGCGCGATCGTCCGGGGGACGTCGAGCGTGCGCATCAGGCCGAGCGTCAAATTGCTCCTGGTGCTGGGCTTGCGGAACAGCTGTCGCGCCGCGTCGGCCTCGTCGATGATGCGACGGGCGACGGTGTGAAACTGCTCGGCCGAGGCTGTCGGCGCGACGCCCTTCTTATGCCGGATGAACAGCGTGGTACCGAGTTCAGCCTCCAGATTAGTGATCGCGGTCGAGATCGATGGCTGCGACACGAAGCAAGTGCGCGCCGCGGCGGTGAGGTTGCGTTCACGGTAGACGGCGGCGAAGTAGCGAAGCTCGCGGATATCCATAGTCTATGCCTAGAGATGATATCAATAGTCGATATTTTACCTATGGATTGGGGCATGACAAGAACGGCTTGTTCACAACAGGCGGACCCATCCATGAAAATCCAACACCTCAACACCGGCACGATGTGCCCCATGGGCCGCAGGCTCGTGAATGGCACCGGCAGCCTGTTCCAGCGTGCCCGCATGGTCTGTCATTGCCTGCTGATCGAGACAGGCGAGGGCCTCGCCCTAGTCGATACCGGCATCGGGCTTGGCGATATCGCAACGCCCGACCGGCTCGGCCGGCGCTGGCTGCGCCAGACCGCGCCAAGGCTCGACCCTGCGGAGACGGCCGTGCAGCAGGTGAGGGCGCTCGGTTTTTCACCCAATGATTTGCGCCATGTGTTGCTGACCCATCTCGACCGCGACCACGCCGGCGGCGTGCCCGACTTCCCTCACGCGGCGATCCACGTCCATCGTGCCGAATACGATATGGCGGTGCTGCGCAAACCCGCGCCGCCCGAGGGGCGCTACGTCGAGGGACAATGGGGGCATGGGCCGAGCTGGCGTTTCTACGGCGAGACCGGCGAGGACTGGTTCGGCTTCAAGGGCGTGCGCGCGCTCGGCGACAAGGAGGCAGACATTTTGATGATCCCGCTCGCCGGCCACACGCTCGGCCATTGCGGCATCGCGGTCCGCTCAGGCGACAAATGGTTGCTGCACGCCGGCGACAGTTACTTCCACCACACCCAGGTCGAGGCAAAGCCACGCGCGCCGCTGGTGCTCCGCTATTTCCAGCGTCGCGTCGACATGGACCGTAACGCCCGGATCGCCAACCAGGCGCGGCTGCGTGAGTTGAAGCTAAGCCACGGCGAGCGCGTCACCATCATCAATAGTCATGATCCCGTGGATTATGAGAATTGCCGGTGTGGCGCGCATTAAGGAACCATGCTGTTTCATATGCAAATGGGCTGACGCCGTGCGCGTCAGCCCATTTATGTCCTCTGACGCTGCTAAGCCGGCATGCTGCACGCCGCGGTACGGGACGTCTCGGCCGCGGCGATGCGCATCGTCGCAAGTTCGGCGAGAATGAAGGCGAGAACCGCGAGCCCTGCACCGACAAAGCCGAGATAATGCGCGCCAACCAGCGGGATGGCGGCTGCACCGATCAAGCCCGCCGCCGACATGCCGAAGAACGAACCGGCGGTGTTCAGCCCAAGCAGCACCGGCGCAATCGACGGCGCGAGCGCGACCAGGCGATATTGCTGTGGCACCAAAAGGCCCCATCCGGCGGCACCCCAGATCGCGACGACGGGGATTGCGGTCCACAGGCTCGCGCTGGTCCACGGCATGGTCGCGCTGACGATCGCGAGCACGACCAGCGTAGACAAGATCACCATGCGCGAGCCGATGCGATCGATCAGCCGGCCGAAAGCGAGATTGGCGACGGTGCCGCCGGCGCCCCAGAGCACGAGCAGGGTGCCCAGCACCAGGGCGTCGTTGCCGATGGCACGGTCGAAGGCGACGGCGAAATACGTGTAGACCGTGAAGATGCCGCTGAGATTGACCAGCGTCGTCGCGAGCGTCAGCAGGATGCGGGAATCCGCCAGCGGCGCGAGGCGCTTGGAGAGCGACACCGCCGGCGGCAGCGGCACTTCAGTGAGGAACGCCCAGACGCCCAGGCCCGCCGCCGTGCCGAGGGCAGCGACGAATAGCATCGTGTAGCGCCAGTCGCCGAGACCGCCGATCACAGCGCCGGTCGGTTAGCCCAACGCAGTCGAGAGCGTCAGGCCGGCGACGACGATGGAGAGCGCGTAGCCGCGCCGCTCCGGCGGCACCAGCATGGCGGCGGATCCCGTCGCCGTCGGCGAGAACATCGCGGCGCCAACGCCGGCGAGCGCGCGGGTCAACAGCGCAATGGTGAAGGTCGGCGAGATCGCGGTCGCAAGGTTGGCGAGCACGAACACGGCAGCGCCCGCAATCAGCATGGTCTTGCGTGAGATGCCGGCCGCGAGCGCGGCGATGGTCGGCGAGAGCAGGGCGAAGGTGACCGAGTAGATCGTGGTCATCTGCCCGGCAGCTCCAATGCTGACATCGAAATGCCTGGCGATTTCGGGCAGCACGCCGGCCACGACAAAACTGTCGGTGCCGAGCGCGAACATGCCGATCGAGAGAACGAGAAGGCGGCGGTCCATGATGACTGTCCTTGTGGGGGATTGATCAGGCGGCTGCGTTCGCCGCAGCGTGGTTCGGCGCGAATCGCGCCTTGATCTCGCAGGCGACCTGCGCAACATTTTCATCGAGCACGAAGTGCCCGCTATCGAGCCACACGAGCTTGGCGTCCGGCAGATCGTTGAGATAGGCGCGGGCGCCCGGCGGGATGAAGAACGGGTCGTGCTTGCCCCAGACGATCAGCGTCTTCGGCTGATATTTCCGGAACGCAGCCTGCCAGTTCGGATAGAGCGCGATGTTGCTCTTGTAGTTCTCGAGCAGGTCGACCTGGTAATCCTGCGCGCCAGGCCGATCGAGCAGCGCCTGGTCGAGAATCCAATTGTCGGGGTTGATGGCTTCGGGGTTCTTCGCCCCGACGAGCCAATGGAATTTGGTGCCCTCGATGCTGACGAACTCCCGCGCGGGCTTCTCCGTGTCCGCGTTGCGGTTCTCCCAGAGCGGCAACAGCACCTTCTTCGGCGCATCGCCGACGCCCTCCATGTAGGCGTTGGCGTTCTGGATGATGAAGCCTTTCACCTGCTCGGGTCGCTGCGTGAACAGACGGAAGCCGACGGGACCACCATAGTCCTGCATGTAGAGGATGTAGGAAGTAAGCCCGAGCGCATCGACGAGGCCGGCGACGTGGGCGGCGAGGTTGTCGAAGGTGTAGGCAAACTCGCTGCGCGACGGTGCGTCGGAATGGCCGAAGCCGATGTAGTCGGGCGCGATCAGATGGAAGCGGTCGGCCAGTGCCGGCATCAAATCGCGGAACATCTGGCTCGAGGTCGGCAGGCCGTGCAGCAGCAGGATGGTGGGCGCGGCGGGATCCCCGGCCTCGCGATAAAACACCTTGCGGCCGTTCACGGTGGCGGTGCGATGGAGCGTCGGATGGGGCATGGGGGCTTTCCTTGAGGCTGTCCGGCCGCCGGCGGCGAGCGGTTGACCTTCTTTTGGGGCTTCCCGGGATTGCCCGGCAGTCGCTAAGATCGGGAGGAACCCTCTCGTTTTGTGGAAGGCCCTATGGACCGCCTGGATGCCATGTCGGTGCTGCTCGCAGCTGTGGAGAGCGGCAGCCTCTCAAAAGCGAGCCGGGAGCTGCGGCTGCCGCTGGCAACCGTGAGCCGGAAGGTCGCCGAACTCGAAGCGCACCTGAAAGCCACGCTGCTGATCCGCTCGGCCAAGGGGCTGGAGTTGACGCCTGCGGGGCGTTCTTACGTCACCTCGGCGAAATCGATCCTGGAGCAGTTGTCCGAGGCCGAGCGCGCCGCGTCCGGCGAATACAGCGAGCCGAAGGGCGACCTCGTCGTCACCGCGCCGATCATGTTCGGGCGGATGCATGTGCTGCCGATCGTGACACGCTTTCTGGAAGCATTTCCCGAAGTGTCGGTCGGCCTCGTTCTCACCGACCGCGTCGCGCATTTCCTCGAGGACCAGGTCGACGTTGCCTTGCGGCTCGGCGTCTTGCCGGACAGCAGCCTGATCGCAACCCGCGTCGGCGAAGTCAGGCATGTCATCTGCGCGAGCCCCGACTATCTCGCCGCCAACGGAATTCCTGCGACGCTCGATGATCTCGACAAGCATCGCTTGGTCTCGTTCCAGAGCGTGTCTGCCTTGAGCACCTGGACCTTCGAGCATGGCGGCACCGAGAAAACCGTCTCGTTCCGCTCGCGCCTCAGCGTCAACACCATCGACGCGGCCATTGATGCCGCGCTCGCCGGTGCCGGCCTCGTGCGCGCGGTGTCGTATCAGATTGCCGAACACGTGCGGGCAGGGCGCCTCGCCGTTGTGCTGGGGGCGTTCGAGCCACAGCTGCGCCCGGTGCATCTCGTCTACGATACGCAAAACCGGCTGCCGTTGAAGCTGCGCGCCTTCGTCGACTTCGTCGTCCCGCGCCTGCGTGAGCGGCTGGCGCAGGCGAAGCTCTAGCTGTAGCGGCGCTCCCGCAACAGCAGCAGGCCCACTAGGCCGACAGCGCCGGAGATAGCGACGTAATAGACCGGGCTCATCTTGTCGCCGGTGGCGGCGATCAGCCACGTGATGGCGAACGGCGCCAGTCCGCCAAAGATGGCGACGGCAAAATTATAGATCAACCCGACGCCGGTCGAGCGAATGCCGACTGGAAATAGCTCCATCAGGACGACCGGTGTCGGTCCCCAGATGAAAGCCATGACGAGCGATGTCGCCATCTGCGTCAGGATCAATCCAGTCAGCGAGGGCGCGGCAAGGAGAGTGTGTACGGCCGCCCATACGACGGCGACATAAATGATCGTCGCCGGCAGCAGGATCGCCCGCCGTCCGATCCGGTCAGACAAGCTGCCCGCAAACGGACAGAAGACCACGATCAGCGCTGTGGACAGCACCGATGAGAGCTGCGCGCCGCTCATCGGCATTCCGAGCTGGCGTACAGCATAGATCGGGATGTAGAGCAGCATCACGTAGTAGGAAACGGTGCCCATCACCACGATGCAGAAGCCCACCACGAGCTCGCGTAGATGGTTTGTGAAGAGCACCTGCAGTGGCGTATTCGCCGGCTTCTCGCGGGATTGCAGGTAGCGCTGGAAATCAGGCGTCTCGTCGATATTGGATCGCAGCCAATAGCCGAACGGGCCAATCAGAATCCCGAGGAGAAATGGAATCCGCCAGCCCCAGCTTTCCATGGAAGCAGGCGAGGCGTAGGTGGTGGCGAGATACGCCAGCAACGCGCCGACCGTGAAGCCGAGTGCCTGCGACACCATCTGGAAGCTGCCGTAATAGCCGCGACGGTTCTCCGGCGAATATTCGACGAGCATGGCGGTCGCATTGGAGAACTCACCGCCGACCGAGATGCCCTGAATGAGTCGTGCCGCGACCATCAGCAGCGGTGCGGCAATGCCGATCGCCGCATAAGTGGGCAGCAGGCCGATCATGCCGGTACCGACGGCCATCATGATGATCATCAGCGTCAGCGCGCGCTTGCGGCCGAGCGCGTCGGCGTAGAGGCCGAACAGGATGCCGCTCAGCGGCCGCATCGCGAACGCCACTGCGAATGTCGCGAATGTCAGCAGCATCGAGTTGACCTCGTTGCTGGCCGGAAAGAATAGCTTTGAGATGATCGGCGCGAACATGCCGAAGATGGCGTAGTCGAACCATTCAAAGGCGTTGCCCAGTGTCGAGGCGACCACCACGCGGCGGCGCATCGCGATCATGGCGTCGTGTCCAGTGCTGGCTTGTGCGTCCATCGGTCCCCCCGTTTGGATTTTGTCGTTCAGGTCTGCTTGAGCCGGTCGTAGGCAATCTGGACGAACATCGCGCCGCCGATCGGCATGATGGCGTCGTCGAAGACATATTCGGGATGGTGGCAATTCGGGCCGTTCTGCCCGACGAAGAAATAGGCGCCCGGCCTCGCCTCGAGCATGAAGGAGAAATCTTCCGAGGCCATCAGAGGCGTCACGTCGGCAACGAGATTGTCAGACCCGACGACGAGCTGCGCGGCGCGTTCGACCGCTGCCGATGGCTCTGCGTGGTTCATCGTCGGCGGGCAGCCGGCGCCGATGTCGCAAGCGATCGTGATGCCAAAGCCCTTGGCGACGCCGTCGCAGATCTCACGCACCCGCCGCAGCAGCAGTGCCCGTCCGTCCGTCGACATCGAGCGTATGGTGCCTTCCAGGACCACCCGATCGGGAATGACGTTGGCCGTTGTGCCGCCCTGGATGACGCCGAAGCTGACGACGCCGGAATCCAGCGCGTTGAGCGAGCGGCTGACGACGGTCTGCAGCAGGCCAACGAGTTCGCAGGCGATCACGATGGGATCGATTCCCTGATGCGGCTGCGCGCCATGCGCGCCGATACCGTGTACCTCGATCCGCAGCGGATCGCAGCCCGACAGGATCGCGCCGGTGCGAATGCCGACCTTGCCGGGCGGCATCAGCGGATTGTTGTGCAGGCCATAGACCTCGCTGACGGGCGCATGGTTAAAGAGGCCGTCGGCAATCATCGCCGGGCCGCCGCGCAAGGTCTCTTCGGCGGGCTGGAAGATGAAATGGACGGTGCCGGCGAAATCCGGATGTTCTGACAGATATTTCGCTGCGCCCAGCAGCGTCGCAGTGTGTCCGTCATGTCCGCAACCGTGGAAGGCGTCCGGCCGGGTCGAACGATACGGCACGTCGGCACGGCCGGTCATCGGCAGGGCGTCCATGTCGGCCCGGAAGCCGATGGCGTTGTTGCCGCCCTGGCGTCCCCGCAATGTGCCGATCACGCCGGTGCCGCCGACGCCGGTGCGGACCTCGATGCCCCAGCCGGTGAGCAACTCGGCGACCCTTGCGGCGGTGCGCGTCTCCTGGAAGCCGATTTCCGGATGGGCGTGGAAATCGTGCCGCCAGCTCTTCAAGAGCGGCAGCTCCTGCTGCAGATAGTCGCGCGCACCCATTTGGCCTCGTCGAGATAATGTTGCGCGCCACGAGGCAATAGGCTTCATGGTGCGAAACACGTCCACACTGTGGATTCGGCCATCGAGGGCCTACCTGCCACGACGAAAGCCAAACATTATTAGTTGCAATTTGCAACAGTATTGTTTTGCAACAAGATGGGCCCGCGGGGGCCGTCAATGAGGGGCCGATGCGGCGAGAGAAGGTCGAGCGCCATTTAACCTACCGGATGGACACGCTGAGCAGCAGCGCGATCGATATGGCCAACGAGGTCTATCTGCAGTGCTGCGGCCTCAATGTGCGCGAGCTGCGCGTGCTGCGCCTGGTCGACGACAACCCCGGCATCACCTTCAGCGATCTCGCCGCCGAGACCAGGTTCGAACGCAGCCTGACCTCGCGCCTGCTGTCGAAGCTGATCAAGGATGGCCTGCTCAAGCGCGCGATCGGCAAGGAAGACGCGCGGCAGTTCAACCTGCATACCACGGCCAAGGGCCGCGAGATGGGCGGGAAGGCGGCCAGGATCGCAAGCGAGCTGGAGGAACACTTCCTCGCGCCATTGACCGCTACGGAGCGCGATGCGCTGGATTCTTGTATCCGCAAGCTAACCGAATGGGTGGATGGCGGGGGCAGAGAGAAGATTGCGCAGCTGATGCCGAAGACCCGTCGCGGTTCGGCAAGCAAGATCTAGATCACGCGACCTCTGTTTGGCGTCGTTAGTCCTCGCGGATGAAACGCAGCGTGCCCGCCCGCCGTGTCGGCTGGCCGGTGTCGTTGGTGTGGTTGACGCCATCCATCACCGGCACGTCGGTGAAATCGAACGGGCTCATCCCGTCGAGGCACGCCACATTGACAGCGTAGAGCGTGGTGTCGGATCGCCGCTGATGATGTGTGTAGATACCGCACGTTGAGCAGAAGAAGTGCTGCGCCGTTCCGGTGTGGAAGCGATAGCTCGTCAGCCTGTCCTCGCCCTGCAGGAACTTGATCCCGCCCAGCTTCGCCATCACCATGACGGCGCCGCGCATGCGGCAATAGGAACAGGTGCAGCGGCGGATCGAATTGAAACCGTCGCTCAGCGTCACCTCGAAACGCACGGCGCCGCAGTGACACTGGCCCGCCCGAATAGTCGTGTCGTCCACCATCGCGCCCGTTCTCCCGTCGTCGTCAGGTCCGTCTTCGTGGGCGTGCGGCGGTGTGAAGTCAACTGTCGCGGGATAGTCGTGAGAAACGGAAATTGCAGTGGCTCGCGCCGCCCGCCAGCGTTTGCGTTCGCTCCAGATGGATGCCGCGTGTCGCATAGGCGTCATAATCGAGCCCGCAAATATTCGGCAGGATTTCCTTGTCACCATGGCGGCCTGCGAATTTGCAGAAGCCGCAGGCCTTGTAGTTGATGCCGAATTCAAAACTGTCATTCGGCCCGGGCTCGACGAAATCGTAGACGAAATCCTCGGGAAACTCTGTCTGGTGGCTTTCGCTCTTGCTCTTCACCGCCTGCGCGCGCAGCAAAGCCTGGTTCTCCGGCGACATGAATTGACGCCCCGCGGCGAGGCGGTCTGCCTCTGGCTCACCAAGCAATTGCGCCTTGTAGGTCTCGCGCTCGATCTCGCCAATGACGGGCAGCGGCACGCCATGCCGCCGCAGCACGCGGCTGATCGCCATGAAGCCGATCAGGCGCATGAAGAAGTCGCTCATCCGGCTCGCCGCGCCGCCGACATAGGGCATTTGCGTGAGCACGATGGCGAATTCGTCTGTCACTTCTCGCCTGACCTTGTCGATCTCGGTGATATCAGCGTGCTGGCGCAGCATCGGCTCGGCAAGGTCGAGGCGCTCTTGCATCGCCGCCTCCATCGCACCGCGATGCTGCTCGTAGAAGGGATGGATCTCAGCCATGGCACCCTCAAATCTGTGGCTCTTGGGCAATCAGGAAAACTTCATTCCGAGGCGATGCTGGCTGATGAGGTCGGGCATTTCACTGTGTCTCCTGTTCGACGAATTCCAGTGCAATGCCATGCGAGGCTGCGGGAGGAACCAGCAGCACGTCACTCGCGGCCTCGAACGCGACGCCGTTTCCCTTCAGGACTCGCGCGGTGGTGTCGAGATCGCCGACCGCGATGCGGACCGCACAGAAACGCGGCGCTCCGCCGCCATTGACGCCCGGCAGCCGGCGCGCGATCCCGGCCGGCGTCAGCACTGTGATCCCGTTATCGCGATCGCCGATGGTCAGTCCGTCGGGAACGGTCTCGGCGGTGCTCTCTGCGAACTGCTCGAGGAAGGCTCGGTGCTTCATCGGTTCCGGCGCCGACATCACCACCTCGATGACACGCAGCGCGCCGTTGGGGTGACGCTGATAGTCCGGCTTCCAGAACAGTTCTGGGGGATGGCGCTGCTGGCAGGTGAAGAAGGCTAGGCTCGGCATCGCGGGATCGGTGGCAAAGGCCAGCGAGAACGCGACGCGGGCCTTGTCTCCGCTTGGCAATACCGCGTCGCGGCCAAAATCGAACGGCGCGTAGTCACCGATGCCGCGGCTGCGGAAAGTTGCCGCGTCGGCGTGGGCGTCGGTGGTGTGGAGGACCAGCATCGACATTCCCTCGGCCCTTCCAAGGAATTCGCGATTATGTGCGGCGAAGCTGAAATGGCCTGGCGTGGGCGGCGGCACCGCCGCTTCGTCGGTGACGGCCAGAATTTCGAAAAAATTGTTCTCGAACATCGCCAGTCGGTTGCTGGTGCCGAAGGGGTGCACCCCGGTTGGGGTCAGGGCGAAGCCGACCTTTTGCCAATCGGTCGCGGCCTGGGCG
>JAEWHT010000316.1 GCA_023387695.1 Pseudomonadota bacterium | reverse complement strand
GGTCGTTGGTCTTGGAGGCGACCTCACGCACCATCTGAGCGCCCATGTTCTCGAACTTGTCCTCGAGCTCGATCTCCTTGGCGACGGTGACGCCGTCCTTGGTGATGCGGGGCGCGCCGAACGACTTCTCGATGACGACGTTGCGGCCCTTCGGACCGAGCGTCACCTTGACGGCATTGGCGAGAATGTCGACGCCGCGCAGCATGCGATCGCGCGCGTCTCCGGAAAACTTGACGTCCTTGGCAGCCATGGTCTGCAATCCCTGTTAGATCGTGATGTCTGTGCTTGGTGGTGTGAGGCGCTCTCTCCGTCATTGCCGGGCTTGACCCGGCAATCCATCATCTTGCGAAGAAGCGTGGATGCCCGGGTCGGGCCCGGGCATGACGGTGGCGTATTCAGCGGTCGTTCAGGCGTCCGGCCTTAGGCCATCACGCCCATGATGTCCGACTCCTTCATGATCAGGAGCTCTTCGTTGTCGATCTTGACCTCGGTGCCCGACCACTTGCCGAACAGCACGCGGTCGCCGACCTTGAGGTCGATCGGGATCAGCTTGCCAGCCTCGTCGCGGCCGCCGGGGCCGACGGCGACGACTTCGCCCTGGGACGGCTTTTCCTTGGCGGTGTCGGGGATGATGATGCCGCCCTTGGTCTTTTCCTCGGCGTCGATACGTTTGACCACGACACGGTCATGCAGCGGACGAAATTTGGACTTAGCCATGACGTTTCCCTTTGGAGGCTCGGTTTTCCGAAAGCAGCGGAATTGGGTGAGGGCAGCGCTCCCGCCCCCCTCTTCGGCGAGGATCGAGCGGCGCGCTTAGCAATCGGTCTTTCCGAGTGCTAATAGTGCGCAGGGGATATGGCTTGGCTGCGATCCTGTCAAGCAAAGGTGGTTAAGCGATTGTTGAGGCGGATATAGGATGGTGGCATTGGAAACTCGTTCAGGGCGCAGGCGTATCTCAGGACGTCATTGCTCTGGCTTCGGTTTTGCGCTTGGCTGCGGGAGGGATGCGGCCATGGTCTTGTTCGGGGGAATGCCATGATCAGTTCAGCTCACGCGCGCACGGTTGCCAATCTGGCAGCGGCCTCTTGCCTGGCGCTGCTGCTCGGTGCCTGCGGAGGCGGTATGAGCCTGCCGTCGTTTTCGTCGTCCCAGCCGGCGCCGGAGACAGAGCCCGGTGTCGCACCGGAAATGCCGGCCTCGATCCGCGCCGACGAGATCGTCGGCCGCTGGGGCCTCGCCTCGTTCCAGAACCCCGCTGACCGTGCCCGCACCGAGGCCGCCGCGCGGGCCCAGTGCAAAAATCCCTACGTGATCGGCGCCGGAACCTCCGGTGGCGTGGTCATGCATCTCGCCGACCAGGCCACGCCGCAGGAACTGCGGCTGAAGGGCTCGCCGAGCGGCAAGAACTATATTGGCCCGTCCGGCCCGACGCCGGGCGAGCAGGACCGCGAGATCGTCTCCTTCGACGGCCGCGTCATGATCACCCGCTTCGTCGACAAGGATGCCGCCACCCGCTACGGCAACATGGTCTACGTCCGCTGCGGGCCGAAGGCGTAAGGCGCCCCGACTACCATTTGTCATTGCGAGTGGCTTCGGTTCGCTCGCAATGACGAAGACAACAAAAAACGCCGGCTTGCGCCGGCGTTTTGTTTTTCGGTTCGTCGCGTTCGCTTAGTCGAACAGCGCGTCGATGTCGTCCTGCGAGGCGTGGCCGACGTCGCCGGCGAGCTTCGGACCGTTGAGGAGCTTGTCGTCCTCGCTGCGGGTGTCGACCTGCGGCTGGACGTGAGCCTTGATCGCGTCGACGCCGCCCCAGATGTCCATCATCGAATTGATGTGCTGCTCGATGAACTTCATTGTGGCCATGACCTTGCTGATGCGCTGGCCGGTCAGGTCCTGGAAGTTGCAGGCTTCGAAGATCGAGATGACGCGTTCCTGGATGTCGTCGGCGAGGCGCTTCTGCTGGTCGACCGAGTCGACCTTGGAGAGCGCGGAGGCAGCCTGGTCGATCGACTCGGCCGCTTCGAGAATTTGCTGGGTCGCCTGTTCGGTGCCGCCGACCACCGCGCCGAGCTCGCCATTGACCTTGGCCATCTCGCCGCCGTCGAAGCTCTTTCCGTGCAGGGTCGCGATCTCGCGCTTGGTGCGGTCGATGGCGTCATGGATGAGGTCGAGCTCGACCTTCAGCTTCTCGCACTGCTCGATCTGGGCCCGATAGGTCTCCAGCATCGTGCGTGCGTCGGAAAGCTCCTGCGCCGTGGAGGCGTCGATCGCCGCCATCGCCGCGCTGCCGGTCAAGGGCACCGCGCCCTTTGCCATCTGCGCGCGGATCGCACGCAGCTCTGCCATAATCTCGCTATGCATCGGGCCTGCCTCTTCTGCGACGTCAAGAATCGGCATCTCGCCACCGGCGATATCCTCGACACGAAAACGCTTGCGGTGAACAGCCATCAGGATACTCCCCCCACCTCACTCACGCGTCTTTGTACGCAGAAGCGATTTAACACGAGGTTCACAACCGGAACTGTTGTGCGGCTGCGCGCGACGGCGCGCAAACGCGCGATTAACCATGAGGCCGTCGCCTTCATCGAAAATAAACGCTGATCGCCAAATTGGCCTGTCGCTCGCGACGTGGTGAATCGAAACGGCCTTTCTGTTTACCAAACGAAACGGAGTTTGCTCTTTATTGACCACGTCGAGGACGCGGCATCAGTCAACGCGTTCGGCGACTAATGCAACTAGACGAAACAGTACAGAGTACGTCGATGTTCAAGAACATGTCTGTCGCGCTGCTCGGCAGCGCTTGCGCCTTCATTGTCGGCGCCGATCGCGCCAGCGCCTTCGACAATTCGGTGCCGAACGATCCACCCGCGGTGCTCTACCAGCCACGGGTCGGCCCAGCGCCGGTGCGCGTCGCCTCCAACGCCAACATGGGCGGCGGCTTCATCGAATTCCTGTTCGGCGATGGTCCCGGCCGTGGCCCGGCCTATGCGCCCGAGCAGCCAATCTATCAGCAGCAGCCGGCTTACGCCGATCCGCGTCGCATGCCGCCGATGGGCGATCCGCAGATGCAGGGCGGTTATCAGCAGGGCGCGAGCTACCAGCAGGAACCAGTTGACCCGAGGCAGCGTCCGTTCGATCCGAAATTCGAGAAACAAGTTGTTGACTATAGCGGCAAGGAAAGCGCCGGCACGATCGTCGTCGATTCCAACAACAAGTTCCTCTACCTCGTCGAGGGCAATGGCCGCGCGATGCGTTACGGCATCGGCGTCGGCCGCGAGGGCTTCACCTGGACTGGCGTGAAGTCGATCACCGCCAAGCGCGAATGGCCGGATTGGACGCCGCCGGCGGAAATGATCGCCCGTCGTCCCGATCTGCCGCGGCACATGGAAGGCGGCCCGGAAAATCCGCTCGGCGCGCGCGCGATGTATCTGGGCTCCACGCTCTATCGCATCCACGGCTCCAACGAGCCCTGGACCATCGGCACCAACGTCTCCTCCGGCTGCATCCGCATGCGCAACGAGGACGTCATCGACCTCTATGGCCGCGTCAATGTCGGCACCAAGGTCGTGGTGATGTGAGCTTCTGACTTTTGACATGAAAACGGCCGCCTCATCGGCGGCCGTTTTTGTTTGGCGTTGTGTGCTGCGTTACGCGTAGTCGCTGCCGCCGTCGTCTCCGCCGCCGAAGTCGCTGTCGTCGGCCATGTCCACATTGCTGTTGTCGTTGTTGTCGTAGTTCTGATCGTTATCCCGATCGTTCGACGCCGGGTCGAAAAAGCCTTGTCGGGAATCCCGGTTCGATCCGATGTCGTTGAGGCCGGCATCGCGGGCGAGCGAGCTGCCGGACTGGTCGCCGCTCCATGGAGAGCCGCCACCGCGTTCCTCGATGATCGTGGTGTCGCCGAACGCTTGATGCGATCCGCCGCCCATCATGCCGCGAATGCTCGAGAGCAGCAGCGAGCCGCCGACCACACCAGCCGCGGCCGCAGCCGCCGTGCCGAGGAATGAGCCGCCGCCACCGCCGACCGGCGGGGCGCCATAACCCTGACCATAACCTTGGCCTTGTCCGTAGGCCTGACCATAAGGCGGCTGGCCGTAGCCGGGCTGGGCCTGCTGCATCACCTGGCCGCTGTTCCAGACCGGGCGGGAGTCACGCTGCGGCACGTTTGGAACCGAGCTGCGCGATTGGCCTCCGCCGAACAGCGTGTCGCGCATGGTGTCCAGGAAGCCGCCGGATTGCGGCTGCTCGGGCGCATGAGCCGCCTCCAGCGCCTGGATGCGCTCATGGGCGCGCTTGAGCGCCTCGTCCTGCAACAATGTGGTCTGCACCAGCGCATAGACGGCACCTGGCGCCTTGCGCAGGCCGTCCGAAATCGCGGCGATCGCGTCGGGATCGCGCGGTGCATTTTCCAGTTTCGAAAGCCGGTCGAAAAGCTCGTCGACGAGTTGGCGTTCCTGCGGCGTCATGGTCGGTCTCCCTCGCGCAAAACAAGCGCAAGCGGGATGTAGGGTTCCATTGTGGCCCCAACAGTGGCGGCTGGATTAAATTTCGGTATGCGACAAGCAGTCTCTGGGGCTGGCTATTGCCGGTTTCATCCCAATGTCACATGGCTGGTCGCCAGAAGCTGTGCAAAGGCGTCGCTGGCGAGATAGGCGTGCTCGCTTTCCCTGACATCCGTCATCGGGTCGAGGCCGACGAGGACCTCATCGACAAAGCCCGGGTGGCACATCACGAGGCCGCCTTCGGGCAGGCCTTCCAGGAATTGCCGCATCAGCTCGCCGAAATCGGCCGCGCGCGTGAAATCATAAGCACCGGCAAACGCCGGATTGAACTTAAGACCGGCGCGCGCCGCGCGGCGGCGGAATTTGGCGCTGAGGATATCCAGCACGATCGCTTTTGGCGACGCGAGCCGCTGTGCCAGAGGCAGGTCGCGTCCACCCTGCCTCACCCAGGCCTTCGGCGCGATCTCGCTGACGGCCTCGACGAAGCCGTCGCGTACTTGCGGAAACAGCTGCGCATGCTGATGACCGTCGACGAAGTCGGGCACACGGCCGAAGGCTTCCGCGAAGGCGGTGAGCTGCGCTCGCACCTCGTTGCGGAAGAACTCGCTGTCCAGCCGCCGCATCAATCCGGCGCGCAGCAGTTTCGGAAAGGCCATGAACATGTCGCCGTCGAGCGGACGGAAATGCATGGTGATGGGACGGAACGGCGCCGACAGCGTCACGTGCAATCCGATCGCGCAGCGCGGATTGGTCTTGGCTGCGGCCTGAAGCGCCTCGACCTCGCTCGGCTGGATCGCTGGTCCCACCATCATCACCGAGGTGGCGTTGAGACGGCCGCGCTCGATCAGGTCACGGATGGCGCGGTTGACACCGGGGCTGATGCCGTAATCGTCGGCGCAGAGCCAGATCCGGCGCGGCGTGGCCGCCGTGCTCATTCGGCCGCGGTCCTGTTCGACGCGTCTTGGTTTGAAGCGTCTTGGGCAGCCTTGTCGGCATCAGAATGCTTTTCGCTGTGCTCGGCGACGAAGTAGATCGGACGTGCCTTCAGCTCGGAGAGGATCTTGCCGATATATTCGCCGACGATGCCGATCATGATCAGCTGCACGCCGCCGATCGTCATCAAGCCGACCACGAGCGAGGGATAGCCCGGCACCTGCTTGCCAGTCGTGAAGACCTCCCAGAGGATGGAGAGGCCGAACAGGAAGGCGACGCCGGCGAGAATGACACCGAGCAGGCTCGCAAAGCGCAGCGGCGCCACCGAGAACGAGGTCACGCCTTCGATCGACAGACCCAGCAGACGCGCAGCGCTGAAGGTCGTCACGCCATGGACGCGCGGCGCGGGTTCGTAGTCGACGCGGATCTGGCGGAAGCCGATCCAGCTTGCGAGACCCTTGAAGAAACGGTTGCGCTCCGGCAGCTGCCGCAGCGCCGTGACCGCGCGCGGCGACAGCAGGCGGAAGTCACCGGCATCCTCCGGGATCTTCTGGCGCGCGCCCCAGTTGATCAGCGCGTAGAAGCCATGCACGGCAACGCGGCGCAGGAAGGGTTCGTTGTCGCGATGCGCCTTGGCGGTATAGACGACGTCATAGCCGTCCTCGATCCAATGTCGCACCAGCTGTTCGACGAGGGCCGGCGGATGCTGGCCGTCGCCGTCCATGAACATGACTGCGCCGAGGCGGGCATGGTCGAGGCCGGCCATCAGCGCCGCCTCCTTGCCGAAATTGCGCGACAGCGACACGACCTGGATGTCGACCGCATCTGCTGGCAATCCGCGCGCAACCGATAGGGTCGCGTCAGCGCTGCCGTCGTCGACGTAAACGACCTCACAGGCGAGGCGATAGCGTTGCCGCAAGGTCTTGGCGAGATCGCAGATGCGCTGGTGCAGCACAGCGAGGCCCGCCGCCTCGTTATAGACGGGGACGACAATCGACAGCCCCTTCGCGGCGGCATTCGCTGCGGTGGTGGTCAGGGCGGAAACGTCAGAGCCCAGCGTCATCGTCAAGGTTCCAGAGGCGTCGAAATCATCTCAACAGCATATGGTAGCTGCCGCTTGCTGTCGCTACGCTGAACAAGGCTGCCCAACAAACTTTGGACTCATCGCCGCAGGAATGCTTCGAGCTTCGCGAACAGCGGGTTCTCCCGGTCAAACACATAGTCGAGCGAGACCACCGAGACGGTTTCGGCGCCATGTTCGCGAAGGAAGCTCGCGAGCGCATAGAGCTGCCCGGGCGGGCAGTGCAGCGTGAGCATGCCCGAGGAGGTCGGTCCGCCGAATGGTGCCTCGACACCGAAACGGTTGTGGGCTTCGGTCAGCAGCGCGTCGTCGCATTGCCGGAAGCGGGTCCGGACCTCGCGGTATTTATTGGCGCGCGCCCTTGCCGCGATGTGGTCGAGGATGACGCGCGCGGTCTCGCGGGCCTGCGGCGACCAGTCAGCCGCCTTCGAGGCGACCAGATTGGCCTGGCTGCGCAGCATCACGCCGTCGTCGAGCACCCGCAGGCCGTTGGCGGCGAGCGTTGCACCTGTGGTGGTGATGTCGACGATCAGCTCGGCACTGCCGGCCGCGGGCGCGCCTTCGGTCGCGCCGGCACTCTCGACGATGCGGTAATCGCTGATGCCCTGCTGCGAGAAGAACGCGCGGGTCAGGTTGACGAATTTGGTCGCGACCCGCATCCGCATGTGATGCTGCTCGCGGAAGCCGGTGGCGACATCGTCGAGATCCGCCATGGTACGGACATCGATCCAGGCCTGCGGGACCGCAACCACGACGTCGGCATAGCCGAAGCCGAGCCCGTCGATCAGCGACACGCGATTGTCGGCATCGGCGATGTTCTCGCGCACCAAATCTTCGCCGGTGACGCCGAGATGCGCGATGCCGCCGGACAGCTGCGAGGCGATCTCGCTCGCCGAGAGATAGGCGACCTCGACATTGTCGAGGCCCGC